>CAMVGM010000031.1 GCA_947167015.1 uncultured Bacteroidales bacterium
TCGTGACCAACATGTTCATCCGTCCGATGAACCAGGCCGAGTTCGACCAGGAGCCCGACTTCCTCGTCTATTGCGCCGCCAAGGCCAAGGTGGACAACTATAAGGAACTGGGCCTCCGTTCCGACACCTGCGTCGCCTTCAACGTGAGCAGCAAGGAGCAGGTGATCCTCAACACCTGGTACGGCGGCGAGATGAAGAAGGGCCTGTTCTCCATGATGAACTACTATCTGCCGCTCAAGGGCATCGCCGCGATGCACTGCTCCGCCAACACCGACATGAACGGCGAGAACACCGCCATCTTCTTCGGCCTGTCCGGCACCGGCAAGACCACCCTCTCCACCGACCCCAAGCGTCTGCTCATCGGCGACGACGAGCACGGCTGGGACGACGAGGGCGTCTTCAACTTCGAGGGCGGCTGCTACGCCAAGGTCATCAAGCTCGACAAGGAGTCCGAGCCCGACATCTACAACGCCATCCGCCGCGACGCGCTCCTCGAGAACGTGACCGTGGACGCCAACGGCAAGATCGACTTCAACGACAAGAGCGTCACCGAGAACACCCGCGTCAGCTACCCGATCTACCACATCGAGAAGATCGTCCGTCCGGAAAGCCAGGGCCCTGCCGCCGAGCAGGTCATCTTCCTGAGCGCCGACGCCTTCGGCGTGCTGCCTCCGGTGAGCATCCTGACCCCCGAGCAGACGAAGTACTACTTCCTGAGCGGCTTCACCGCCAAGCTGGCCGGCACCGAGCGCGGCATCACCGAGCCCACCCCGACCTTCTCCGCCTGCTTCGGCCAGGCCTTCCTGGAGCTGCACCCGACCAAGTATGCCGAGGAGCTCGTGAAGCGCATGGAGAAGAGCGGCGCCAAGGCTTACCTCGTGAACACCGGCTGGAACGGCACCGGCAAGCGCATCTCCATCAAGGATACCCGCGGCATCATCGACGCCATCCTGGACGGCAGCATTGACAAGGCTCCGACCAAGCAGATCCCTTACTTCAACTTCGAGGTTCCCACCGAGCTGAAGGGCGTCGATACCGGCATCCTCGACCCGCGTGACACCTACGCCGACCCGAAGGTCTGGGACGAGAAGGCTCAGGACCTCGCCGGCCGCTTCATCAAGAACTTCAAGAAGTACGAGAGCAACGAGGCGGGCAAGAAGCTCGTCGCCGCCGGTCCGCAGCTGTAAGGCACTGATTACCTTTCAGATATAATAAAGAAACCGCCCCGGAAAGGGCGGTTTCTTTTTATTTCTCGCGGAACTCCGTCGGGGTGACGCCGTAGCGTTCCTTGAAGCAGGTCCGGAAATAGACCGGACTGCCGAAGCCCGTCTGCCAGGCGACCTCGGAGACGCTCAGCTGCGGGTCTTTCAGCAACTGCGCTGCCCGGTTGAGCCGGATGTTTCTGATCAGTTCGTTCGGGGACAGGCCGGAAACGGCCTTCACCTTCCGGTACAGGGTGGACTGGCTCATCGCGAACTCGCCGGCCAGGGTCGCGATGTCGATCTTCTCGTCCCCCATGTGCTCCTCCACGAAGCGGGTGTAGCGCGACAGGAACTCGTTGTCCACCGTCGACAGGCCGACGGAGGTGCCGGACTCGGTGACTTCGGCGCGCAGCTGCTTCCGGCGCTCCAGCAGGTTACGGATACGGCTGAGCAGCAAAGACTTGCGGAAAGGCTTGACCAGGTAGCTGTCGGCGCCGACGTCATAGCCTTCCACGCGGTCTTCGTCGGAGCCGCGCGCGGTCAGCAGGATGACCGGGATATGGGAGGTGCGGACGTCCTGCCGGATGGCCTTGAGCATATCCAGGCCATCCATCACGGGCATCATGATATCGCTGACGATGATGTCCGGAATGTCCCGGATGGCGGATTTCAGGCCCTCCCGGCCGTTGCCGGCGAGCAGGACCCCGTACTCGCCTTCCAGCGACTCCCGGATGTACTCCAGGATGTCCGGGTTGTCCTCCACGACCAAGATGCGGGTGCGCTCGGCGTCGCCGGCAGGTTCCGCTTCGGCTTCCGGCTCCTCCGGCAGTTCCGGGTCGGGATGCAGCGCCTCGGGATAGTCCTCCGCCGGGTCGAGCAGCAGGCGGAATTCGCTGCCCCGGCCCAGTTCGCTCCGGACCTGGAGGTCGATGTGGTGCAGGTCGCACAGGGACTTCGTCAGGGCCAGCCCCACGCCGGTGCCGGAGGCCTGGTGCGTTCCGGGAACCTGGAAAAACGGGTCGAAGATGCGTTCCAGGTCGGCGGCGGAGATACCGCAGCCGCTGTCGCTGACCGTAATGGCGACTTTGTCCCCTTCCCGCTGGAGTGCCAGAACGATTTGCCCGGAGGGCGTGTATTTCTGCGCGTTCGAAAGCAGGTTGTTCAGGATGATGGTGATGGCTTCGTCGTCGAACTGCAGCCGGATGCCGGGCTCGACGGCCAGCACGAAGCGGACCGCCTTGTTCGAAGACAGGTCCCGGAAGCGTTCCCCGACCAGTTCCACGCAGCGAGACAGGTCGCCCTGCCGGACGGTCAGGCGCCGGTTGCGTGTTTCGGTCTTCCGGAACTCCAGGAGCTGGTTCACCAGCCCCAGCAGCTGCCGGGCGCTCTGCTTCACCTTGCCGATGCGGCTGCGTGCCGGAGCGGGGATCGTGGCCTCTTCCGACAGGTCTTCCAGCGGGCCGAGGATCAGCGTCAGCGGCGTGCGCAGTTCGTGGGTAATGTTCGTGAAGAAGACCGTCCGTTCCTCGTTGACCTGCCGCTCCTGGAGCAAGCGCTCCCGCTCGAGCCGCTCACTGTTCTTCCGGGCCATGCGGCGCCGGCCGAACAAGGCGGCGCAGACAAGCGCGGCGATTGCGAGCAGAAGATAGGCCGCCTTCGCCCCCCAGCTCAGCCAGAAGGGCGGCTTGACGGTCAGCGTGGCTGAAGAAAAGCCTTCGTCCCAATCCTGGGAATGCAGGCGGGCGCGTACCTCCAGGACATGGCGCCCGTAAGGCAGCTGGTGGAACTCGAGTTCCGTTCCGCAGGGACGCCAGCCGTCGTCCAGGTCCGGTACGCGGTAGGCATATTCCACGCGCCCGGAATAGGCATAGTCCGGCACGCAGAAGCGCACGGTCAGGTTGTTGTCCCGGTAATCGGCCGTCAGATCCTCCGGAGTGGAAAGGAAATCCACCGCCGGGAGGGTGACCGGCGAAAGCAGGACGGCGGGGTCGACCCAGCCGACACCGTCCGTACTGCCGAACCAGAACCGGCCGTCCTGTCCGACCACGACCGAACCGCCGTAATAATTGCCGTCGGGCAGGCCGTCCCGCCGGTCGAAGAACAGCGTCTTCCCGTCCGGGCGGAGGCAGCCGATCCCGTCGTTGGTACTCATCCACACGTTGCCCGACGTGTCTTCCGCCAGGGCGCGGATATTGTCCCCGGGGATGCCCTCGAGCGTCGGGAAAGTCGCCGAAATGGCATCCGGACCGTCATCGAAACGCACCAGGCCGGAAGCCGTGGCCACCCAGATCCGGCCGGACCGGTCCTTCATCAGGTGGTTGACCGTATCGGAAAGCAGGCCGGAGTGCCGGTCATAATGTGCCAGCGTTTCCATACCCGGACCATAGACGGAAAGCCCGTGCCCGAAAGTACCCAGCCAGAGCCGTCCGGCGCCGTCTTTGAGCAGGCAGCGGACCAGGTCGTCCGGAAGGCCGCCACGCATGTTCCAGGTCTCTTCCACCTTTTTCGTATTCGCGTCCAGGGCGAACAGGCCGAGGTCGGTGCCCACCCACATGCGGCGGCCATCTTCCAGCAGAGCCCGCACGGGCGGGTCGGAGGGCGACAGGGAGATCCGGGAGCGCCGCTCCCCTTCCAGCAGTTCGAGTTCCTGGTCCGCCGTAATCATCCATATGCGGCCGCGGGAGTCGGGCAGGATGACCTGCACCTCAGGCTGGTCCGGCTCGCCCGGGAAATGCTCCAGCATGCCGGCTCCGGTCGCCGCTCCGGCACGGAACTGCACGCCGTTGCCGTAGGTGCCCAGCCAGAGGTTCGAGAAGCGGTCCAGGGCCAGGGCACGGATGCCCGTCAGCCGCTCGCGCCCGGAACGCGCCTGCGGGACGAAGTTCGCATTCTGCGGCACGGGGCCGTTGCCGGCGATGTCCAGCGCCGCCACGACGCCCGACTCGGTGGCTACGAGCAGGCGCCCGCGCGCGTCTTCTTTCAAGTCATACACCATGCCTGCCGGGATGGACCCCGGCACGCCGGGGCGGTGCCGGTAATTGATGCAGCGGCTGCCGACTCCGGTGTAAAGGGAAAGGCCTTCGGACGTACCTATCCAGATCCGCGCCTTGCTGTCCACCAGCACGGCGCGGACCACGTCGGAAGGCAGCGAGGCGGGATCCGCCGGATCGTGGCGGAGGTCGGTCCGGGAGTGGTCCGAAAGCGACAGGAGGGTAACGCCGCCGCTCCAGTAACCCAGGACGAGCTGGTCGCCGCGGAAGGTGAAGGTATGCATCGGGACGTCCCGCATCTCCGGGACGGTCTCAGCCGTATATCGGGTAAAACGGCCCGTCGCCTTGTCCAGGCGGCAGAGGCCTTTCGAGAAGGTCCCCGCCCAGATGGCCCCGTCGGGCGCCTGGGCGATGTGCGAGACGTCGTCGTCCGGCAGGGAGTCCGCGTCCTCACCGGCCCGGAAAGAGCGGAAAGTGCCCGTCCGCAGGTCGTAGCAGGCCAGTCCCGCTTTCTGCATCGCGATCCAGACCAGGGGCTCGTCCCGGTCGGCAAGTACGTAATTGATCTGGTTGGAAGGCAGCCCGTCCGCGCTTTTCGGGAAAGAACTGCAACTGATGCCGTCAAAAAGGTTCAATCCTTCTTCCGTTCCGACCCACAGGCGGCCCTGCGCGTCGAAATCCATGCTGATGACGAAGCGGTTGGACAGGCGGATTTCCTGTCCGGAGGCCAGAAGCGGGCACAGGCAGAGGAAGAGGAGACAAAGGCGGGTACGGTTCATACACGATTCTCTTTCTGACCACAAAATAACCATTTTCCTGCATTGTACACACACAAGTGCGCGAAGAAAAAACCATTGACCGTTTTACCGTCTCTTTTTGACCGGTTTGGAGCCCCATGTAATCTTTAGCGTTGACGAGGTTTTATAAGAAAAGTTCCTGTATTTGTAAGGTAGATTATGGTTAGGATTGGAAGGGGGCGTACTAAACTGATGAAAAAGTTCCGCCCCTTTTCTATTTAACCCGAAGAAAACCTTTTTTTTAATAACCTTTATTGTTCAACCAAAATCCTAAAGCTTGATGAAATCTATTTTCTCAACCTGGCGCAAAGCGCTGATGGCGCTTGCGACTGTCGTGGCTTTGCTCCTCTCGGGGACGGCGGCGTTCGCGCAGCAGGTCTCCCGGGGTAAAGTTGTGGATTCCAAGGGAGAAGCGATCGTCGGAGCTTCCGTCGTCGTCCCCGGCACCACCAACGGTGTCATCACGGACGTGGACGGCAACTTCCAGATCCGCGTCGCTCCCGGCACGACCCTCGAAGTCTCCTGCATCGGCTACGTCACCCAGCGCGTGAACGCAGCGGCCAACATGAACGTCTCCCTCCAGGATGACTCACTGCTGCTCGAGGAAGCCGTGGCGGTCGGTTACGGTACGATGCGCAAGAGCGACGTTACCGGTGCCATGGTCTCCGTCAACTCGGACCAACTCGTATCGAACCCCAGCAACAATGCCGTCGAAGCCCTCCAGGGCAAGGCAGCCGGCGTCTATATCACGTCCAACGAGCGTCCTGGCCAGGTCGGTTCCATCCGCATCCGTGGCGTCAACTCCACCGGTGCCAGCAACGACCCGCTCATCGTCATCGACGGCGTGATCTCCAAGAACATCGGCATGGACATGCTCAACCCGCAGGACATCCAGGATATCCAGGTCCTCAAGGACGCCTCCGCCACCGCCATCTATGGTGCACAGGGCGGTAACGGCGTCATCCTCGTCACCACCAAGCGAGGCACCAAGGACCGGCTCACGCTCAATTACTCCGGGACCATCACCGCCGAGAAAATCTATGACGTCGTTCCCATGATGAACGCGCAGGAATACATCGAGTGGCGCCGCTGGGGTTACTACTATGCCGGACTCGGCCCCCGCGCCGACCAGCCGAACCTCGCCAACGACCGCTCCATCTTCACCGCCTACGGTGACGAGTCCGTCTATACCTCCACCGGCGAGAACGTCTCCTGGGCGAACATCCTCAAGGGTTGGGGGCTCACCGCCGAGCAGTTCAGTTCCATGACCCCGGCTGAGCAGGCCGCCTACTCCGGAAAATGGGACGGTTCCAAGGTCGTCTCCACCGACTGGACGAAGTACACCGACCGCATCGGTATCACACAGGAGCACTCCCTGAGCGCCTCCGGCGGCACCGACAAGATGAATGCCTACGTTTCCATCGGTTACCTCAAGAACCAGGGTACCAACATCGGACAGGAATACACCCGTTACACCCTCCGTACCAACGTGGACATCACCCCTGTCAAGTGGTTCAAGATGGGTGGCACCCTGACCGGCCGCTTCTCCGACCAGGAATATGGTATCGACAACGGCAACGCGCGTGCCTCCAGCATCCCGAACTCCCTGCACGGCAAGGGGCGCAACCTTTTCTCCTACGCCCTTCCGTATGACTCCGCCGGCAACCGCGTTCCCTACCCGGGCGGCGACTCCACCATCTCTACCGTCATCGACGAGGTCGGCAAGTCCGTCGTTTCCAATCTCCGTTATGACATCTCCGCCAGCTTCTATGCCCAGTTCGACCTCGGACAGATGTGGGAACCGCTCAAGGGACTGACCTTCCGTTCCAACTTCGGTCCGCAACTCCGCTTCAACCAGAGCTACCGTTACCTCGGCATCGAGTCCACCAACCGTCAGGACCTGGGCGCCGACTATGTCAGTTCCAACGCCAGCAAGAACTTTGACTGGGTGCTCGATAACACCATTAATTACAACCGTACCTTCGGCGACCACGCCGTCGGCGTCACGCTGCTCCAGGAGGCCATGTCCACCATGTACACGCGCTTGTATAACATGAACGGTACCAACGTCTTCATGGGATGGGACCAGAAATGGTGGGGCATCAACTCCAAGACCTATAAGCCTCAAAGCGAGCCGGATTTCAACACCTTGACCGAAACCCAGCTCGCCTCCTACATGGCCCGCGTCAACTATTCCTTCAAGGATCGCTACGTCATCACCGCCACTTACCGCTACGACGGTGCCTCCCAGCTCGGCGACGGCCGCAAGTGGCACGGATTCCCGTCCGTCTCCTTCGCCTGGAGACTCGACCAAGAGCCCTGGATGAAAAGCGTCAACTGGATCGACCAGCTCAAGCTCCGCGCCGGCTGGGGTCTTACCGGCAACTATTCCGTCGGCCCCTATGCGACCAAGGACACACTCAACCCCAGCACTTCCGTCAGCGGCAAGGAGGGCGTGACCGTCTACACCATGCCGACCTCCTTCGCGAACAAGAATATCACCTGGGAGACCACGCAGCAGTATAATGTCGGTATCGACTTTTCCGTGCTCAAGGGCCGTATCAGTGGTGTGATCGACCTCTTCCAGATGTACACCAACGGCCTAATCTTCAACGTCTCGCTCCCGTCCGTCTCCGGCTTCAGCAGCACCAAGGACAACGTCGGCAAAACCTCCAACCACGGTTTCGACTTCACGCTCAACACCGTCAACATCAACAACCGCGACTTCTCCTGGCGCACTACGCTCAACCTCTCCTTCGCCAAGGAGAAGATCATCGAGCTCCAGAGCGGCAAGGAGGACATGGAAGGTTCCGGTCTCTTCATCGGACAGCCTATCAACGTCCTCTACGGCTTCAAGTCCGCCGGACTTTGGACCGACTCCGCGCAAGACCTCGCCGAAATAGAGAAGTTCAACGCCAACGGATCCAAGTTCGCGCCCGGTATGGTCAAGCCCGTGGACATCAGCGGCCCTGACGGAAAGCCCGATTACAAGATCGACTCCAACTACGACCGCGTGATCATCGGCAACACCCGCCCGCTTTGGAATGTCGGCCTCACCAACACCTTCTCCTGGAAGAACTGGGAAGCCAGTATCTTCATCTACGGTAACCTCGGTTTCGTCGCCCAGCACGGCGAGTATCAGGGCGGCCGCGAGCCTGTCCGCGCCATGAACTACTGGAACGAGACTAACACTGCCATCAACGACAGGATGTACCAGCGCCCTTACTGGAACACCGCCGGCGGAGACTCCTACTCCGGCATCCGCTTCCAGCACGACGCATCCTACCTCAAGGTCCGCCAGATTTCCATCGCGTACAACCTTCCCAAGGCCTTCGTGAACCAGATCGGACTGAGCAACGTCAAGTTCAGCGCACAGCTCAAGAACCCCTTCTCCATCTTCCAGAACGCCTTCTGGATGGATGCCGAGTTCGGTGGAACCTCCTTCAACCGCGGCCTCGTCTTCGGTGTCAATATCGGTTTCTAATCATTTAAAGGAATCAAGGATATGAAAAATATTATCAAAGCTTTCGGCTGCGTCGTGATGGCGGGTGCGCTCCTGGCCACCTCCTGCACCGACAAGTTCCTGGAGGAAGTCAGGAGGGACGCCCCGTCCACGGACTGGCTCTCTACCCCGGAAGGGCAGGCATCCCTCGCCAACAGCCTCTATCTGAATTTCAACTACTTCTTCTCCAACGAGTCCAGCTACTGCTACACCAACTACGGCACCGACGAGTTCATGGTCGCAGGTGACGCCTCCAACGGCATGTGGAACGACTATGACGCCCGTCTGGGCTCCGTCGTCCAGCCGCGCGTCAACTCCAATACCCAGGCTATCACCACTTTCTGGAACGAGCTCTACAAGAACATCGCCCAGGCCAATTCCCTGATTTATTTCGCTGAGGAAGGCACCAAGAGCGTTGCCCTCGGCACCGCCTATTTCGTCCGCGGTTTCGACTACCTCTTCCTGACGATGCAGTTCGGTGACATTCCCCTCGTGCTGGAGCCACCGACCACTCCGTCCCGCGACTTTACCCGCAACCCGCAGAAGGATGTCTACGAGCAGATCATCTCCGATCTTGAGCAGGCTTATTCCATGCTGCCTGCAGACGCATCCCTCGCCAAAATCAACAAGGTAAGCAAGTACGCAGCCGCCCACTATCTCGCCAAAGCCCACCTTTGGAGGGCTTCCGAGATCAACAGCGCATGGAACGAGCCCTACAAGAATGCCGACCTCGACGCCGTGATCAAGTATGCCGACGAAGTCATCGGCGCGCACCCGCTGGCCAATGACTTCAACGACCTGTATGCCAACTTTACCGCTTACGACACCTCCATCACCGAGACCAACACCGAGCTCGTCCTTACCTCCGGCAGTTCCGACTCCGAGGTCAGCAACCGCAAGGCCAACTGGGGACTCGCCCTGTTCACCGCCTGGTACCAGTCCTTCCCGCTCATGAAACGAGACCTGGCCGGCGCGCGTGAATACCAGCGCATGAAGACCACACCGTCTTACGCCTACTTCCTTTATGATCTCGAGAACGACTCCCGCTTCTGGAAGTCTTTCAAGACCACCTATGCCGTCAACAACGCCAGCGGCGGCAAGATCAATGTCCAGGGAACCGAGTACATCGCGAACGAGTATTTCCCCAGCAACGACGGTGAGTACCTCTCTTCCATGTACATCATCAACCGCACTGATTACGGACAGAAATACTTTAAGAACGAGGTCAACGTGGACAAGGCGCCGAGCTTCACTTCCTACACGCGCACCGACTATCACACCGGCAAGCAGATTCCCAATATCATGGCCCTCTACATCTACGACGACGCCGGCAACATCGTCGGAACGTCCATGACACCGGACTACAATACCCTGCTCGCCCCCTTGAACAAGTACCTGGACGGTGCCGTGAACGCCAACAACCTCGGTTCCGGCTACCGCGACGGCGTGCTCGCCCGCTCCGCCGAAGACTATTTCTTCAAGGCCGAGGCGCTGATCCGCAAGGGCAACATCGATCAGGGTCTCGCCACGCTCAAACCCCTCCGCGACCGCGCCCAGTTCAAGGCCGGAGAAGTCCGCGACGCCTATGTGGACGGCGGCAACGCTTACCATTTCAACACATACAAGTCCGGACTCAACGGCTTCCAGGCCAACTGTGCCTTCTACCCTTGGAATTCCTACTACTATTCCCTCGGCGGATGGGATGACGAAGCTTACCGCGATGCTACCAACGCCACAGCTTCCGTGCTTCCCGTGGTCACCAGCGGCAGTTATCCGAAAGAGGACCAGGCCATCATGGACAAGCTCGGGTACACCTCAGACTTCGACAAGGCCATGTGCTACCTGCTAAATGAAAAGTCTCGCGAGATGTACGGCGAGTACCTCCGCTGGATGGACCTCGCCCGTACCAAGACCCTCGAGAAACGCCTCATCTTCAACGACCAGGCCTACTCCAAGGATCTGAAGGACATTACCGGAAGATCGCAGAACGTGAACGGCTTGGACTATGCCAAGAGCGACAACGGAGGGAACTTCCGCGCGGACAAGCACTACTACCGTCCGATCCCCCAGGACTTCCTGGACAACATCTACAAGGATGGCAAGCCGCTAACCGCCGACGAAAAGCAGGCCCTGCAGAACCCTGGCTATTGATTTTGGTTAACTTATCCTGAAACGGAAGGGGACCGCAGCGTCGCGGCCCCCTTCTTTTATCATTTTGAACGAAATGGATGCCCGTCCTGACGGAAATGCATTGCGTCGGAGTGCGTGGAAAAGCATAACTTAGCATCAAAGAGAGTACCGCCCCATGCGGCAGACACTTCAACAGCCATGCAGAATCCTGGCTATTGATTTTGGTTAAATTAGTTTGAGCCGGAAGGGGGCTGCAGGGATGCAACCCCCTTCATTTGTGCTTTGAACGAAATACCCTCCCTGCCTGACGGAAATGCACGGCGTACGGGTGCGAAAAAAAAGTGTATATTAGTGCCAGCTAAAGACCGATATCCCATGACCATCCACAGATTCATCCTTTCCGTCCTGCTCCTGCCGGCCCTGTTTTCCACCGTCGCCGGTGCACAGGACAAAAGTCTCAAACGCTATTCCGAATACGCCTATGCCGGGGAATGGGACACCCGCAATCCCGACAAGCAGGCGCTCCGCATCATCAAGGACGGCAAGGTAGACTTCGAGTACACCCTGCCCATCCGGGATGAATGGGACCGCGTGCAGGAATTCGACGACGTGCGCCTGCTGCCGGACGGCAACATCCTCTACGCCGCGATGTCCCAGCTGGGCCTGCTCAACCGCAAGGGCGAGCAGCTCTGGAAATATGTCTGCCCGCAGGGCACGGAATCCCACTCCTGCCAGCCCCTGGCACCTGACATCGTGTTCTTCGCCCTCAACGGCACGCCCGGCAAGATCGTCATCTGGAACACCAAGCTGGACAAGCTGGTCCGCGAGATCGAGGTCCCGACGGAGAACACCCGCACCCACGGGCAGTTCCGCCACGTCCGGCTCACCCCGGAAGGCAATTTCGTGCTCGGCCTGATGCAGGAGCAGGAAATCCTGGAAATCTCGCAGGAAGGAGAGATCCTCAAGCGCATCCCCGGCCACTTCGCCTGGCACGTGGACAAGCTCCCCGACGGCCACTACCTGATTGGCGGCGACAGCAAGCACTACGTCCGTGAGATCGACGGCGAGGGCAATACCGTCTGGGAAGTCACGCAGGAAGACCTGCCCTTCCCCATCTGGAACCTCCAGACCGCGACCCGCCTGCAGAACGGCAACACGCTGATCACCAACTGGGTGGCCGGCCGTCCGCACCCGGAATGGCCCGGCAGCGTACAGTTCTTCGAGATCACCCCGGACAAGAAGGTCGTCTGGCAGGTCTCGTCCTGGAAGAATCCGGACCTGGGTCCCTGCACCTACCTGGACATCGTCAGCGAGCCGGACGCCGCCCGCGGCGTGGATGTCCTGCGGCCGCGCCACGCCGACGGCACCCCGCGGATGAACAACGACGTCCCCAACCGGCCGATCGGCGTCGGCAAGGGCCCGCATCCGGGACGCGTGGCCTGGATCCACGACCCCGGCGTCGCCACCTGGGACGGACAGACCGGCATGTGGTGGGAGGAGCGCTGGAACGACCAGGGCAAGGCCCGGGACATGGTCCGGGAAGGCCTGCGCCAACTGACGGGAAAAAGATGCGTCCGGCGCGCCTGGAAGGCTCTTTTCAAGTATTTCAACGCCAGTCACGGCCGGGGCCCCCGCGGCTATCGCAAGGGCGAGAAGATCGCCATCAAGCTCAACATGAACAACACTTTCGCCTATGCCGACAATGAAGAGCTCAACAGCTCCCCGTACGTCACCTTCGCCCTGCTGGAAAGCCTGGTGAAGCGCGCCGGCGTGCGCGAGGAGGACATCACCGTCTGCGAGCCCAGCCGCTACCTCACCGACGCGCTCTACAATCGCTGCAAGGCCGCTTTCCCGAAGGTCCGCTTCGTGGACAACGTCGGCGGCGAGGGCCGGGAGAAATGCGAGTTCGTGGAGAATGCCATCCCCTTCACCCCGGGCTACGGCGAGAAGCAGTACGGCCTGGCGAAGTGCATCGTGGAGGCCGACTACGTGATCAACAGCGCCCTGCTGAAGATCCACACCGGCCCGGGCGTCACGCTGACCGGCAAGAACTGGTACGGCGCCACCTCCCTGGACAAGGACTGGCACCAGAACTCCCACAACGGCGTGAATCCCGACAAGCGCTGGGGGCACGCCAAATACAGCAGCCAGGTGGATTTCATCGGGCACAAGGACCTGGGCGGCAAGACCTTGCTCTATCTGATCGACGGCACCTACGGCTCCCGTGACTGCAACGGCGCCCCGGCGCCGAAGTGGAACATGGCGCCCTTCGGCGGGGACTGGGCCTGTTCGCTGCTCTTCTCGCTGGATCCGCTCGCCATCGATTCCGTGGGCCTGGACCTGCTGGCCAGTGAATGGCCCGAGGTCGGCAGCCTGCCCTACAGCGACCTGTACCTGGTCGAGGCGGCCTCGCTTCCCGAGACCATCAGCGGCGTCACTTACGATCCCGAAGCCGACGGCACCCCGCTCTCGAAGCCGCTCGGCCTGCACGAACACTGGAATGCGGAACACCGCTACACGGCCATCGACCTGGTGTACAAAAAACTGGGGCGGTAAAGCGAAATGATAAAAATATTGCGTATCTTTATCCGAATTTAACACTTAACGATCCGCATTATGGCTGTTATCATTATCATTGCAATCGTCATCCTCCTCGTTTTGTGGGTGATTTCCGTCCAGCGCAAGCTCGTGAACCAGGACGAGCTCTGCAAGAATGCCATGAGCACCATCGGCGTCCAGCAGGAAAGCCGCTGGGATGCCCTGACCGGCATGGTCGAGCTGATCAAGTCCTATAACGAGCACGAGTACAATACGCTCCGGGACGTGATCGCCCAGCGCCGCACCATCGACGGCAGCAGCACCGCCGAGGAAGCCGATGCGCAGGAAGCGCTGATGGGCCAGATCGCCACCCGTCTCAACGTCGTGGTGGAGAAGTACCCCGAGCTCAAGGCGAACGAGAACTACGCCACGGCGATGGACGCCGTCGACAAGTACACCAACATGGTCCGTACCAGCAAGATGGTGTACAACGACACCGCGACCAAATACAACAAGCTCATCCGCCAGATTCCGGATTCCTTCGTGGCGGCCATGTTCGGCTTCAAGACCCGCGATTACCTCAAGATCGAGGAGAAGAAGGCCGACATGCCTTCCCTCAAGATCTAGGCATGAAACGCTGGACAGTTATCCTGGCGGCATTGGTTTCGACCTTTGCCGCCTTTGCCGATGAACAGAGAGTACACGACCTGGACATCACGGTCACCCTGTACTCCCACGGCGTCGTCGGCTTCCACGAGGTCTGGGACATCGACACGGGCGACAGCATCACGGAGTGGTATCTCCCCCGGGAGAACCTCGGCGACATCGAGATCCTCAACCTCCACGTGCTGGACGAGAACTACAATGGCGGCCAGCAGTTCACCGACGTGGGCGAGTGGAACGTGGACCTCAGCCGCAGCCAGAAGACGGGGAAAAGCGGCATCGTGCACAAATCCGACGGCGCTGAACTGTGCTGGGGCATCGGCGAGTACGGGCATCACGTCTTCCACGTCTTCTACGGCATGAAGAGGGCCATCAAGACCCTGAACGACTACGACATGTTCCACATGCAGCTGGTCAACGACGAGCTCAAGGCGCCGCCGCAGCACGTCCGCGTGACCATCCAGACCGACACGGCCTCCGTCCACGCGCAGCTGGACACCACCAACACCCGCGTCTGGGGCTTCGGTTTCAACGGAACGGCCTCCTTCGAGGACGGCAAGGTCGTCCTCGAATCGTCGGAGCCGTTCGGATACTACAGTTCCGTCATCGCGCTGCTCCGCTTCAACAAGGGGCTGTTCACCTCCCCCAGCGTCCAGGAACGCGATTTCCAGGAAGTGCTGGACCGCGCGATGGAAGGGGCCGATTTCGGCCCGACGGGAGGCGAAGAGGAAGACGACGTGTTTGCCGACATCGCCAGTCTCATCACCATGATCCTCCTGTTCCTCTTCGGCCGGAAATACTACCGGAAGTTTACCGGGAAAGTTTCCCGGAAAGACAAGCGGCAGGTACTGGGCATGAACCCCGACGTGATTGGATGGAGCCGGGAAATCCCCTTCGGCGGCGACCTGATCGCTTCGGACTACACCCTCACCCGCCTGGGCGAAGACCGCAAACGGAACGCCCTCGCCTCGGCGGAGATCCTCCGGATGATCTATACCGGCGTGCTGGACGTCCGCAAGGACGCCGAAGGCAAGGTCGAGATCACCTTCTCCAAGAAGAGCCACCAGGGCATCGACTCCGTCGGAAAGGACCTGAAGAGCATGATGATGGAGGCCTCCGGAGAAGACGGCATCCTGCAGGACAAGGAATTCTCCACCTGGTCCAAGGGCAACACCCGGCGTCTTTACAACTGGACCAGCAAGGTTGAAGACATGGGCAAGAATACGCTGCGGGAGAAGGGCTGGATGACCGGCGAAAAGTACACGCAGCAAGGCCAGCAGATGGCGCAGGGGCTGATCGGCTTCAAGAAATTCCTCGAAGACTTTACGCTCACGGGAGAACGCGAGACCATCGAGGCCCACCTCTGGCAGGAGTACCTCGTGTTCGGCGCCCTGCTGGGCGTGGCGGACAAGGTCGCTAAGCAGCTGAAGGACATCGATCCGGTCCTCTTCGAGAAGACGATGGTCTATGACTACCCGACGCTCGACACCCTCATCAGCATGACCAACACCTTGTCGCGCGCCATCACCAACGCCGCTTCGGCAGGCGCGCCCGTCTCATCCTACAGCGGTGGCGGCAGCAGCAGCGGAAGCTGGGGCGGCTTCGGCGGAGGCACTTCCTTCGGCGGCGGAGGCGGCTTCAGCGGAGGCGGGCACGGCGGAGGCGGACGATGATGCCGAGACTCTCCATCACCCTGTCTTTCCTGACGGTGCTCCTCCTGCTCTCCTGCGGGAGGAGTACCGAAGAGGGCCCGCTGCCCGGGGACGGAACCGTCCAGGTATACCCCGCCGTCGAGCGCGTCAAGGCCGCTCGCCGGGTCCGGATCCCGATCATCAACAACTCGGATTCCGGCGAGCCTTCCGCGGTGAACATCCTGTGGGAACAGTTCGCCGACGGCCAGGGCGTCGCATCCGGGGAGGCCCGGCTGGACATCCCCACAAAGCGGACCGGCCTGCTCCGGCTGCAGCTGTCCCCGTCCGGTGGCGTCTATGAGAACCACCTGCTGCTGACCTTCCTGCGTCCCGACGGGACCGTGATCACCCGGCGCAGCGTGGAACTGGAAACCCCGTCGCGCTACACCCCCGCCGAGATCGGCTTCGACCCGATGACGCTCATCCTGAGCATACGGCCCGCAGTCCTGCACCCGTCCGGACAGCCGGATCCCAGGCGCGCCGCGGAAGAAGTGATCACCACGGAAGACCGCCGCGCGGGCGGCGAGGAGAAATACTATACGAAAACCCGTTACCGCTTCGACGACGGCAGCAGCCTGGTCTTCGAGATGGAGTACGCCCTCTCCCCGACCCGCCTGCACGTAGAATATGCCATCACGCCCGAGACGCAGCCCGCCGGGCAGACCCGCTTCGGCGTTTCGGTCCGTCCCCACGGGCTGAGGGGCATCCGTTACGTGGGTCCCGGCCCGCAGGGCGCCGATCCGACCTTCGGACTCTGGCCGTATGAAGGCGGCCTCCAGGCCGTCCGCTGCGTCCTGCTGGAACTCTGGGAAGGCACGCTGCGTGTCGACGGCCCCGAATACCTGGAAAGCGGCTCCGCCCCGGACGAAGTGCTGCTGCTGGGCGGCGCTTCCGCCCCCTTCACCGGCAGCCTGAACTTCACCATCAAGTAAAAACGGCGTCTATGGCAACGGAACTGAATACGAGCATCCAGTACCTCAGCGGAGTGGGTCCGAAACGGGCCGAACTGCTGCGGCGCGAACTCGGGATCGAGACCCTCTCGGACCTCATCCACCTGTATCCGTTCCGCTATATCGACCGCAGCGGCATCACGCCCATCGCCCGGGTGGCGGCGGACCTCGCCTGTGTCCAGATCCTGGCGAAAGTGGTCACGCGCACCCTGTACGGCCCCTCGAGCAGCATCGTCTCGCAGGAGACGGACCCCATCCACTGGGGCGCGGTCAAGCGCCTGTCCATCATCGTCGAGGACGAGTCCGGCCGGATGGAGATGGTGTTCTTCAAAGGCATCCGCTGGAACTACCAGCGCCTCGTGCCGGGTTCCACCTTCCTCTTTTTCGGCAAGCCGCAGGCTTTCGGAGGGCGTTTCAACATCGTCCATCCCGAGGTGGACGTGCCCCAGGACGGCGCGATGGCCCAGGGAACCCTGACGGGGGTGTATCCCAGCACCGAGAAACTCAAGACGGGCGGGATCACCGGGAAGGTGATGTGCAAGCTGCAGTCCGCCGCCCTCGCGCTCTGCCTGCCGGAAATCCAGGAGACGCTGCCCGAGTACGTCCTGCGGGACAACGCCCTGGTGCCGCTCCAGTACGCCTTGCGCAACATCCATTTCCCGAAAGACGCCTATGCGCTGCAGAAGGCGACCTACCGCTTGAAATTCGAGGAACTCTTCTTCCTGCAGCTGTCGCTGCTGAAGCAGAAATATGTCCGCTCGCGCGGCGAGTGCGGCCTGCCCATGCCCAAGGTGGGACCGGACTTCCACGCTTGCTACAACGCCCTCCCCTACGCCCTGACCGGGGCGCAGCAGCGCGTGATCAAGGAGATCCGGGCCGACCTGATGAGCGGCCGGCAGATGAACCGGCTGCTGCAGGGGGACGTGGGCTCCGGCAAGACGATGGTGGCGGTGCTCAGCTGCCTGATGGCCATCGGGAACGGTTACCAGGCCTGCATCATGGCCCCGACCGAGGTGCTCGCGCAGCAGCATTACGCCAACATACAGAAGTATCTGAAACCCACCGCCGTGCGTTGCGCGCTGCTGACCGGCAGCACGACGCAGAAGGAGCGGCGCGAGATCCACGCCGGGCTGGAGGACGGCGGCATCGGCATCATAGTAGGCACGCACGCCCTCCTGGAGGACAATGTCGTTTTCCGGAACCTCGGCCTGGCCGTCGTGGATGAGCAGCACCGTTTCGGCGTGGACCAGCGGGCCAAGCTTTGGGCCAAGGGTCCCGGAATTCCGCCGCATGTACTCGTCATGACGGCGACACCGATTCCGCGGACGCTGGCGATGACGCTGTACGGCGACCTGGACGTATCGGTGATCGACGAGATGCCGCCGGGCCGCAAACCGGTGCAAACGATGTGCATCGGGCAGAACCGCCGCGCGGCCATGTACAAGTTCATGCGGGACGAGATCGCCCGCGGCCGCCAGGTCTTCGTGGTCTATCCCCTCATCTTCGAAAGCGAGAAGATGGACCTGCAGAACCTCGAACAGGGCTACGAGGATATCGTGAAGGCCTTCCCCCTCCCGGACTACAAGGTGGCCATCGTCCACGGACAGCAGAGCAACGAAGAGAAGAATTTCAACATGTCCGCCTTCGTGGCGGGACGCGCCAACATCCTGGTTTCCACCACGGTGATCGAAGTCGGCGTGGACGTTCCCAACGCCTCGGTGATGGTCATCGAGAGCGCCCAGCGCTTCGGCCTCAGCCAGCTCCACCAGCTGCGCGGCCGCGTGGGCCGCGGTGCCGAGAAGTCGTACTGCATCCTGGTCAAGGACGTCAAGACCTCCAAGGAGGCCCAGCAGCGCCTGGACCTGATGTGTGCCACGGAAGACGGTTTCGAGATCGCGGAGCAGGACCTGAAGATGCGTGGTCCCGGCGACCTGGAAGGCACGCAGCAGAGCGGCCTGCCGATCAACCTGGCCATCGCTTCGCTCGCCAAGGACGGCACGCTGCTGATGCAGGCCCGCGTGTACGCCGACCGCGTCCTGGATGCCGACCCAACCCTGAGTGAACCACGCAACTTTCTGCTCTTGAAGGAGTTACGCAAAGAGAAGTACGAAATGAAGGACTACAGCAAGATATCCTGACGACAATTATTATTATCTTTGTCCGCTAAAACGAATGATCGTATGAAACGAAGCCTCATCGCATTAACCTGTCTGTTTATGGCCATCAGTTGTGCACAGAAAGACGAGAGCGGCTATGTCGGACCGTCCGGCATCCGCATCGAGGACGGCGTGATGACGCCGGAGACGCTCCTTGCGCTCGGCCGCCTGTCCGACCCCCAGTTGTCCCCCGACGGCAGCAAGATCCTCTACGGCGTGTCCTATACCTCCGTGGCGGACAACCGCAGCTGCCGCAACCTTTTCCTCTGCAACCCGGACGGATCCGGCAAGGTGCAGCTCACCCGTTATGCCAAGAGCATCAGCGCCGCCCGCTGGTCCGCCGACGGCGGCAGCATCTATTTCCTGCAGGGCGGACAGCTCTGGAAGGCCCCGTTCAAAGGCGGCAAGCTCGGCAAGAAAGTCCAGCTCAGCGACGTCCCGAACGGCATCTCCGACTATAAGCTCTCGCCGGACCAGAGCCGCGTCCTGTACGTGAGCAGCGTCAAGAACGCGGCCCTGCAGACCCCTGCCGACAGCGATCCCGCCCTGGACAAGGCGCAGGCCTACGCCACCGAGGACCTGATGTACCGCCACTGGGACCACTGGGTGACCGATGTTCCCCGCACTTACGTGGCCGCCCTCGGCAACGGCAAGGTCACCCCGGACAACTCCGCGGACATCCTGGGTACGGAAGAACTGTTCGAACTCCCGACCGAACCTTTCGGCGGCGCCGAGCAGCTGGACTGGAGCCCGGACGGCCGTCACATCGTCTATTCCTGCCGCAAGAAGGTCGGCAAGCAATACGCCTTCAGCACCAATGCCGGCATCTATATCTATGATACCCTGACCGGCGCGACCCTCGACGTCAAGACCGACGGCGGCTACGACACCGACCCGGTCTGGAGCCCCGACGGCAGCCACATCGCCTGGGTCTCGATGGCGCGCGACGGCTATGAAGCCGACCAGCAGCGCCTGTTCGTCTGCGATGTCGAGCGTCTCGCCGACGATCCGGACGGGCAGAACTTCGGCCTCGCCGTCTCCAACGTCCGCGCCCTGCTGCCCGAGTTCGACCACGACGTGGCAGGCCCCGTCTGGCACCACGACGAGCTCTTCTTCAACGCCCTGGTGGGCGAAGGCATCCAGGCCATCTGGTGCGCCGACCTGGACGGCGACGTGCAGCGCGTCACCGCCCCCGACTGGAACTTCGACTTCTTCTCCCCCTTCGCCGTCCTCGACCGGGAAGACGGCGTGGAACTCCTCGCCTCCTACTACTGCCTGAAGTTCCCGACCGAGCTCGTGTCCATCCGGATCAGTTCCAAGGAATTGAGTTTCAAGCAGATCACCGACGAGAACAAGCACATCTTCGACCAGCTCGCGGACGTAACCGACGAGCGCGTCTTCGTGGAGACGGTGGACCATCAGCAGATGCTCTGCTGGGTGCTGTACCCGCCGCAGTTCGACCCCGCGAAGCAGTATCCGGCCATCGAGATCGTGCTCGGCGGCCCGCAGGGCAGCAATTCCCAGGACTGGAGCTATCGCTGGTGCTACCGCCTGATGGCCCAGCAGGGCTACATCGTGATCCTCCCGAACCGCCGCGGCACGACCGCGTTCGGCCAGGCCTGGAAGGAGCAGATTTCCGGCGACTATCCGGGACTCAACATGCAGGACTACCTGAGCGCAGGCCGCTACATCAAGGGCCAGCCCTACGTGAACAAGCTCGCCTGCGTGGGCGCTTCCTACGGCGGCTATTCCGCCTATATGCTGGAAGGCCTGCACGGCGACCTGTACGACTGCTTCATCGCGCACGCCGGCATCTTCGACGAGAAACAGCTCTGGTTCACCACCGAGGAGATGTGGTTCGCCAACTGGGACAACGGCGGCCTTACCGAGTACGCCTACACCCCCGGCCAGACCGGTCCCGCCGGAGACGGCATCACCTTCGGCGGCATGCAGCAGGCCGGAGCGCCCTACGCCTCCACGCCCAAGGCACAGCGCCACTATGCCAACTCCCCTTCGGCGATGGTCACCAAGTGGCATACGCCCATCCTCTGCATCCACGGGATGATGGACTTCCGCATCCCCTACGAGCAGGGCATGGCGGCTTTCAACGCCGCGCAGATGCAGGGCGTCCCCTCCAAACTCGTCGTCTTCCCGGAAGAGAACCACTGGATCCTCCAGCCCCAGAACTCCCTCTACTGGCACCGCGTCTTCTACGACTGGCTGGACAGGTGGATGAAGTGATTCCCGGATGAAACTGAAAGAAATCATCGCCGCGCTGGAGCGGCTCGCACCGCTGCATCTGCAGGACGAGTGGGACAACTCCGGCCTGCAGGTCGGCTTCCCCGAATCGGAGATCCGCCGCATTCTGGTTTGCCTGGACGTAACGGAAATGATTGTCGATGAGGCGGTTGCGCGAGGATGCGAGCTGATCGTCTCCCACCACCCGCTGCTTTTCAAGCCCCTCCGGCAGGTTTCCGACACCACCTACCAGCAACGCTGCGTGGTGCGCGCGCTGGCCGCCGGCGTGTCCATCTATTCGGCCCATACGAGCCTCGACAACGCCCCCGGCGGGGTCAACCACCGGATCGCCGGGCTGCTCGGCCTGCAGGACCTGCAGTGGCTGCAGCCCCGGGAAGACGGTGCGGGCGGAGCCGGCCTGGTCGGGCAGCTGCCGCAGCCGGAGCGGGACGCAGAGTTCTTCGCCCGCGTCAAGCGGCTGTTCGGCGTCCGGAACCTGCGGCATTCCGCCCCGGACGGGCGGACGGTCCGGCGCGTTGCGCTGTGCGGCGGCGCCGGCGCCTTCCTGCTGCGTGACGCCATCCGGGCGGGCGCCGACTGCTTCCTGTCCGGCGAATTCCATTACCACGACTATTTCGAGAACGGCGGCGTGCTCCTGGCGGAGCTCGGCCACTACCAGAGCGAACAATACACGCAGGACCTGCTGCAGGAATACCTGTCGGCGGAATTCCCCGGACTGGAGGTGCTCAGGACCGCGCTCGATACCAACCCGATACAATATGACTGATTCCTACTACGACGATAAGTTCGCGCAGGATTTCTCGGTCGCCTGCTACCAGGTGGACAGCCGCGAGATCCTGCGCCCGTCCGCTTTCCTCGACCTCGCCCAGTACATGGCCGTCTATGGCGCCGACCGCCTGCATTTCGGCGACGAGCAGCTCCGTCCGTACGGCTGCACCTGGGTGCTGGCCCGGCAGCACGTCCGCTTCGAGCGCCCCGTCATGCACAAGGAGCCCTGCCGCGTCCTGACCTGGCACAAGGGCATGCAGGGGCTGTTCTTCCTGCGTGATTACCAGATTATCGACGCGGACGGCGTCCCGGCCGTGAACTCCACCAGTTCCTGGGTGGTGATGAACCTGGCCGAGCGCCGCATCGCCCGGGCCGAGTTCCTGTCGGAATTCACTTCGATGGACCCCCAGAGCACCGACTCCGCCATCGAGACGCCGGCGCCCAAGGTCGGGCTTCCGCGCCAGGACGAACTGGAGCTGCTGGGCACGCACGTAGTCCGCTGGTCCGACGTGGACTATAACCAGCACGCCAACAACGTCAAATATACCGTCTGGGCGATGGACGCCCTGCCGGAGGAGCTGGTTTGCCAGCGGATGCTCCGGGAACTGACCATCAATTTCAACAAGGAGGCGCGCCCGGGCGAGACCGTCGAGCTCTGGCACGCCCTCTCCCCCGACGGCGCCCACATCATCGAGGGACGCACCGGGGATCACCAGGTGTTCATCGAAAGGTTGCTCTTCGAGTAGTCCCGAACTCAGGCCTTCAGGGGCCGGATCTTGGCGTATTTGAGCAGGAGGAGTTTCTCGCCGTGGAGGTCGAAGCGGATCTTGGCCTTCATGTCGGGGACGCTGCCGGACAGTTCGAGGATGGTTCCGGGGCCGAAACGGTTGTGTTCTATGCGCTGGCCCACGGACAGTTCCATCATCGGCACGCCCACGAAATCCGCATCAGCCAGCGTTTCCCTTAAGACTCCCGCCGGGGTGCCACGTTGCCCGCGAACGGGTTCGGGGGAGACTGTACCCGTGCGGGCCGGGGAGCCGGTTGCCCCCGACGGGCGTGGCCACCCATGGCCTCGTAAATGGGAGGGGCCCGCCGACGAAGTCGGTGGGAGGGATGAGGACGAAGTCCGAACCCGCTCGGGGGCAAGCCGGCTCCCGGCCGCATGCTGACTCCCAAACCGGTCCAGCCGGCCGCCGGTAAAGCGGGAACCGAAGCCGCCCCATTCGTGCGTGACGCCCGAATTGTCGAAATCCTCCTCGTCCAGCGGATTATCCAGATACTTGGGATCGATCTCCTTCAGGAAACGCGAAGGCGCGTTGGACTCGTGCTTGCCGTTGCGCATCCGCGTCCCGGCGAACGAAAGGCCCACCGCCCGCTTGGCGCGCGTGACGGCCACGTAGAACAGGCGTCGCTCCTCCTCGATCTCCGGCTTGGCGGACAGCATGTTCGCGCTCGGGAAGAGGTTCTCCTCCATCCCGGCCACATACACGTAGGGAAACTCCAGGCCCTTCGAAGAGTGGACCGTCATCAGCGCCACCTTGTTGTTGGTATCCTCATCCTCCGTGACATCCACGTTGCTCAGCAGCGACACGTTCTCCAGGAAGTCATCCAGCGTGAAGACCGGATTCCCCTCTTCCGCGTTGTCTTCCAGGTAGTCCTCAGCCTCCTCCTCGCGTTCCTCGACGAACTGCGCCACCGAGTTGAGCAGTTCGTCCAGGTTGGCGGTGCGGGACATGCCCTCGATGGAGGTGTCCTGCTTGTAGAAGGCGTACAGCCCGCTTTCCTCCGCGATCCGCTTCGCCAGTTCGTGGGCGTCGGTCATCGGCACCAGCGCGGACAGGCGCTCGATCATCTGGCAGAAAGGCTGCAGCTTGGGCAGTTCGCGCGCCGCCTGGAAAAGCGGGCAGTCGCGCTGCTGCGACAGGGCTTCCACGGCTCCCAGCGCCTTGTCGCCGATGCCGCGGGCGGGTTTGTTGACCACCCGGCGGAACGACTCGTCGTCGCGGGGATTGACCACCAGCTTGAAGTAGGCCATCATGTCCTTGACCTCCGCCCGGTCGAAGAAGGAATTGCCGGAATAGATCATATAGGGGATGTTGCGCCGGCGGAGCTGCTCCTCCAGCGCCCGGGACTGCGAATTGGTGCGGTACAGGATGGCGAAATCCTGGTACTGCGCCCGTTCCGAGCGCATCCGTTCCAGGATGCCCGCGACGATCATCACCGCCTCCTCCTGCTCCGTATAGGACTTGATCAGGTGGATGGGTTCCCCGGCGTCGCCCACGGCGTAGCACTTCTTGGGGATGCGCCCCTCGTTGTGGGCGATCACGGAATTGGCCGCGTCCACGATGGTCTGCGTGGAGCGGTAGTTCCGCTCGAGGCGGAACAGCCGGCATTCGGGATAATCCTTCTTGAAGTTCAGGATGTTTTCGATGCGCGCGCCGCGGAAGGCGTAGATGGACTGGCTGTCGTCCCCCACCACGCAGATGTTCCGGTGGAACTGGGCGAGTTTCTTGAGGATGAGGTACTGGGCGGCGTTGGTGTCCTGGTATTCGTCCACCAGGATGTGCGTGAAGCGGCCCGCGATCGACTCCAGCGCCTCCCGGCTGTCCCGCAGCAGGAAGTTCATGTTCAGCAGGATGTCGTCGAAGTCCATCACGCCGCTCTGCTTGAGCTTGAGCTGGTAGCGTTCGTACACCTCGCCGAGGCGGGGCCGCTTGGAGAAATAATCCTGTTTCTGGAGTTCCGGGCTGGCCTGGTAGGCCTTTACCGTGATCAGGTTGTTCTTCGCCATCGAGATGCGCGAGAGGACCTCCTTGGGCTTGTACACCTTGTCGTCCAGGCCCATTTCCTTGAGGCAGGCCTTGATGGCGCTCTGCGAGTCGGACGTGTCGTAGATCGTGAAGTTCACCGGATAGCCCAGCGGCTCGGCGAACTCCCGCAGGAAACGCACGAAAACGGCGTGGAAAGTGCCCATCACGACCCTCCGCACGCTGCGGTCCCCAACCATCGCGGCGATCCGCTCCTTCATCTCCCCCGCGGCTTTCTTGGTGAAGGTGAGCGCCAGGATGCGCGCGTCCTGCTGCAAGGCAAGGATATACGCCACCCGGCTCGTCAGCACCCTCGTCTTCCCCGAACCCGCTCCGGCCACGATCAACACCGGTCCGTCCACACAAGTGACGGCAGATTCCTGCTCGTCGTTCAACCCTTCCAGGATCATATGCACTTTCTCCTTCATAGCGGCACGAAAATACGAAAAAAAGTGGTATCTTCGCGTCGCGATTTGCTAAATATCATATAACGTTATATACATGTCAAAAGACTTCGTTTTGAAAAAGGGTCTGGACATCCCCGTAGCGGGAGCAGCAGAACTCCGTGTCTCCAAGACGATAGCACCGGGCATCGTGGCGGTCGAACCGACCTCCTTCAAGGGTTTCCTGCCGAGACTTCTCGTCGCGGAAGGTGATTCCGTGCTTTGCGGCTCCCCAGTCCTCGCGGACAAGAAGAACCCCGACATCCTCCTCGCCTCGCCGGTGAGCGGAACGGTCCGGGAAATCGTCCGCGGAGAGAAGCGCAAGCTGCTCGCCGTGCTCATCGAATCGGACGGCAAGCAGGCAGCCCTGGACTTCGGTGTCCGGGATGCCGGCGCCCTGGATGCGGAGCAGGTCCGCACCGCACTCCTGCAGAGCGGCCTCTGGCCGTGGCTCGTCCAACGCCCTTACGGCATCATCGCCGACCCGGCCATCCGGCCCCGTGACATCTTCATCTCCGCTTTCAACACCGCACCGCTCGCGGCTGACGTCAACTTCTGCTTCGGCAAGGAAACGAAAGCCCTCCAGGCCGGCGTTGACGCCCTCTCCAAACTGACCGACGGCAAGGTGCACGTCAGCATCGCCGCCGACGCTCAGGACTCCCCCTTCGCTGGACTCCGCGGAATCGAACTGCACCGCTTCAGCGGCAAGCATCCCGCCGGCAACGTCGGCGTGCAGATCAGCCACATCGCCCCGATCCGCAAGCTGGATACGGTCTGGACCGTCTCTCCGGCCGGCCTCGCCGCGATCGGCAAGCTGTTCACCACCGGCCGCTACGATGCCGTCCGCAAGGTCGCCGTCACCGGCCCGATGGCCTTCGCCCCCGCTTACATCGAGACCGTCCCGGGCATGCCGATGCGCGAGATCGCCGGTTTCTGCGGCAACTCGGAAGGCCTGCGCGTAATCAGCGGCGACATCCTCTCCGGCAAGACCGTCGGACGCGAGGGCTACCTCGGCTTCGCCGACACCCAGGTCACCCTGGTGCGCGAAGGTACCGACCAGGAACTCCTCGGCTGGATCCGCCCGTTCCGCTTCAACCAGTTCAGCGCCGACCGCAGCTACTTCTCCTGGCTCCTGCCGAAGAAGAAATATGCGATGGACACCAACCTGCACGGCGGCCCCCGCGCGTTCTTGATGAACGACGGCTACTACGCCCGCGTACTCCCGATGGACATCTATCCCGTCTTCCTCGCGAAAGCCTGCCTGGCGGGCGAAATCGAGAACATGGAGAAGTACGGCATCTACGAAGTGCTCCCCGAGGACCTCGCCACCTGCGAGTTCGTCGATCCGAGCAAGAACGACATCCAGGACATGATCGAAAAGGGCATCGACTTGATGCTCAAGGAAATGGCTTAAAAGTATGAACAAAATTTTCGAAAAAGGCGGCAAATTCTACTGGCTGCATTCAACGGTTGATGCTTTTGAGACCTTCCTGCACGTGCCGGGGACCGTCACCCGCAAGGGCTCCCACGTACGTGACGCCATCGATCTCAAGCGCATCCTCATCCTCGTGGTGATCGCCGCCGTCCCGGCCGCCCTGTTCGGCATGTGGAACGTCGGCTACCAGCACGGCCTCGCGGTGGGTGACCCCCGCCTCAACATCATCGGGAACTGGTGGTACGGTTTCCTGCGGGTGCTCCCGCTTTACCTGGTTTCCTACATCGTCGGCCTGGGCATCGAGTTCGCCTCCTGCCAGATCCGCGGCGAGGAAGTCAGCGAGGGATACCTTGTCTCCGGTTTCTTCATCCCCCTCATCGTCCCCGTGGACATTCCCCTGTGGATGCTCGCCCTCGCGGTCGCGTTCGCGGTCATCTTCG
>CAMVGM010000032.1 GCA_947167015.1 uncultured Bacteroidales bacterium
CCGTCGCGAGCACGCCGATCACGCCGCTGCGCGTCCCGAGGGCGGCGGGCTTGACGGCGGGTTCCATCCCCACGAAGGGGATGTCGAACTCGGCGCGGAGCGTCGAGATGGCGGCGCCGGTGGCCGTGTTGCAGGCCACAACGACCAGTTCCGCGCCCTTGTCCAGAAGCAGGCGCGTGACCGCGCGGGCGCGGTCACGGATGTACTCCGGGCTCTTCTCCCCGTAGGGACAGTGGGCGTTGTCGGCGTAGTAGATGAAATGTCCGGAAGGGAGGACCTTCCGTATCTCTTTCAATACCGAAAGTCCTCCCGACCCTGAATCGAATATGCCTATCGTGGCCACAGCGCTGCTAGAGGCTGTTGTACTGGTTGTACTTCTCCGCGAGGGAGCCGGTCAGCTGGCCGAGCACCTCGAAGTAAGGAGAGCCGTCGATGATGGTGAGCTTGTACACGGTGTCGTCCACCTTGTAATACTCTTTGCCATTGAGGGTGATGGTGTCGTAGTCGTCGGGGAGCTCCTGCACGAGGGCGCCCGCAGGCGGTACGATCGTCACGTACTTGCCGTTCTTGTCCTTGATGAAGAACACGCCGTCCTCGTAGTAGTACTCTACGCCGGCGTCGGCGTAACTCTGCACCAGGCCGAGCCCGTCGGCCTCTTTGTAGGACCTGGCGGCGCGCTCGGTGTTGAGCGCGATGTCGGCGTTCTGCCTTGCGATCGTGGCGTTGTTCGCCGCGATGGTCGCGTTCTGGCTGGCGATGGTCTGTGCGTTCTCATTGATCGTACGGTACGTGTTGTACACGTCGTAGTAATAGGAGAAGCGGCACACGGTGTAGGCCAGGTTGTCCAGGACCGGGTCGAAGAAGACCCCGAAAGGAGGACGGCAGACGTAGTAGTAACCTCCGTAGTGGCGGTAGTAGATGCCGTCAAGCATGTAGTAGGGGATGCCCCAGTACTCTACGCGGACGTAGCGGGTGGGCAGGTAGGAGACGCGGTAGCCGAAGTAGTGGTGTCCGCCGTCCCAGAAGCGGACGGCACGTCCGTACGGCATCGGGTCGCGGTGGCGGGGCGGGATGCGCTCCATGTTGTGTCCCGGACCCGGATGCATCCGGATCTCGCGGGGCTGACGGCCACCTTCGAAGTTGCGCGGGGCTCCTTCTCTCTGACGGACCGTGCGCGGGGCGCTCGGGTCAGAGCTCATGCCCGGCTGGGGTTGGTTGCGGTTCACGCTCCCTCCCGGCTGGGAAGGATCCTGGCGGTTCTGCGGCTGGCGCACGACAGCACCGCCGGTGGTGCTCCTGCTGTTGACGTTGCTGCCTCCACGGGCAGGCTGGCCGGCGCTCTGGCGCGGCTGGGTCTGCACGTTTTGGTTGCTTCCGCCGCCGGGCACCGTCCTGCTCTGAGGCTGGACCTGCTGCTGGCGGGTCGCGCTGCCGGTGCTGCCGCTGCTGCGGTTCACGCTGCCGGTGCTGCCGGAGGAAGACCGGGCGTTGCTCCCGGAACGTCCTACCTGGCTGCCGCCGCGCGGCGCCTGGGAAGAAGAGCCCATGGAAGGGCTGCTCATGCTGCGGTTCTGGGAAGGCGCGGACCGCTGGCTGCTGCCGACGGAACCGAGTCCTTTTGTATTGCCGGACGGGCCGGAGCTGCGCATCTGGCCGGACGGAGCTGACATCGAAGAGGAAGGACGGCCGCCTCCGCTGCTGCGGGAGTTGCCGCCGCCCGATCCACCGCGGGAATTGCTACCGCCCCTGGTCTGAGCGTCGAGAGGGACCGCGATCATAGCCGCTGCGGCTATTGCGATCAGGGAAAGTGTGGTCAAGCGTTTCATAATTGTGTGATGTTAGTAAATGTAATACTTTTCGGATAAGGCTTTGAACGCCGGGACGTCTGCGGACCAGAAATCTGCGATGTCCGAGACTTTCATCGTCTGTCCGAAAGTCTTACTGACAAAATCAGTGCCGCAAACCTTGTCGAACATCGAAAGTCTGTCGGAACTTGCCGAAATGGGGTTTTTCTTGTAGAGTTCCCAGACCGCCTGCATGACGTAGAACTGCGTCAGGGTCAGGGTGGCGGCTTCGTAGTCGGTATAATAATATTGTACGCCGTGGATCAGTTTTCCGGCGAGCCGGCCCGAGATGGGCTGGTAGTGGATGGTGCGCCAGGCCACGCCGGGCACGTGGTAACTGTCGAGTTTCTCCTTGAGCTTGTCGGCGTCCACCCAGGTTTCCGCGAAGGTGGCGAAGGGCAGGGTGTAGCCGATGCCGATGTTCAGGTAATTGTACATCTCGCCGCACAGGCCGGCGGACGGGTAGCAGATGGCCGTCTCGGCATAGGGGATGTTCGGGGAGGGGAGGATCCAGGGCAGGCCGGTGTCGTTGAAGAGCATGTCGCGCGTCCAGCCCTCCATCGGGACGACGGTCAACTTGCACTTCAGCGGGGCCGCCTTGCCGTTCTGGCCGCGGTTGAGGCCCTCGTCGTTGATCAGGCGGGCGAGTTCGCCCACGGTCAGGCCATAGACGTAGGGGATCTTGTACTGGCTGACGAAGGAATGGAAGCCGTCCCGCACGAGGGGGCCTTCGACCTTGAGGCCGCCCAGCGGGTTGGGACGGTCGAGCACCATCACCGGGATGCCCATCTCGGCGCAGGTGCGCATCACCAGGCCCAGGGTGGAGATGAAGGTGTAGGAACGCGAACCCACGTCCTGGATGTCGTACACCATGATGTCCACGCCCTGGAGCATCTCTTTCGTGGGCTGGCGGGTGTTTCCGAAGAGCGAGTGCACGGGCAGGCCGGTATGCTCGTCCTTGCCGGATTCCACCTTGCCGCCGGCATAGACGTCGCCCCGGACCCCGTGTTCGGGGGCGTACAGGGCCACCAGCTTGACGTTCGGGGCCTCGAAGAGGATGTCGATGGTGGAATTCAGTTCGCTGTCCACTCCGGACGGGTTGGTCACCAGGCCGACGCGCTTGCCTTCCAGGCCGGCGAAATTGCGTTCCCGGAGCACTTCGATGCCGGGTTTGACGCGGGGCGGGGCCGCCGCGGGGACCGCCTGCGCCTGTGCGCAGGACAGCAGGGCGAGCGGAAGCAGCAGTAAATCAATCCATTTATTCATTTCCGACGGGTATTTTGTTCCGGGCGATGAGTACGGCCGCGAACGTGCCGAGGCAGCTCACCATCACGAGGGTGAAGAATCCGACATAACCCAGCGCTTGCTGGAGGTAGCCCGCGACCAGTGCGGGCAGTTTCATGGACAGCCACATGAAGGCCGTGCAGATGGCGTAGTGCGAAGTCTTCAGCGGGCCGTCCACGTATTGCATCATGAACAGGGTATAGGCGGTGAAGCCGAAGCCGTATCCGAACTGGTCCAGCACCACGAAACCGCCTATCGTCCACACGCTTTCCGGACGCAGGAGCGCCATCAGCAGATAGACCGCGCAGGGGAGGGCGAGCGCGAGGGCCATCGGCCAGTACGAGGCGCGCAGGCCGCGCCGGGCCGCATACACCCCGCCCAGGATGCCGCCGAGCAGCAGGGCGATGACCCCGAAGGTCCCGTACACCAGCCCGTACATGCCGGTCCCGGCTCCCAGGCCGCCGACCTCGGCGCCGTCCTTGAAGAAGGGGTAGAGCAGGTTCAGCGAAAGCGCCTCGGGCAGGCGGTATAGCAGCATGAAGGCGATGGCCCAGCCCACGGCGGGTTTGGCGAAGAAGGTCTTGAACGAGGCACCGAACTCCGAGAATACCTGTCCCGCCGTCCTGGCGTCGCGCCGGTCGCGGTCGTCGTCCGGGCGGGGGAGGAAGAAGAAGTGGTACAGGGAGATGAGCGTCATCAGCATGGCCGCGATGCCGAGCACCCAGGCCCAGGCGCGCGGGATATTGCCGTTGCGCTGCTGCAGCAGGCCGGCCAGCATCACCAGCAGGCCCTGTCCCAGGACCAGGCCGCCCCGGTAGAAGGTGTTCCGGATGCCCACGAACGACGACTGCCGCTGGCGGTCGAGGGCCAGCATGTAGTAGCCGTCCGCCGAAATGTCGTGGGTCGCCGAGGCGAAGGCGACGATGATGAACAGGATGATCAGGGCCGTGATCCCGCAGAAGGGCAGGCACAGGGCCGTGACCAGTACCGTCACGGCCATCAGGATCTGCGTGAGCAGGATCCACCAGCGTTTGGAACGGAAGATGTCCATGAAGGGGCTCCAGAGCGGTTTGATCAGCCAGGGGAGGCTGATCAGGGTCGTGAGCGGACCGAGCGTGCCGTTGTCGATGCCCAGGTCCTTGAAAACGGCCAGCGCGACCGTATTGACGATCGCATACGGGAGTCCTTCGAACAGGTAGAGGGTGGGCACCCAGGCCCAGGGAGATTTATTTTTCAAGGCTTGCACCGGGATAATAATGTTGCAGGATCTGTCCGTAGTCGAAGCCGCGGTCGGCCATTACCGCCGCGCCGATCTGGCAGAGGCCCACGCCGTGGCCCCAGCCGCGGCCGCGCAGGACGAAGGCCCCGGCGGGGTCCCGTTCCACGCTGAAGGCGGAGCTCTTCAGATGGGAGGGGCTCAGCGCGCGCCGGATCCGGAGTTCCTTGCCCAGCGTCTCGCTGTGCAGGCTCCCGCGGATGCGGAGGTACTTGATGCGCCCGGAAGGGCCGCGCTCCAGGGGCTCCAGGTCGAGGATGTCCCCGAAATCGGTCCCGGTGCGCTCCCGCACGAGGGCGGATAGCTCTTCCGGGGTGTAGCGGACGGTCCAGTCGTGGAAGTCGCGCGTCTGCTGGTCGTAGTCGTTGAGCACCTGGGCGAGGACCGCGTCGTTCTCGCAGTCGCACCAGGGGTCCTCGACGCTCTGGAGATAGGGATAGTCGATATCTTCCCAGCAGGTGCTGAACAGTTCGGTCCTGCCGCCGCAGCACTTGGAGTAGCGGGTGTCGCAGAGCTGCCCGTCATAGCGCAGCACCTGCCCCCAGGTCTCGTCGATGGCCGTGCGGACCTTGTCCCCGACCGCCATCGTAAGTCCTTGATAACGTTGGCAGTGATCGTCGGCACACACGTCGAAATTGTCGTGTGCGGCGTGGTCCGTCATCCGGGCGAGGAGCCAGCTGCGCGAAATGACGGCGTGCGCCTTGAGCAGCTCCGGGGAGGCGCTGGACTTCATTTCCGAGGAGATGACGCTCAGCAGGTAGTCCTCCATCCCCACCAGGTTCACCGCGCGCAGCCGGTCGCCTTCGACGATGAATTTCAGGCCGCCGGCGAACTTCAGGGTGCGTTTCTGCTCCCAGTGGAAGTCGATCCCGATCACCACGTCGTGCAGGATGAACGACGGCTCGGCGAAGAGGGTGGACCGGGTGATGGAGTCGAAGTAGAGCTCGTCGTAGAGCGTGCCGTTGTAGTCGATGCGGCCGTCGTTCCAGCTTACGCGCTGGGGGCCGGCGCCGTCCGAGATGATCTCGAAGCAGATCTCCTTGGCGGCGAGGATGCCCACGGCCACGCGGGGCTGCGTCCGCGTCAGGCGCCAGACGATCATCTCCTGTTCGTGCGGCGAGACGGTCACCTCGTCCAGGATCTCCTCCAGCTGCGCGGCCGTGACCCGCTCGAAGTCTTCGCGGACGGGCGTGATGAACACCCCGGCCATGTCCGCGGCGCCCGGGCTGATGGTCAGGTGCTCCTCGCCGGCGGCCTCGTAATGATGGGAACGCTTGGCGGAGCGCATCACCACAAAGGCGCGCCACTCGGCGCCCTTGGCGTAGGCGAAGAGGTTGAAACGCGGCTCGGTCTCGCCGGCGGGCCTGTCGGTGCATTCCAGCAGGCGGTAGAAGAGTTTCGTCAGCGACTTGGAGGTCGTCGCCTTCAAGGCGAACACGCCGCGGGCGTAGCCGTCGAAGCGGTACAGGGTGGCGTCCTTGACGGAAGCGAGCGGTGTGCCCGGTGCGTCCAGGAAGGCGTCCACGGCCGCTTCCAGGGGCAGCTGGTGCCGTGGGACGGCCTGGAAGTGCAGGTGGTCCGGGGCGGAGGCGCCGCTCTCCGGACCGTTATAAAAGACGGTCCAGTCGGGGTATTTCACCGCGAAGTCGAGCATGTCCGGGAGGTGGTGCCAGATGGCCTGCGGCAGGTGCCGGTCCCGCACGACCACGAGGTGGTCGCGGAAGATGGGATAGGGATTCACCTGGACGTTGTACATCCGGCCTTTCCGGCCCTCGAACTTGATATGGAACTGCTCCGGCGGTCGGTTTTCCGCGCAGAGGAAACAGGGGCGGGAGGCGATGGCCTCCGGGCTCGTGTCGGCGTTGGTGGAGAAGGCCCGCTCGGGGTTGAACTGCACGCGGCAGGGCAGTCCGCCGACCGTCAGTTCCTTGGTCTTGACGGACTTGAGTGCACGGAAATTGGCGGCCGCGAGCGGCCACACGGAAAGCTGGTCCTTGATGAATTTCCGGAGTTCTTTCATCACAGCAGGGCTTGGAGGGTGTCTTTGATGCGGGCGTATTCGGATTCGAAATTGGGCGTGAAGACGCCCTTGCCCAGGGTGTTCCCGATTTCTTCCGGGGTCCAGAAACGGCCGTCCTTGACCTCGTCCCGGTCGGGTTGGATATCATATTCCCCCACGGCGGCGAAGACGTTGACGAGTTCCTTTTCCCGCTGGGATTCAAATACATAGGAGCAGAGCCACTGCGGATGGAAATCGTGCAGGTGCAGCTCTTCCGAAGCCTCGCGGAAAAGGGCTTCCAGGATATATTCGCCATAGGCGACGTGGCCGCCCACGGCCGTATCCCATTTCAGCGGGAGCAGGTCCTTGTGGGGGCCGCGCTGCTGGAGGTAGATCTCTCCCTTGCGGTTGATGACGTGCAGGTGGACGACCGGATGCAGCGGCTTGGTGCCGCCGTGGCAGAACTCGCGCGAAGCCTGTGCCCGGACGTTGCCCGCATCGTCCACGACGGGCAGCATCTCCTTGGCACGGGCCCGCTTGCCGCCCCTCAGGAGCGGTGCAGGAGAGACGGGATAGATCAGTTCAAGCAAGGCGTCAGTAGTTTATGATCCGTAGTTCTTCTGGCGTATAGAGGATGGAGTCGATGAAGTCCGGCGCCACCCGTGCGAGGATGAGGAAGGCGGCGAGGGCGACGACGGCCAGGGCCGCCACGCCGCCGGCCACCGGGATCCACCAGCGGCGCCGCTTCTTCTTTTCCCGGGAGAGTCGCTCCGGTTCCGGCTCTGCGCCGGGCTCCGGCTCGGGGATGGGGTCCCAGGTGAGCAGCCCCGTGATTTTCGCGGGTTTCGGCTGGGGCTCGGGCTCCGGGATCGGCTCCTGGATGGGTTCTGGTTCTGGTTCTGGTTCTGGTTCTGGCTGGGGCTCCGGTTCAGGGACCGGTACCGGTTCGGGCTCAGTCCGCACCGGCATCGGGACGTTGATTTCGACCGGATCGTCCGCCAGCGTGCGGCTCTTCAGGGAGACGGGGCGCAGGCCGATCCCGGCCGGGAAGATGTCCAGCTCCTCGTCCGCCACGAAAAAGAGCGCGTTCTCCCGCGTGGCGCGCAGCCGTCCCAGCCCGGGCAGGACGATGGTCTTGCGCTCCTCCAGGATGACCTTCATCTCGGCGAGGAACTGGGTGAGATAGACGCGTGACGATTCCCGGTCGATATGGTTCGTTTCCGCATACAGGTCAATCAGCAGCGTGTCTTCCGACTGGCTGGGGTAAAAGGAGAGCCGGCGGTAAGGGGGGTGGATGGTGTAGCCGCGGTCGGCGAACGAGGCGGGCATCATCTCCGCCACGAAGGTGCCGACACCCGGCAGCCCCACCTGGTCGTGCTCCACGATCAGCGTACCGATCATCCGGGACAGAAGGTCTATATCCATAACATACAAAGATAATCAATCTTGCCAAAACTGGCAAGACCATCCGTTCCAAACCCACTCCTTCCCTTCTTCGCCCTCGGCATCTGCAACGGCGCTTCTGCCTGGCGCACCGTTGCCAGTGTCCCAAATCAAGGGACATTGGGTGCAAAAAAGGCCGATAATGCTGCCAATGTCCCTTTTTCCAGGACATTGAAAGCAGTTATCCCTAATAGACATCTGCCTGTGGATAGAAAAACATAGAAATAGCAGTTTTGTGAGTTGGATGTAAATTATATTTGCAAATATGTAAAACATACTTTACTTTTGTGGTATTAAACTTTACATATTATGGATTCAAATAAGAAACTATTGTTGCTCCCCAACTGCTTCCAGCTGGTGGGATGGATCGTGGCGGCGGCTGCCGCCGTATGTTTGGTGTGCACCCTCTTGCTGAGCAAAACCCCTTTCCTGGAGAGTCTCGCGGCCGTTCTGGGAACGGTCGGGTTGGTTGCCGGGTTGTTCCTGGTCGGATTCTCCCGGGAGAAGACCGAGGATGAATTCACCCTGCATCTGCGGGTCAGTTCCGCGTTGACGGCACTGCTCGTCGTGTTTTTCCTTTGGATTCTCAATACCATCGTGACCGTATTCCTCGTCCGGTTCCTGCCGCTGGAAGTTTTCGGACCAATCGAAATAGCACTGGATTGCCTGACCGGTTTCGTGGCCGTTTTCGTCCTGTACCTGGTCCTGTTCAAGATCCGGCTGGCGCATTTTAATAAAAAGAGTGCGTATGAAGAATAGTATCCGGATCGAGCGGGCGGTGAAACGCATCTCCCAGCAGGAACTGGCCGAAGCTGTCGGGGTGTCCCGCCAGACCATCTACGCGATTGAGAACGACAAATTCATCCCTTCCACCGAACTGGCCCTGAAACTCTCGGCCTATTTCGGCAAAACGGTCAACGAGCTATTTTCGCTGGATTGAAAAAAAACGCGGAAAAAATTTGCGCTTTCGAGTTTTTGACGTATATTTGCAATCCCAAAACGAGAGTGGCGGTAAAACATTCCTCTTTAGCTCAGTTGGTTAGAGCACCTGACTGTTAATCAGGGGGTCCTAGGTTCAAGTCCTAGAAGGGGAGCCAAAGCGGACAAATCGTCGGAAACGAAGGTTTGTCCGCTTTCTTTTTCCTTGTAACTTATTGATGGATAATGCGTTGTTAGAAGATACTATTTCTTGGATAAGGGTTCAATATCCTTTATCACTTGTGATAGGGAACGAAGTGGGGAGAAATCAACCTTCCAAATGTCCAATTCAAAGGGGGTAAGGTCCGTATCTAGAAACAGCGAAATAACCATCTCAATGTCATCAATATCATTTGCGTGGAATTCGGCAACCATCGGACCTGTTTCCCGTTCAGTTTTAGATGCAATAGCTTTAGGGATGATGTATAAACTTCCCATTCCTCCATCTTGCATCTCTTGAACCATATACGGTCCAAGCCTGACATCCATTGCGTGTTCAGCACAGGACTTGCTTATCAAGAATCTAATAATCCTATCTTCTTCTATAGTCGGTTCCCGCATAGTGCTTTGTTAAAACATATTTTTGACAAGATAGGTAATTGTGCAATTAATAACAAATACGCGTCAATAGCTGAAGACTCCTTTACTTCATATTATGAACTTGTTTCAATAAAGGGAAAAGCCACTCCTGATTTTCGTCAATGAACTTGACAACTTTGAGGAAATCCCGCCACAGGTTCAACATTTCACTGTTTCGGGGAGCGCGAAGGACGGACGGCAGATTGCCGCCCGTCTTTTTGTTTGCCGGACGCGCTGGGGCCGTGTTTTGCTCCCGGGAGCCGGAATAACCGGCCGCCGGGAGCGGAGAGTGGCCGTTTTGCTCCCGGCAACCTATGATTCGTTTTGTGTTATAACGGGTAATGAGTATCTTTAAACCGTTGAATCTGAATCAATGAGCAGGACCTATCATTCCAAGAAGCAATTCAAGCAAAGGATCGACCATATCCGGGAGGCCAGGCAGCGGCTTGCCGACGCGACGGATGTAACGGTGTTATCCACCGTGAAAGACGCTTTTATCAATATAAAGAGAGCCTCCACGGACCTGACCAGGCATCCCAAGGGGACGAAGGCTTCCGGTCTCAGAAAAGAATTCAAGGGAAAGATGACGGTCGCTTCCCTTAGAGACAGGTTTGACGAAGCTGACGTACACAGTTCCCGGCTCCGGGGTTATCGCAGATTCGCCATTCACTCCATGCGCAACAAATTCAAGAAGGACATCAAACTGCTCCTTGAAGATAATGAAAAGTAATGCGTATCTTTAGACCGGTTAATCGGAATATATATGAGCCCTTTGAGTAAAAAAGACATTGTCCGTTCTTCTATAACGCTGGTGATTGCCCTCGCATTTCTATGTTTCAGCATTAAGAAGGTCTATGTGGACCATGCTGACTGGAAGGGTGCGATCTGGATTTTCGGATCCTTGACCGTTTTTATCTCCATCCTTATCGTTATCGGAATTATCTATCTGAAGAGGAAAGACAAGCAATGAATACCCGGTACAAACTGTTGATTGAAATTGCAAACCTGATCCTAGAAAAGGTGAAACAATACCTCTCCGAGTTCAACTCGTTGGACGAAGAGACGTTCGTCTGGGTTGATTGGGACGCCCGCTGCGTTCTTATTGGCAAAGGCGATGAAGAGCACGGAGGAGATAAAATCCCCATATGCGATTTTATTTTCGAAGAAGGCGGTACGCTTATGCCGGACTACGATCAGATAGACACCTATGCCGCTACCGAATGGCCCTACCACAGGGTAGAGGGCCCGTCAAATCGTAATTTGTAGAGCGTGGATAAAAGATTATTGACGCAAGCACTGGCCAAATTCTTCCTGGGCGTGATCGTCCTGGGAATTCTCATATTCCTCCCGGCCGGGTCTCTTCGCTACTGGCAAGGCTGGTTGCTGATGGGCATTCTTTTCGTGCCGATGTTCGTGGCCGGGCTTGTGATGATGGCCAAGAATCCTGAATTACTGCGGAAGCGTCTCAACGCGAAGGAACAAGAGGCGGAACAGAAGACGGTCGTAAAGTTGAGCGGACTGCTTTTCATGGCCGCTTTTGTGGTGGCGGGATTGAACTGGCGCTTCGGCTGGTGGATCTTGCCGGATTGGGCCGTATGGGTGGCGGCAGGTGTGTTTTTGGCTTCTTATCTCCTGTATGCCGAGGTGCTTCGGGAGAATGCTTACCTGTCCCGGACCATCGAGGTCCAGGAGAACCAGAAGGTCATTGATACGGGCCTTTATGGCATTGTCCGGCACCCGATGTACATGGCCACCACCATTCTTTTCCTGGCGATGCCTCTGGTGCTGGCTTCTCCCGTATCATTCATCATTATGCTGGGGTACATCCCCGTGATTGCCAAACGCATCAAGAATGAAGAGAAAGTGCTGGAAGAAGGGCTGGAGGGATATGTCGGCTACAAAAAGAAGGTGAAGTACCGGATCCTGCCTTTTATCTGGTAATGGTGGTGGCGGATTCTACTTCGAAGTGCAACGCTTTGAAGCCTGACAGTATAACTTTACTGTCATAAACAGAAAAGCGACAGAGTATGGGATACTAGCACTTGACAAGGGAGCAACGATATACGATAGAGGCATTGCTGCAGACACCGATGAGTTGGCTCGCGACCTCAGACATCGCGGGCGACGGAAACAAAGACGTGACAATTAATACAGATATAGGGGGAAAACCCAGGCCAGGGTTGACATATCGCCGAGGCCGTCAGTTGTAGATGAAAAGAAGCGTTTTGGAGACTTGGGGATAGACACGATGATTGAAGGACTGACTTCAGCGAATTGACCGACAAGATGCTTGCCGAGATAGAATGGAGGTTGAACCACAGGCCCCGTAAGTCTCCGGGTTAAAGGACAGGAATACTGTAAACATTTATTAAACTCTAACTTTTTTTTTATGAAACACTTTCAGGAATTCCCGGCTCATATTTTTTTCCTTTTTTTTTTGATTATTCTTATCTTTACCGACGATTAATGATCTGACTAAAACGTATCCCAATATGAGCGATCCGACAACAAAAGAACGCTACCGCGCACCTCTGGTGGTGGTGATAAGGTTTTATCCGGAGGGCATTATCTGTGGATCCAAAACGGGGTCATCCATGCCCGACGTCTGGAAAGAGGAGTACCTGTAATCGTGAACCAAGAAGAAAAAGCACCATGAGAAAAAACCTGATTCTTAAAGCGATGGCTTTGCCGATGGTGGCGGCCGGCTTAATCATTGCCTCTTCCTGCGGCAAAGAGCCCGAGCAAGAAGTCTCTGACACCATTCACGTGCGCGTCAAGGCTTCCTTTTCCGATGCAGACCCTGCTTCCAAGGCCGTTTATGCCTTTGAGACCGGGAAGCTCTCGTTCTCCGACGGAGATAAGCTTTTCATCCGTGGTATGCACGGTGGGGTTGGAGAGTTTGCCGGGCTGCTCGACTACGTTTCTGATAACACCTTCGAAGGCGATATATGGGCTCTGTATCCCATGTATTTCCCCGATCATATCGAAGAACTGTTTAGGGATAGCGATGCGGTTGGGACACTGCTGCCCAAGGGCTACGAAGAATACGGCTATTTGTCCATTGCCTCATATGGTAGTCCGATACTCGAAGTTTCGGAAGACAAGGCCTTTGTGACGGCTTTCACCCCCGAGGAAGCGAAAAAACTGGCCGTCGAGCAATTCAGTTTTGAGCAGGGCAGTTATGAATGGACCGGCCCGTACCCCGAGGGCTTCGTCCTTCATCCTCAGGCCTGCGTGCTCAATTATTCCATCGGAGGATTGTCCGCCGATACGGAATACAGCATGAATGTCACTATGGCGAGTACGGAAGTCGATGCCACTACCTGTGTGACGACCTTCACCGACGAGGTTGTCATTCCCGGAAAAGTGACGACTGATGCCGACGGATATGCTTACTTCGCTGTCGGGATTTCCCCTCGCTTGAATGCTACATATACCTTCTTCATCGGCACGGATGCAAAGGTGTCTTTGAGCAATAGAACTCTGTCGGCGGGAAGCATCTATAACGTGTCTCGCCCGTCCCTGACGTCATCGGACGCCGTCGGGACCATAGGCATGTACGACGGTCGTGAGGCCATGGTGGCCGAAGTGCTGGGTACTAAATACGTCATCGCTACAATGAATGACGGTGCGAGGACGGTGGAGGACTTCGGTACGTACGCCGGTCACGGTGAGTCCTTGCCCGGTGCCTGGCAAGTCCCTACGGTCTATGAACTTGAAGACGCTTTTCTCAATAAAAAAGGGGAATGGACGACCCAGAATAGTGTCCGGGGCTGTCGGTGGACTATCGCCACGGATAAGACCATCTTCCTTCCTGCTGCCGGTCGAGCCTACCATGAATTGCCTGATAACCAAGGCTATTGGGGCTGCTATCTGTCTTCGACGGACCCCTTCCCGGCCGAGACAAATTTTTACCAGTTCGGCGAATACGATAATACCATGGATAAATTCGTGTGGGGTAGTGATAACTACTCGTTCAGTATCCGTCCTTTCTGCGAACTCCCTTAAAGAATTCTTAAAAATCCCGAAAGGTCGGTCAGAGTTTCGGACGTCCCATCGTCTGGAACCCGATCGTCGAGCAGTTCCGCGATGATCCGGAGGCGACGAAACTCCTCCATTACACCTGCCGTTGCACTTTAGAATAAAATTCAGCAGCCGTTCTACGCATTAATTGTGTATACCTGTGGCTTGCTGACAAAAAAGAAGTCAGTCGGCGGTGTCTTCCCGGACTTTGGCCTTCCAGGGCGCGAAGAACGCATTGATGCGGTCATAGACCGCCTCGCCCTTGGGGTCCACTTCACTGGCGTGCCAGCGCATCATCTGCCGATGGCCGGTGGGGTAAACCAGTTCCACTGTATAGATGGTGCCGCCTTCGATGAATTCGTCGTTCGAGTAGTCGCCAAGTGAGACCGCACCCATCCTGACGAGTTCCTGCTGCAGCGCCCGGATGCTGTCCCTTTCGCTTTCGGCGACAAGATCGTATTGCCAGTAGTATTCTTTTCCGCCCTCGTTCAGGGACAAGGCGACGACCGGGACACCGCCGGGTTGGCACAGCAGGTAGCAGGAGTTGAAGGCTCGGGTAGCGGTGTGTGTGGAAGTGATGCGGCATTCGGAGATGGGCTCGCCGTCGATTACCGCCTGATCAACCCAGGGCTCGAAAAACTTCTCGATATAGGCGTACGCTGCAAGAGCCTTCTTCTCTGCGCCGTGCCCGTACCAGCGGGCTTCGACGCTGTCGCCCGAGTCGTATTCCATATAGATGCGGTAGGTCGTGCCGCCGGCACGGAACGGCGTCAGATTATAGCCGTTCAGTTTGTGAACATTTTTCTTTTTCAGCCAGTTCCGGAGCTTCCGGACGCGTCCGTAGTCTTCCGGTTCCAACGGATACTCCATTCGGATTTCCGGCTGGTCGCCGGACCGGATAGCCACGAGGCCTTCGTGCAGCATGACGTTCACCCTGGGCTCAGCACCAGGATTCAGGAACAATTCACAGTAGTTCCGGCCCAACCCGGCTTTGGAGTTGGAATAGCTGCAGTAGACCAAATTCCCTTTTGGCGCCCTCGCCAGACAGGCCGGCCCGGTCAATCCGATGGATATAATCAGAAAGATTTTGAAGAAAAGTCTCATTAATTATCGTGCTGCGGTTTGATTACTTCCTACAAAGATACTATATTTGAATCTGTAACGCAAAGCTTTGCCTTCCCCTTCCTGAACGACAAATCATAAACCCTCAACCGCATATGAAAAAGTTTTTCCTCATCCAAATCCTGCTGCTGGCTGCGCTTGCCTTGCAGGCCCAGGGTACTTCCCGGAAAGAAACCGTGATCCGGATGGACAGCCAGGAAAACATAGACAAGGCCCGCCGGATTTTCAGGGACCATATCGAGAAACACAATCGGCCCCAGGCGCCGCTGCATCTGGTCTATCCCGTCAACAGCATAGAGGACCTGGAACGGCTGGACGATTATTTCTACACTTCCTGGTCCGAATGGGGCACCACCTTCGAGGTTGAGATCAACGACAAGCTCGTCGGGCAGGCAGAAGTCACCCTCCGTACTCCGGAAGACATCCACTTGCGGCTGATCGTTTCCGGAAAGGGAGACCAGCCGGTGGAGATGCACGCCATCACGTTTATCTTGACCGCCGACGAAGTGGAGGTCGACAACCTCGACTTCCGGGACCAGACCTATATGGCGGCCATCGTGGCGGATGTCCGTAATTCATTCAAAGCCAATAATCTGGGTTTCTACGCCAACGCTTTCGATCGGTATTGGAATTTCCTGGCCCGCCCGCTGATCACCCTTTCATCCCGGGCGGAGGAAGGACGGGCCGCTTCCTATTCTTTGAAGAACGTGGCTTTCGTAGGCAACCGGTCAACGGCCCTGCTGCTCATCGACAAGGAGTCGCCGGGCAAGTTCGACCACATCGAACTGGACCATGTGACCCTGGAGAACAATGTCGACATTTCCATGGGGATCGACCTTTCCGCGCAGACGGAAGCGACCGTACGCGACTGTACCATCATCGGAAGCACGGCCGCGCCTGCACTCGTGCAGATCCTGCCGCAAACCCAGGTAACGATGGAGAACTGCACCGTCGGAGACAGGGTTTTCAGCTACCAGCCCGAAAAGGAGAACTGGCAGACCGACCCCAAGCCGCTCATCAAGAAGAACGTTACGGAAACCCGGGAAGCTGTCTTCGACCGGGTTCCGTAAGCGAAAAATCCTTTATTCCTCGCCCACCATGGGCGGGACGGGCGTCTGGGAAGGAGACCAGCCCGTCGGCTTTCCGAACACAGAGAAGTCCAGGATGCCCAGCGGAGAGCCCTTCGGCCAGTCCAGCATGACCAGCCGCACATAGCGGCAGGCCGTCGGCTTGATCTCGTCGAAAATCGTATTCCGGGCGACCTTGTTCCCGGACATGTCGAGCACCGTCGTATAGTGTTCGCCGTCCTTCGAAGCCTCGATCCTGTATTGATAGACCGGTGCGTTGCCGCCTCTCGAGCCGAAACCGCGGCCGCTCTGCGAGAACAGGAGACGGGCGCCGTCGATGGTGAACTCCTGCACCCGGTCACGGTCCACGGCCGGAGAGAGGTTCAGGGTGAGCGTCGGCTGCGCGTCGCCTTCTTCCGGTTCCCACCAGGTGGCGGTGGAATTGTCCACAGCATACTCGGCACCCCGGCCGGGCCGCTCACTGGAAGCGGCTCTCGCCCTGACGGTTCCGCCGCCGCTGCCGTTGGTGACCTTGCCCACGGAAACGATGATCGAGCCGCTGTCGCCACAGGAAGGATCCTTCACCGTGCCCGGAGCCCACTGCGGGGTGTCCGTCACCTTGCAGGAGAGGTCGCCGTTCGCGTCCACGAGCACCCGGTCCATGCCGATACGCCGGCCGCCCGAACGGAGTACGATGGTGTAGAACTGCCAGATTCCGCCGTCAGGGCCGGTGATCATGCAACCGTGCGCCGGGCCGGTGACGACGCCGTCGGTCCTGCGGAGGAGCGGGTTGTTGCCGGCATAGGTGTACGGTCCCTGCACGTGCTTGGACTTGTAGTACCCTTCGGCATAGGTGCGCCACTGGGTGCCCGAGGCGGAATACTGGAGATAATAGGTCCCGTTGTGCTTGTACACCCACGGGCCTTCGATCCAGGCCACGTCGGAGAACTCGTTCTGTTCGCCCTGACGCTCCCAGATGTGGGCGGGATTGAAGCTGAAGTGGTGCGTCACGGGGCCCACGAAACGGCTCAGGTCGTTGGGGTCGAGGGCGGTGGAATAGATGCCGCTGATCGCCATGCCGGGCCAGAAGAGATAGGGCTGACCGTCGTCGTCCACATAGATCTTGGTGTCGAATCCCTGGCTCCATCCACCTTTCAAGTCCGGCTTGTCCTTGAACTCGCTGAGGATCTCGAACGGGCCCAGGGGGTTGTCGGCCACCCAGACGTGGCTGTCGTTGCCGGTCATGTAGAACTTCCCCTTGTATTCCGCGACGTCGGGGGCAACGGGGACGTGTTCCACATAATGGAACTCCCAGTTCAGCAGGTCGGGCGACACCCAGGCGCCGCCGCCGGTGCAGTACATGTAGTAATTTCCCTTCCACTCGATCACGGACACGTCTCCGGAAGCGGAGCCCTCGGCCATGACCATCGGAAGCGGGTTGCAGTAGCGGGCCGTCTTGCCCAGTTCCTGGGAACGGAGAGCCAAGGCGGTGCACGCCAGGATCATAACGGTTAACAATACTTTTTTCATATGCATCGGAAAACTAGTGCAGCAGCAATCTATCCATTTTTTTCGAAAAATGCAAAAACAACAGGCTGGGATAAGCAGAATTGCAGGAAGAATAGCTAAATTTGGTCAACTATTAAAACAATGCTCATGAAAAAACTGCTTTTATCGCTGAGCCTCGGCGCAGCCTGTGTCTGTGCTTTCGCGCAAGACCCCTTTGGCGAGGCGGAAGTGCGCGCCGATTACAAGAAAATCAGTACCTTAAAGGAAGTCCTTACCATCAAGATCGACATCGCCGGCGCCCAGACCGTGACGGCCGACACCGTGTCCGTAACGATGATCCCCTTCTCCGGCAGCGTGGACTGCGCCAACTTCAAGGGGAAGGTGCTCCCCACCGGCGTGGACACCCAGATCGGCGGTCCGACGAGCAGGACGCTTTCCGCACGCTACATGATCCAGGGCACGGACGCCACGGGCGCGGAATGCAGCATCTTCATCGAGAACAACGGCAACATGAGGGAGCAATTCACGCATCCGGTCGTCGTTACGGACAGCAAGGCCCTCTCGTACCTCAACGGCGCTCCGCTGCTCGGGAAGCTCGATTTCAGCTCCGGCGGCCTGGTGATCCGGATTTACTGCCCCTTGGAGTTGGTGAACTAAGGATCGCCTTCTTCGCGGGCCTTCTCCTTCCATCTTTGGCCTGGTATGCCATCCGCTTTCAAAGACATATTCTCCCCGGACGAGGTGAATGCCGGCAGGCAGGTCAACCTCGACCTGGCCAAGGTCATCGCCCTCCTGTTCATGATCCTGAGCCATCCCTTCGAATATGCGGGGACGGACATCTCGCAGGGGATTCCCTATTTCATCACCTTCATCGGCGCGCACCAGTTCGCGGCGCCGGTCTTCATGATGTGCATGGGAATCGGATTTACCTATTGGCATCACCGGGATGATCCGGCCGCCATGTGCCGGCGGGGGTTCCGGCTGTTCCTCGCAGCCTACGGGCTGGACCTGTTCCGGGCGCTGGGCGTGCTCGTCGCGGGCGCGGCCAGCGGGAGGGGATACCTCGACTGGGCGCTGGGCGAGGCCCTGCTGATCGACATCCTGCAATTCGCAGGACTGTCCGCCGTTGTGCTCGGGGCGCTGCTCCTGCTGCGGCTCCCGTATTGGAGCATCCTGCTGGCAGCCGTGGCGATGTCGCTGGGCGGTACCTTCATCCACATGGCCACGACGGGGCACGTCGCGTCCGATGCCGTCCTGGGGCTCTTCGCCGGCATCCGGGGCGAGGTGGTCGAGAGCTATTTCCCGCTGCTGAACTGGTTCATCTTCGTCGTCGCCGGCTACGGGATGGGGCGCTGGCTGCGGCGCTGCCGGGACAAGGACCGGTTCTACGGGGTCCTGACCCCGGTCGCCGCCGCGATCTACCTGGGCTATACCCTCTATGCCGCCCCGCGGGAAATAGGCATGTTCGATACTTCTTCCGTGCTGCACTTCTATCATACCGGCGCCCGGGATGCGTTCATCTGCATCAATGCCTTCCTGATGAGTGCCGGCATCTGCCACTTCCTGATGCGCCGGGCTTCCGTGCGCCTGGCGTGGCAAGTCACGCGCTGTGCCGCCGACGTGCTGCGCATCTATCTGCTACAGTGGTTTTTCGTAATCTGGGTCCAGTTCTGCCTGTTGGAGCACGTCCTGGGGTGTCGTCTCACGCCGGCCATGACCCTGCTCTGCGGCATCGTCATCACCGTCGCCTCCTTCCTGCTGGCGCGCGTGAAACCTTTCTCCAGGTTCAAGATCTGAGGGACATTTTTCGGAGAAAATTTGCGCATTTATTTCAAAAACCTATGCGCAATAAACTCATTCTGGTTGCCTCCATCCTATTGTTTTTGCCATTTACCATCCGGGCACAATGGAGCGCAGGACTCCTCGCAGGAGCCGACTACAACATTCATTATCAAGACACTCACTACATGACGGACTACCGCTTCCGTGGCGCTGCCGGCATGAACTTCGGACTCTCCATCCAGTACACGGTCGATGACTGGCTGTCGTTCCGGGTCGATCCATCCTTCCTCCAGAAGAATTATCAGCACACCCGCAACGTCCTTACCCAGATGGACTACCATTACCTCAACAATTACCTGCTGCTGCCCGTGCTTTCTTCCTTCCACTTCGGCGGATTCAACTTGCGCGGGTTCGTCAACGCGGGCGTGTACGGCGCTTACTGGCTCACCAGCAGCCGGTACGGTACGGACTGGAGCAACATGACCAACAAGGAGTATGCGTTCGCCCGGCGGCGTCCACAAAGACGATTTCCTGAACCGGGAGCAGTACACCCAGGAAGCCACCGAGCAGATCAAGAAAGCCATCTCGTCCTTCCTGACGAAAGCGCGTTGATCCGGCCGGACGGTTTTTCCAAATAAATCGTATCTTTGTGGTATGGCATCCAGAAAGATACTCCTTGCAGTGGACCTGCAGAAAGATTTCATCTATGGTTCACTCACCGTGCCGGGAGCGACGGAAGTCCTCCCGGCTATCAATGAAGTCAAGAACGACTTTGACTTTGTCTATTTTACCCTGGACTGGCATCCGGTGGACCATTGCTCCTTCCGGGAGCAGGGCGGACCGTGGCCCGTGCACTGCGTGCATCACACGGCAGGCGCCGCGCTGGACCCGGGCGTGCTGGCGGACCTGCCCGAGGAGAAAATGCGTTTCATCCTGAAGGGGCGGGTCCGGAGCCCCGAGGAATACGGTGCCTTCGTGGGCTTCGACTCCGCTCACCAGGACCTTTTCCTGCCTGGGGATGAGGTGGTCATCTGCGGCATCGCGGCCGAGTACTGCGTCCTGGAGTCGCTGAAGAACCTCTACGCCATCAGCAAGCAGGTCGGCTTCACCGTCAAGGTCTTCCTCGAGGGGACGGCCAAGTTCGTCAGCCACGACACTGTCCGCGCGTTCATGCGTGAGAACGGCATCGCCGCGTACGTCAAGTAGCCGGTACGGGGCGGGGGACCCGGGACGATGGAACGGGAAAGGCAGATTTACAGGGTAACACTGGCCGGGAGCGTCGGGAACGCGCTGCTGGTCGCCTTCAAGTTCGTCGCCGGCCTGGCGGGGCACAGCGCCGCCATGGTCGCCGACGCCGTCCATTCCCTGTCCGACTTCATCACGGACATTGTCGTCCTGGTCTTCGTGGGCATCAGCGCGAGGCCCCAGGACCGCTCCCACGACTACGGCCACGGCAAGTTCGAGACGCTGGCCTCGCTGTTCATCAGCCTGGCGCTCGTCGCCGCGGCCATCGGCATCATCTTGTCCGGCGGGATGAAACTGGCGGCGTGGATTGGAGGTGAAGAACTTGCGTCTCCCGGGCATATCGCCCTCTGGGCCGCGCTTCTCTCCATCCTGCTGAAGGAACTGATGTTCCAATATACCGCCCGGAAGGGGCGGGAACTGGACTCTCCGGCCCTGAAGGCCAATGCCTGGCACCACCGCAGCGACGCCCTGTCGTCGGTCGGTTCCGCGCTCGGGATCGGCGGCGCCGTCCTGCTGGGCGGACGCTGGACCGTGCTGGACCCGCTGGCCTCCGTCGTGGTGGGCGCGATGCTCGTCAAGGTGGCCTGGGAGATCATGCGCCCGAGCCTCGGGGAACTGACGGACGAGTCCCTCCCCGAGAAGACGGAGGAGGACATCCTTTCCGTCCTCCGGTCGTTCCCGGAGGTGTCCGAGCCCCACAACCTGCGCACCCGGCACATCGGGAACCGCATCGCCATCGAGGCGCACATCCGCATGGACGGGAGCATCACCCTGGCGCAGGCGCACGACGTCACCTCCCGGATCGAACGTGCGCTCAAGGAGCGTTTCGGCCCCCAGACCATCGTCACCCTGCACATGGAGCCCGTGCGGGAAGGGGACCGTACGAGTTCGTCCTGACCCGCTTCGGCTGGGACGAAGACCCTGGAATAAGCGGGGCGCTCAGTTTCCGCTTCCGATCCAGGTAAGCTTGCGCCACAGGGTCTCCAGCGGACCGCGCTTGTGCTTCCTGGACCACTGGTAGAGCAGGACGATCTGCAGGACCACGATGGCAATGCCGACGAGCAGCGACCAGGTGGTCCCGAGTACCTTGTACATCCCGAGCCCCCATCCGTAGAAGACCGTGCAGCCGAGCACGGAGGACAGCAGGTAGTTGGTCAGGGACATCCGCCCGAAGAAGCAGATATGCGACAGGCTCTTGCGGAAGCCCGCCGAGGCGTACCAGAGCAGGACCACGCCGGACACGATGAACAGCAGGATGGCCAGGTTGAAGAGCGGGTGCAGCAGGCTGTCCAGTTTCCCGAAGTTCACGTCTCCGTCCCCGGCGGCGCCGAAGATGACGCCCGCGGCGACCAGGGCCGTGGAGACGATGCAGACGATGCGCCAGACCTTCAGATGATCGCCCTCGTCATAGAAGAGCCGGAGGCGGCCGAAGAGCAGGCCGAGGTAGAAGAGACCGAGCGTCTGCGTGACGCGTCCCTTCCAGACGAACCAGTACCACGAGGCGGGGAAGCCGCAGCGCAGGCTGGCGGCCGCCGACTCCAGGAAAGTCCCCTCGGCGTTGGCCCGGCCCACTTCCGTATAGTACTTCATCATGGGCGACACGTCCGGTTTCCAGCCGGAAAGCAGGCTGTAGATCTCGACGGGCTGGATCAGCAGGAAGACCGTCAAGACCCAGAGCGCGGGCGTGCCCAGGTAGCCGGCCGGGATCAGGAGCAGGCCCAGCAGGGCGTAGAAGGTCAGGATGTCCCCGTTGTAGAAGACGAGGTTCAGCACGCCGAAACCGAACAGCAGCACCATGCGCCAGGCGAAACGGAGGGAGAAATCCTTCCCTTTCTGCGCCTGGTTGTCGCGCATGATGAAGAAACTGAGTCCGAACAGCAGGGCGAAAATGCCGTACATCTTGCCCGACAGCAGGACGGTCAGCACGTTGAACACGGTGCCGTCGAAGGGCAGCGAGAGGGGAAGTTCGCGCGGAGAGCCCAGGTTGAAATGCTCGACGGCGTGGTAGAGGATGATGCCGACCACGGCGATGCCCCGCAGGGCGTCCGCCACTTCGATCCGGCTGTTGGGAAGGTTCCTGGATTTGTACATCTGCTTCTGTAAGGTCAATCTTCCCAAAGATAGCAAAGATTTCCTTTTTTTTGGAAAGGTGTTGACTTTCATCGTAAAAAATCCTAAATTTGCACGATTTAATGATTCGAAGCGAAAGCAATTGATTTATTAACATTAATAGTCTAAAACAAATGGTTAAACTTGGTATTAACGGCTTCGGCCGTATCGGCCGTATGGTCTTCCGCGCTGCGGTTGAGAATTTCCCCAATGACATCGAGGTTGTCGGCATCAACGACCTTCTCGAACCCGCGTATCTGGCTTACATGCTGAAGTACGACTCCGTCCACGGTGCCTTCCAGGGCGACGTGAAGGTGGAGGACGGCATGCTCGTGGTGAACGGCAAGAAGATCCGCGTCACCGCCGAGATGGATCCCGCCAACCTGAAGTGGAACGAGGTGGGTGCCGAGGTGGTCGTCGAGTCCACCGGCTTCTTCCTCACCGACGAGACCGCCCGCAAGCATATCCAGGCCGGCGCCAAGAAGGTGATTATGTCCGCTCCGTCCAAGGACAGCACGCCGATGTTCGTCTATGGTGTGAACCACAAGACCTACGCCGGCCAGGACATCATCTCCAACGCTTCCTGCACCACCAACTGCCTTGCTCCTATGACCAAGGTGCTCAACGACCTGTTCGGTGTCGTCCGCGGCCTCATGACCACGGTCCACGCTGCCACCGCCACCCAGAAGACCGTTGACGGCCCGTCCAAGAAGGACTGGCGCGGCGGCCGCGGCATCCTCGAGAACATCATCCCTTCCTCCACCGGCGCCGCCAAGGCTGTCGGCAAGGTGCTTCCCGAGCTGAACGGCAAGCTTACCGGCATGTCCCTCCGCGTCCCGACCTCCGACGTCTCCTTCGTCGACCTGACCGTCGAACTCGCCAAGGAGGCCACCTACGATGAGATCTGCGCCGCGATGAAGGAAGCTTCCGAGGGCGAGCTCAAGGGAGTCCTGGGCTACACCGACGAGGCTGTCGTCTCCACCGACTTCCGTAACGACCCGCGCACGTCCATCTTCGACGTGAAGGCCGGTATCCAGCTGGACAAGACCTTCGTGAAGGTTTGCGCCTGGTACGACAACGAGTGGGGTTACTCCAACAAGGTCCTCGAGATGGCGAAGGTGATCGCCTAAGGGATCCTGACGGACATTTTTTGCGAAGGATGGCAGATTTCTGCCATCCTTTTGTTATATTTGTGGATGGAAACTTATTAATCAAGACGATAATGAAGAGATTAACCGTTCTGGCAGCCGCCCTGCTGTGCCTGGGCATCTGCGCCTCCGCCCAGCAGCAGCGCCCTGCGCCGGCCTTCCCCGAATACACCTTCACGACGGTCAAGGCCAACCCGATCACCTCCATCAAGAACCAGGCGAGCAGCGGCACCTGCTGGTCCTTCTCCGGCATCAGCTTCCTCGAGTCCGAGGCCATCCGCCTCTGCAATATCAAGGACGAAGCCAAGTATCCCGACTTCTCCGAGTTCTACGTCGTCGGCACTTCCTATAAGGAGCGCGCCGAGAAGTACATCCGCCTGGACGGCAAGCTCAACTTCAGCGTCGGCTCCGGCTGCGGCGACGTCATCGACATCGTCAAGAACCACGGCATCGTGCCCAACGAGCAGGTGACGGGCGTGAACTACGGCACCCCGCTCCCGCAGCAGTCCGAACTGGACGCCATCCTGCTCGGCTACGTGCAGGCGGTCGCCAAGAGCCGCAAGCCCTCCACGGCCTGGAAGCGCGGTTTCGCCGCCATCGTGGACGAGTACTTCGGCAAGGCCTCCGACACCTTCGTGGTGGACGGCAAGCAGTACACCCCGGCCTCCTACCGCGACGCGATGAAGATCAACCCCGACGACTACATCGAGCTGACCTCCTTCACGCACCATCCGTTCTACACCTGGTTCGCCCTCGAGGTGGCCGACAACTGGCGCGGCACCCAGTCCTACAACGTCCCCATCGACGAGATGATCGCCGTCCTGGACAACGCCCTGGAGAACGGCTACACCGCCTGCTGGGGTGCTGACGTGAGCCACACGGGCTTCACCCGCAACGGCCTGGGCATCCTGATCGACGAGCAGGCCACGGCCGCCGCTTCCGTCGGTTCCGACCAGGAGCACTGGGTCGGCCGCGAGCAGGGCGCTCCCGCCCCCCTGACCAAGGTCGTGGAGGCCGAGACCAACCAGCAGACCCGCCAGGAGGAGTTCGACAACAAGACCATGACCGACGACCACGGCATGCACATCTACGGCATCGCCAAGGACCAGGACGGCAAGAAGTATTACATGGTGAAGAACTCCTGGGGCGAGACCGGCAAGTACAAAGGCATCTGGTATGTCACCGAGGCCTTCGTGCGCGCCCAGACCCTGGACATCACCATCCACAAGGACGCCCTGACCAAGGACCTGAAGAAGCGCCTTGGCGTCAAATAAATGGCGCTCAGGAAGTACATACCCGACCTGATCACCTCGATGAACCTCGTATGCGGACTCCTCGGGGTGGTCTTTACGCTGAAATCGCGTCTGGACATCGCCTTCGCCTGCATGCTGGCGGCGGCGGTGTTCGATTTTCTGGACGGCTTCGCCGCCCGGGCGCTGGATGCTTATTCCGACCTCGGCAAGGAACTGGATTCCCTGTGCGACCTGGTCAGTTTCGGCGTGCTGCCAGCCCTGATGCTGTGCTTCCTGATGCAGACCTACCGCTTTGACGGCAGTTGGATCTGCTGGCTGCCGCTCCTGCTGGCCGTCTTCAGCGCACTGCGGCTGGCGAAGTTCAACGTGGACCCGCGCCAGACGGAAGGCTTCCTGGGCCTGCCGACGCCGGCCTGCGGCCTCCTCTGCGGCGCGCTCTGCAGCTATTGCTGCCACGCGCCCGTCGAATTCCTCTCCACCTGGGTCTCCGGCCCCGTGTTCATCCCGCTGCTGACCCTCTGCCTGTGCGCCCTGCTGGTCTGCGAACTGCCGATGTTCTCCTTCAAGTTCCACAAGGGGGACGCCAGGACGCTGACCGTCAAGCGCCTGACCCTGGTCGGCTTCATCCTGGCCGCGGCGGTGTTCTGCCTCGTGGCCGGGCACCACTGGTCGCTGGCCGTGCTGCTGGGATTCGTTTTCTACATCCTCAACAACTTGGTTTACGCCCTTTTCAAGCTATGATCCGTTCTGCTTTGTGCCGGGCGGCCGTGCCGCTCTCGCTGCTTGCGCTGCTGACGCTTTCCGCCGCCTGTCACCGGCAGGTCGTGGAGACGCGCCCCACCATCCCGCTGGTCCGGGAGATCCTCGCGGACAAGAACGGCCCCCGGATGCGGATGCTCCGGGACCTGGAACCGAAGCCCGCCTCGGACATCGCGGTCATCGGCTCGGATTTCGCCTGCGAACGCCTGGCGGAGCAGTTTTTCTTCCGGGACCTGCAGGACAACGTGGACGCCCGTTATATAGAGGACGGACTGCCCGATTTCTCCGGCGAGACCTTTGCCTGCATCGAGGATTCGCTTGATTATCAAAGTTATGTCACCGCCGGGCAGACGGAGGAACTGCGCCGGCAGACGGTGATGCGCGTCCTCGCGGCGCTGGACACCGCCTTGCACATCAGCCCCTACGACCTGGAAGGCCTGTCTTCCAAGGCATCCTCCAAGATCGTCGTCCTGGCCGATCCTTTCCTGACCGAATACGGCGGCTTCGACGTGGATACGCTCCTGAGCAGCACCGGGTGCAGCGTCCCGGTCATCCGGCCCGTCGAACTGATGATCGACCAGGCCTTCGAGCAGGGCGGCCGCTGGGACCTCTCCGTGGGCATCATCTGCGACCCCCGCTTCGACGGGTCCGGCATCTACGAGAAGATATTCGCCCGGAAGGCGGCGGAACGCGGGGCGAAGGGCGCCAGCTGCGTGGCCTACGGCGTGGCGGACCGCGACAGCGTGCTGCACCGTTTCCTGCGCCGCTATACCGATGCCGGCAACGTCAAGCCGCTGGACGCCATCCTCATCGACGACCTGGCTGTGCAGCAGGATTCGCTGAAACTCGAGCTGGCCGAGATCGTGTCCGTGATGAACGAGAGCTCCATGACCTGGGGCCGGCTGATTTCCCGCAATTTCAGTTTCCTCAATACTTTTGACGCGGTGGCAGAGTGTTGTTACGGTATCCTCCGGGAGAACAACCTGTTCACCCACAATATCGCCAAACCTCAGGTGTCGGTCTACCGTCCGGTGCGCAAACCGGAGAGCGGCGACGACTCGATCT
>CAMVGM010000033.1 GCA_947167015.1 uncultured Bacteroidales bacterium
CGAAGTCCGCGATCTCCTGCGAGGGCAGGGCGCTGCGGATGCTGTAGGTGATGGCCGTCTGGGTCTTCTCGCCGCGCGAGTTCAGCGAGATGGTCGGATAGGAGCAGCCGTCCGGGAGCTTCGAATAGAGGTTGCGGATCTGCGAGGCAACCTCGAAGCGGACGGCCTCGATGTCGGAGCGGCGCGCGGCGCGGACGGTCACAGACCCGCTGCCGTCGCGCGAGACGCTGCTCGTGGCCTCCACGGCGCGGATCGTGGAGAGCACGCCCTCCAGTTTGGAGGTCACCTCCGCCTCCACGATGCGCGCGGAGGCGCCGGGATAGCTGTAGCTGACCGTGATGTTGCTCGTGGCGGCCGAGGGGGTATACTGCACCTTGAGCCGCGGAAAGCACGCGATGCCCACCACGGCCGCCACCGCCATCAGCAGCAGCACCGAGAAGGACGATATGCCCCGCCGCTCCGCCATCAGCCGCGCCTGCGATAGATGGCGGCGTAGACCGTCGGCACGTAGAGGAGGCTCACGAGCGTGCCGGCCGCCATGCCCACGATGACCACGAGGGCCATCGGGAACTGCAGGTCGGCGCCCATATTGCCGCGCGACAGGAAGGGCGCCACGGCCAGGATCGTGGTCAGCGAGGTCATCAGGATGGCCTTAAGACGGCGGTGGCCGGCCTCATGAACGGCCTCCTCCACCTCCCAGCCGGCCCGCACGAGGCGGTTGATCGTGTCGATCTTGAGGATGGAGTCGTTGATCACGATACCCGTGATCACCACCAGGCCGATCAGCGACATCATGTTGATGCTCACGCCCACCAACCACAGGAAGGCCAGCGACACGGCGATATCGATCACCACTTCAGACAGGATGATGAAAGGCTGCACGAGTGACTCGAACTGCGAGGCAAGGATCAGGAACAGCAGCGCCAGGGCAACCAGGAGCACCAGCAGCATCTGCCGGATCATCTCCCGGTTGGAGAACCAGGCCCCGGAGAAGGCCACGTCGAAGCGGCCGTCCTCGCGGACGGCGCGGCGGATCGCGCCCATCGCACCCGGGACGTCGCGGGCCGGCATGTCCAGCTCCACGGGGTAATAGTTGCCGTCGTCGCCCGACACGAGCGCCTTGAAGTCCTGCTCGAAGGTCTGCCTCATCAGCGCCGCCGCCGGTATCTCGGTCCGGCCGCCCGGCACTTCGGCGTCCGAGACGGACACCGTGGCCCGGGCGAGGATCTGCGCGAGCTCCTCCGCGTCCGTGCCCAGCACGACGGGTACGGAGCGCGCGCCCTGCACGATCTCGAAGAGGCGGTTGCCGTTGAGCGCGTTGCGCAGCACGTTGGTCAGGTCACTGAAACTGACCCCGTAGAGCGCCATCCGCTCGGGGTCGGAGACATAGAGGACATCCTGCTTGAGGGGGATCTCGTCGACCTGCACGCCGGGCAGGGCGGTCCGCACGGCGCCCAGCGCCTCGCGGACGCCCGCCACGGTCAGCCCCTCGTCGGTCGCGGGACGCAGGCGCGCGAGCAGCTGCGGCTCGCGCTCCGCGAAGACCAGCTCGAAGATATTGCCCGAGGAGCCCCACGCGGAGATGGATTCCGGCCAGCGCTCACGCACGAGCGCGGAGAGCCGCTCCTGCACGGCCACGAGCTCCCGCGCGCTGCCGCAGCTCACATAGAGCGAGGCTTCGCTCATCGACTGGTCACTGCTATGGCCCAGCACAAACTGCTGCACGCCCACGAGGGCCGTGGTCTGCTGCGAAGCATCGGCCACGGCCTGCTCCAGCGCGATGATGCGCGCCCGGTTCTCATCCAGCGTAATATGTTCGTTCCAGTCAATCTGGAGAATGGCGTCGGTATACGTGATCGGAGGGAGCTTCTCCTTGCGCATCCCCCACACGCACACGGCCGTCAGGGCGGCGCAGCCGAGCGGCAGCGCCCAGGCGATCCACTTGTGCGAGAGGCACCAGGTGACGGTGCGGTCGTAGAGGCGCATGGCCCCGTCGAAACGGAACCGCTCCAGGAACGGGCTCGGCCGGAAGGCCGGAAGCTTCTTGTAGAGCGCCCAGTAGTACACCGGCAGCACGACCACCGTCACGGCATAGGAGACCAGCAGGACCGTGGTCACGGCGATGGCCTGGTCGTAGAACAACTGGCCCGCCAGGCCGTTGAGGAAGATCAGGGGGATGAACACCGCGCAGGTCGTGAGCACGGAGCTGAGCATCGCCCCGCGCACCTCCTTCGTGCCCTCCACCACCGCCTCGCGCAGGGTCTCACCCCGCTGCCAGCGCGCCGTGATGTTGTCGGTAAGCACGATGGTGTTGTCCACCATCATGCCCACGCCCAGCAGCAGTCCGGACAGGGAGATGATGTTGATCGACAGGCCGATGGCATAGAAGACGAAGAAGGAGATCACCAGCGAGACCGGGATCGTGAGCGCCACCAGCAGCGGCGATCGGAAATCCTTCATGAAGAAGAAGATCACCACGATGTCCAGCAGGATGGCCATCAGGATGTTCAGGAGCAGGTTGCGGATGGAGTAGTCCAGCAGCTCGGTCTGGTCGCGGGACATCGAGAACACCATCTGCGGATAGTCCTTGCGGAAATGGTCCAGCTGCTCGGCGATGCCCTTCTTGAGGTCGGACATCCGGGCCTCGCTCTGCTTGATCACGGCCATCACCACGGCGTCGCGCCCGTCGCTGCGCGCGAGGCCCGTCCGGGCCGCCTCACGCTCCACCACGCTGGCGACGTCCTTCACCTGGAGGACGCGCTCCCCCACCTTGAAGTAGACATTGGCGATGTCTTCGCTGGAGGAGGCGAAAGAGTGGAACTTGACATTGTAGTGATACTCCCCGTCGCGGATCGTGAGGTTGGAGAGGTTGACGTTGGCTGCAGAGATGCTCTGCTCGAACTGTCCCAGCGACACGCCCAGGCGCGTGAGCGCCTCGAGGTCCGGGATCACGAGGATCTCGCGGTCCACCCCGCCGCTCAGGTCCACCATCGCCACTTCCGGGAGCTGCTCGATGCGCTTCGCGATGACATCCTCGGCGAATTCGCTCATCCGCAGGAAGTTGCCTCCTTCGTCGCGGAGCGTCATGTTGATGTAGAAAGCAGGGATGTCCGTAGCGGCGGCCTTGAAGACCTTGGGGCGGTCGATGCGCGGAAGGGATCCCATCGCGCGGTCGATCTGCTCGTTGACTTCGATGTAGAAGAGGTCCAGATCCTGCCCCTCCTCGAAGGAGAGGGTCATCGTGGCGCTGCCGTCCTTGGCTTCGGAGCGGATGTCCTTGAGGTGGGCGATCTGCACGAGCCGCTGGCGGAGCGGCCCCACCACGGCGTCGTTGAGCTCGCGCGCCGACAGGTCGGGCGCGGACGCCTGGACGGTCACGTAAGGGATGTCCACCTCCGGGATCAGCGACACCGGCAGGCGGCCGATGCCGATGAGACCCAGCACCACGAGGACCAGCAGGATCATCGTGACGGAGACGGGACGGTCCAGCAACTGTTTCAGCATGGGACTACTGTTTCAGGACCACCTTGGAGCCGTCTGCGAGGTTGAGGTTGCCCGACACGATCACGCGGTCCCCCTCCTCGAGGGTGGCACCGCGGTCGGTGTTGGCCGTGACGGCGTAGCTCTCGCTGTTGGCCCGGACCGTGTGGACGTAGACCCACTCGGCTTTGCCGCCCTCACCGTAGCGGAAGAGGACCTCCAGGCCGTCGCGGATCACCACGGCGCTCTTCGGGACGACCAGCTGCGCGGGCATGTCCTTGTCGACGGTCACCTTGACGTTCATCCCGTCCAGCAGGCCGGCCCCGCCGGGGATCGTGGCTGTGACGGCGATCTGGCCGTTCTTGTCGATGGTGGGGTTGATGCTCTTGATGCGGCCGGAGACCGTGCGCTCGGAGCCGAACGGGCTCACGCGCACGCTCTGGCCGCGCTCCAGGAAGCCGTATTCCGACTCCAGCGCGGAAAAGGTCACGTCGTATGTACCATCAGAAATCAGGGTGCAGAAGGGCTCGGACCCCGTGCGGTCCCAGCGTTTGAGCTGCAGGTCTGCGACCTTGCCGCCGAAGGGGGCGCGCAGCACCGTGCCCGCCAGGGCGCGCTGCGCCTTGGCGTAGCTGTTGCGGGCGGCCGTGTAGCCGGAACGGATGCCGGCGAGGTCCCGCACTTCGGCGGGGACCGACGCCGTGTCAGCCACGGCGTATCCCAGGCCCGCCAGCACGTCGAGGTACTCCAGGCGCGTGCGCGCCAGGTCGATGCGCGCCGTCTCCAGGGCAGCCTGCTGCTCGGTATCGTCCAGGCGCGCAAGCACGGCGCCCCGCCCCACGGCGGTGCCGTTCTGCACCGGGATGTCCACGATCTGCCCGCTCTCGCGGAAATACAGCGCGCTGCGCTGCGCCGCCGCAAGCTTGCCGTTGGCGACGAGCTGCATCGGGAAGGCCTCCCGCTTCAGCGTGATGACCTCCACCTCGTTGACCTCGGGCGCGTAGGCCAGCTTGGATTCGTCTTCCGGGTCCGCCGCCGGCTTCTGCTTGCAGCCGGGCAGCAGGCACAGGGCGGCGAGGGCCGCCACCCAGGCTATCTTCTTCAGTTCCATATCACTGCGTCATTTCTTCGTAATCGACTTCCAGGTCATCTCCGGAGAGGAAATCATAGAGCGTGAGCTTGCGCAGCGTGTAGTAGTAGCTCCAGAAGCTGGCGATGTCCCGGACATACTTCTGGGTGGCGTTGTCGCTCTCGGTGCGGGCCGTATTGAGGTCCGTCACGCTGGCGGAGCCGCTGCGGAACTTGTCCATCACCAGCTCGTAGCGCTCCAGGGCAATGGCGGCGGCGCGGCGCGACACGTCGCACAGTTGCCGCTGGTTGTTGAACTGGCCCACGGCCGTGTAGAGGCTGATGCGCTTGTCATTCTCGGCTTGGGCCACCTGGGCTTTCACGACCTCTGCGGCCGCCTCGGCCTTCTTGACACGGCCCCGGCCCTCGCCCCAGTCCAGGATCGGCACGGTGAAGGTCAGGCCCACGACCTCCTGGTTGAGCAGGTCCCGGTAGACGCCCTGCAGCTCGGGGGCTGTCTTGGAGAGACCGAAACGGGCGTTGAGCTGCATAGTGATGCCGCGCTCGGCTTTCGCCTGGGCGATGGCGGCGTCGGCGTTCAGTAGGTTGATGTCGTTGGTGAGGTGGAAGGAGGAGTTTTCGGAGGCCTTGCGCAGCACCAGGTCGTAGTCCATCATCACGGGAGGGAGGTCCTCCTCCAGGATGGTCTGCACCTCGCGGGTCTCGTCCAGGCCCAGCAGCGAGTTGAGTTGCATCCGGGCCTCGCGCAAGGCCACGTAGTTCTCGTTGACGGCTATGCTGTCGGAGAGCATCCTGAGCTCCAGCTGGAGGAACTCGTCACGCTTGACCGAACCCAGCGAGAGGCGCTCGCGGGCGATGTCCAGCAGGCGGGAGGTGTTGTCGTAGTTGGTGCGGGACACGTCATAAAGTTTCTGCGCCTCCATCACGCCGAAGAAGCGGTCCACGGCGCGCAGGGTCACATCCTCCATCGACTCTAGGTAGGTCCGCTTGGCCTTCTCGTACTGCTTCGGGGAGATGAGCTTGTCCCACTTGAAGCGGTTATAGGCGAAGAGGGGCTGGCTGTAGGAGAGCGTCACGGGCTGGGCGTACCAGGTCGTGCCGCCGGAGCGGAACTGGTCGATGCGGGTGAGGTCCGTATAAAGCTGGAGCGTGCCGCCCGTGAAGGTGATGTTCTGGCGGGCGCGCAGACCGATGCTGTTCTCCATGTTGTAGTTGGAGGTATAGAGCAACTCGCCGGACTGGGGGTCCTGCAGCAGGCGCAGCGACCGGTCGAAGGAGCCGAGCGTGCCGTAGAGCGAGAGCGAGGGCAGCCGGCTGGCCTGATAGGAGCGCCAGGCCCAGTAGTCGGACACGAAGGCAGCGCGCGCCTGCAGCGCCTGCACGGACTGCGTCCGCGCCTCGCCGATGACCTCTTCGAGCGTCATCGGCTGCGCCCCCGCAGGCGCGCCCGCGAGCGCACACGCAAAGGCAACCACCTCAATGATAATCAGTCGTCTTTTCATCTCTAATATTTGACGGATCCCCCGGCGGAATGTTACATCCGAAAAACAAATAGAATCAATTATTCACACAAAACGCCCTGCTTCCCTTACGCAACCCTGATGTCGCCAACGTCCCGAAGAATGGGACATTGGCAGCACTCGTCTCCTGTGATTCCGCCGAGACTCGAACTCGGGACCCACAGCTTAAAATTTTTTCACTATATTTGTCCTTGTCTCTAAGGACACCATAAGTCTGAACACCGTGGTACTTCGAGTCCACAAAGCGAGTTAGGTTATATCGTGCCTGGCTCGCTTTGTGTTTGGATAGAAACGCACCTTTTGTTTAGCTGTAGAATGGAAACAATACAATGTTCATCCTGCCACCAGGAGAAACCGATTTCTGAGTTTTATGCTCAACCCGGCCACAAATACGGGGTCATGAGCCAGTGTAAGGAGTGTTTCAACAGGTTCTGTATGGAGAGATGGAAAAAGAGAAAGATCAAATACATCCGGCAACTCGGCGGTAGATGTCAATCCTGCGGTCTTGAATTGACGGATAATAACTACTGCGTGTTCGATTTTCACCATACGGATCCGCAAGAAAAAGATTATATGTGGACAAAACTCAGACTGTTCTCCGATTCTCGGATTCAAGAAGAATTATCCAAGTGTGATTTGCTTTGTGCAAACTGCCATAGACTGGTGCACCATAATCAATAGGCCCTACAATGTGTGGTACTTGTACCGATGACAATGAACTCGTCGACGAGTGGTCGCAAATCGCCCCGGCCGGAAACGGTCGGGGCGATCAAGCAGGAAGGGATATCGTTACAGAGATACCCAAGTGACTTCGCTGAGGTCAACGGCCAACGTCGTCATTTTGTTCTTCTCGATGATTAAATCTTCCGGGGAAGTGATTGAATCGGACATAATGCCCGATTCCTCTCCCGACATAAACGCGAATGTGTATTTCCCTGCGGGGACCGTACACGGTCCTACCGGAACATACAAGACAAGTTCAGCAGAAGCAGGGACAACGATAGCTGATTTGAACATAATGTATGCTCCGCCGTTTCCTTCTTTGAGAACAAATGAAGCACTGGACCAATCATCTATCTTAAGTGCACCGGCAAAACCGGCATACGTCTCCGTCATATCTCCAAAACCTCCCATGATGAATGCCTTGGGATCCGTTCCGCCCGTAGCATATTTTGCAGGCAGTTTGACAACCATCTTGAGCACACCGACCTGGCGCTCCAGTTCAACCTCGGCATTTGAGCCGCTGATTACGGGGGTGCCAATGAGCAAATCGCCGTTTTTTATGTGGTCCGGACTGGCAGCACCATCTTGAAGAAAGTGTTTGGTTCCGGCCCCTTCATATCTCAGCTCTTTGGAACTGTTCAGATAAACAAGTGTACGGGTCTCACTTTCATATCCGCTGGAGGTCTCTTTGACCAACGCAGGATATACGCAAAGATAATACTGGCCGCCTGTCAGAGCATCGATCGTTTCCGAGGTACTGAAGTCACAGTTCTTGTCATCCACCTTGGTGCCGGTCAAGACATAATTCTTCACGATACCATCCGTGGGATCACAAATCAACAGGCTCAGTTTCTCATCATCTTCCCAGCCGACCGTCAGGGATCCGTCACCAGGATCGGCATACGTGGTTTTCGTTTCCGGAGCGGAACCGGCAATCGTAGCCGTCAGGGTAAATCCGGTCTGCTGCGCTTCATTGCCGACCTTCTCGCAAGATGCCGCCAGCAGCACGCCCGCCAGCAGCGCCATCATCATTACTGTCTTTTTCATACTTCTTTCCTCCTTGCTATTAGGGCCATGTGTAACTTCCGCCCGGTTCGACATCGGGCGCCGAGGAGCATACCACCCCCTCCTGCTGCAGGGTCAGCACCTCGCACTCCGGCGAGACGTACTGTTCTTTTGCTTTTACAATCATAAGCATATAATTTAAAATGTCGTTGGCACACTGGGAAGGGGATCGCCGAACACGTCGGCGAATGACGAACGGGGTTGGCACCGATTTCGACCATTATCGGTGCCAACCCTGCCCTCGCGGCTGGGGGTCGCATCGTTTTTAGGCCTTTTCGGGTCCAGTCGGCACGGCAGAAATTCTGGCGATTCCGGCGGATAAACGAAGAAATTCGCCGGCCGTGCGTCAGCGTCGTGGAGGGCGGAGCGGAAATTGGTTTTTCGGCAAACCTGTCCGAAAAATAATTCTCGGCCGCCCGCAGGGGAAGGCCGGCGAAAGACAACGAAGAAGCCTGAACGGGCTTTGCAAAAAGATAATTTGCTAATTTATAATAAGTTATCTGCCCCCCCCGGCAACCAGGGGCAGCCTTCAGGATCAGATATGAAGGAACGGAGCCCATTCCCTGAAGTTAAACTTGCTTACGAAAATACGCTTTTTCAGCTTGAAATCCAAATCTTGCAGGAAGGCTGATCGAGAAAACGGGAAAGAAAAGGAGGTGCTGGAACACCAGCACCCTTCCTCCCATGTAGTCCCTGAGAGACTCGAACTCTCGACTTACGGTTTAGAAGACCGTTACTCTATCCAACTGAGTTAAGGGACCAGCACATACCTGCACGCCGTCCGCGTGGGGCGGAACGGCGTGCAAATATACGGATTATTGCCGGAATTCCAATCAGAAGTTGAGCGAGACGCCGCCGAAGACCGTGATACCGGGCTCGGGGAAGCCGAGCATCGTCTCATATTTGCGGTTCAGCAGGTTCTCGCCCCTCACGAAGACCGTGACCCAGTCGGCGATGCGGTACGCCAGGCGGGCCTTCAGGTCCACGTAGCTGCTCTTGACGGCATTGTCGCCGGTGGACAGGTACAGGTCCTTGATGCCCATCAGGCCGAGGCTGGCGGAGAAACGGCCCGGCGTCCAGGTACCGGACACATAGACCTTGTGGACGGGAGCGCCCGTATAGACGGTACCCATGTGCAGGTAGCTGTAGTTGGCGTTGAACTTCAGTTCGTCCGTGGCCAGGAATCCGGCGCTGAACTCCACGCCCTTGTTCTCGAAGGCGCCCACGTTGCGGTTGGCGCGCTTGCCGTCCACGACGTTCACCTCGATGATGTTGCTGCCCTTGGTCCAGAACAGGCTCAGCTCGGTGTTCAGGCGGCCGTCCAGCAGGTGCTGCGCATAGGTGAAATCATAGCTCCAGGCACGCTCGGGCTCGAGATTCTCGTTCGCGACGGCGTACATATAGAGCTCGCGCAGATTCGGCGTACGGAATCCCTTGGAGGCGGAAAGCTTGAGGCTTGCGCCCGGCCAGGCCAGCCAGCTGACACCCGCCTGCGGCACCCATTCGAAACCGTAGAGGCTGTGGTGTTCCATGCGGATGCCCGCCTCGAGGGTGACGGGGCCGAGGATCTGCTGGGCGAGCAGATAGCCGGCCTCTTCGTGCAGTTTCTTGTGGTCCGCATAGATCTCGGTCGTCGGGTTGCGGTAGGCGTTGCCGCCATAGAGCTTGAGGTCCACCCCGGCGGTCAGCGTACCGCCCTCCCAGGGCCGGACGGCCTGGAAGATGTTGAAGCCGCCCTGGTAGTCCGTACTGTTGAACAGATAAGGCTGGGGCTTGCCTCCGGCGGCATAGCCGTCATTGATGACGTGCTTGCCGGCGTTGTAGTAGAAGTTGATGCCGCCGTCGGTGCGCTCGTAGTGGTTCTCCAGCGAGAGCCAGGACATCATGCGGGTGATGTCTGCCGTCCCCTCGAACATCGGACGCTCCACCGTGCCGGGGTTCTGGGAATAGGCCCGGACCACGTTGAAGTCGCCGGACAGGCGCCATTCGGCGGAGAGGTCGTAGGCGGCCTTGATCATCCCGCTCGTGGAACGGAAGGCGGAATTCTCGCGGTGGCCGGCCGTGCGGTCGTGCCCGAAGTTGGCCACGAGCGAGAAGCGGCCGTTGGAATACTGCTCGGTTATGTTCCCGCGGAAGGTCCCGTAGGAGCCGCCCATCAATTTGACGTTGATGCGGTTGCCCAGGAAATCCGGACGGCGGGTGATGATGTTGATCGCGCCGCCCATCGCGTTGGAGCCGTACAGGACGGAGGCCGCGCCGCGCGTGACTTCGACGCGCTCGGCCAGGTCGGCAAGATATTCATCGGCCACGGCGTGGCCGTAGATGGACTGGTACTGCGGGTGACCGTCGATCAGGACCAGGGTCCGGCCGCTGCCGGCGCCGAAGCCGCGCAGCGAGATGCCGCCGGCTGCACCGGCGGACACGCCGTAGCCGGTCACCCCGCGGGAAGTCACGAACAGGCCCGGGACCTCCTCCATCAGGGAGGGCATCAGGGAACTCTCGTCGCTGGTAGCGATGCGCGCGCGTCCGACCACGGATACGGGTGCGGGGATGCGGTCGCGCTCCATTGCGACGCGGGTGCCGGTCACTACGGCGCTTTTCAGGGTATCGACGGTTTCAGTTTCGGGATTTCCAGAAATGGCCAGGGCCGGAAGGGCTGCGAAAAGAGCCGCGGCAAACAGGAGGATCTTTTTCATCGGTCAATCAATTGTGCGTGCAAAGTAAGCGAATCTCCGCTGAAATCAATTGACTGAAAAGTCCAGTTCTTTTGACTGAAAAGCCCATTTTTTATTATCTTTGCCCTATGGAAGGATTCAGCCGCATCAACCGTTCCGGCGTGGTCTTCTCCCGGGTGGACCGGGAAGATGTCCGCGGCCCCCAGCAACTCAAGGAGCACACCCTCCTGTACATCCGCTCCGGACGCGCAGAGGTGATCTGCGATGACCGCCGCACCCCGCTCGCGGCAGGCGACTGCGTGTTCCTGCGCAAGGACCACCGGCTCATGCTGGATGCCTGGGCGCCCGAAGACGGCGGCACGCCGTTCCAGTCGGTCGCCCTTTTCTTCTGCCGGAAATTCCTGCATTCCTATTACCGCACGCTGCGTCCGGAAGATCTTCCGCGCGACGCCCGGCGGGGCCGCGAACCCGTGTTGAAGATTCCGGCGGGCCCCGAACTGGAAAGCCTGTTCCTCTCGCTGACGCCCTACCTCGACGCGGCGGATTCCCTGACAGAAGAAACGGCCTGGCTCAAGCGGTTGGAAGGCGCGCGCTGCGTGCTGGCGGCCGACCGCAACGTCTATGCGTCGCTGTTCGACTTCGCACAGCCCTGGAAGGTGGACCTGCTGGGATTCATGGAGGAGAACTACCTCTACGACCTGTCCGTGCCGGAGCTGGCGCGCTACACGGGGCGGAGCCTGTCCGCCTTCAAGCGCGATTTCAAGAAAGTGAGCGACTTGACGCCAGAGAAATGGGTCCTGCACCGGCGCCTGCAGGAAGCGCACCGGCTGCTTTCCGCCGGCGGCTGCCGCGTCGCCGACGCCATGCTCGAATCCGGATTCAAGGACCCGGCCTTCTTCAGCCGGGCCTACAGACGGCAGTACGGCTATCCCCCGCGGGAGACGCCGCCGTCAGCACCTTAACCGTGGTGCCGCTTGTGCTCTGACCAGAGGCCGTACACCTCGCTGACGTTGCCCGCGGTGATGAAGGCCTGGATCTTCCGTTCCCGGATGAAATTCATCAGGTCCGCGAATTCGTCCTTGGTCAGCAGGCTCTGGATCTCCATCCGCTTGTCGCCCTTGTAGCCGCCGGTGACCTCATAGAGGCTGCAGCCGCGGACGATCTTGTTGACGATGTAGTCGCGGATGAGTTCGTGGTCGTCCGATATGATGCAGACGCGTTTGCGCCGGCTCAGGCTCGCCATGAAATAGTCCACGATCAGGCCGTTGATCCAGGTGCCGATCAGGCCGATGATCACGAGCCTGAAGGGGTTCACGGAGAACGCCGTACAGCAGATGACCACGCCCGCGATGGTCACGGACAGGCCCATGTCGAAGTGGAAGTACTTGTTGACGATCTTCGCGAGGATGTCCAGGCCGCCCGTGGAGGCGTTGATGCGGAACATGATGGCCTGCGACATGCTCAGGATGAGCACGAAGCAGAGCAGGTCGAACCAGAGGTCGCCCATCACGGAGGTGGAGCCGGGCGCCAGCAGGGCCGTGCTGGGGCAGATCTTTTCCCAGATGTCCATCATCGGACCGAGGATCAGGGCCGTGTAGCAGGTCTTGAGGCCGAACTCCTTGCCGATGAGGAAATAGGCCAGTACCAGCAGGAACGCGTTGATGACAAGCACGACGGTGGAGACCTTGATGGGAATCCCGGCCTGCTCGAACAAGGCACTGATCACGATCGACAGACCGGAGATGCTGCCGACGACGATCTTGCTGGGTACCAGGAAGTAATACACGGCCGCTGCGGCGATGAACATGCCGACGGTCATGATGATCAGTTCCTTCCAGAATGTCCAGGTTCCGAGAGGAGCTGTCAGCGTTTTCAGGTTTATCATGTGGTCAGAAAAGGTTATCGGTTTTTTCAGCTGGTGTTATTTCGCTTTCAGGTAGTCGTCGATGGCCTTGGCCGCCCTTCGCCCGGCTCCCATCGCCAGGATTACGGTCGCGGCGCCGGTAACCGCATCGCCGCCAGCGAAGATGCCCGGACGGGTGGTCGCGCCTTCTTCGCTTGCGACAAGGCAGCCGCGGCGGGTCGTCTCCAACCCTTGCGTCGTCTTGGAAATCAGCGGGTTGGGCGAGGTTCCCAGCGCCATGATGACGGTCTCGGTGGGAATCTCGAACTCCGAACCGGGGATGGGCACGGGGCTGCGACGGCCGCTCTCGTCGGGCTCGCCAAGCTCCATCCGGATGCACTTCAGGGCACGGACCCAGCCGCGTTCATCGCCGAGTATCTCCACAGGGTTGGTCAGCATGTCGAAGATGATGCCTTCTTCGGCCGCGTGGTGCACCTCTTCGCGACGGGCAGGAAGTTCGGCCTCCGTGCGGCGATAGACGATGTGCACGTCGGCGCCCAGGCGCAGGGCAGTGCGGGCCGCGTCCATGGCGACGTTGCCGCCGCCCACCACGCAGACCTTCTTGCCGGCGTGGATCGGGGTGAGGTAGTCCTCGCGCCAGGCCTTCATCAGGTTGTTGCGGGTGAGGAACTCGTTGGCGGAAAAGACGCCGCAGAGGTTCTCGCCGGGAATGTTCATGAATTTGGGCAGGCCGGCGCCGGTGCCCACGAAGATGGCCTCGAAGCCTTCTTTGTCCATCAGGTCGTCGATGGTGATGGTGCGGCCGACGATGACGTTGGTCTCGATCTTGACACCCAGTCTGCGGACCGCGTCGATCTCGCGGGCCAGGACTTTCTCTTTCGGAAGACGGAACTCGGGGATGCCGTATTCGAGTACGCCGCCGGGTTTGTGAAGCGCCTCGAAGATGGTGACGTCATAGCCCCATTTCGCCAGGTCGCTGGCGCACGCCAGACCTGCCGGCCCGGAGCCGATCACCGCCACCTTCCTACCGTTTGCGGCAATAGCCTGGACAGGCTGATTGCCGCCCTGCTCCCGATTATAGTCCGCGACGAAACGCTCGAGCTTGCCGATCGCGACCGGCTCGCCCTTGACGCCCAGGATGCAACTGCCCTCGCACTGCGTCTCCTGCGGACAAACGCGCCCGCAGACGGCAGGCAACGACGAATCCTCGGCAATCACAGCCGCCGCAGCGGCGATGTCGCCGGCGGCGAGCTGCGCGATGAAGCGCGGGATCTGCAGGTTCACCGGACAGGCGGTCATGCAGCGGGGATTGCGGCAGTTCAGGCAACGGGATGCCTCCAGGAGCGCCTCCTCCTTATTGTAGCCATAACAAACTTCTTCGAAATTGGTCGCGCGGACCTTCGGGTCCTGCTCGCGTACCGGCACGCGGGGAATCTTGTTCGCCATATTACTTGCCCCTCCCTATTTTACAGACATGTTTCTCATTCGCCTCGGCCTCCTCGGCCTTGTACTGGCCCTGACGGCGCATCGCCTCGTCGAAATCGACCTCGTAGCCGTCGAATTCCGGACCCTCGACGCACGCGAAGCGCGTCTTTCCGCCCACGCTCACGCGGCAGGCCCCGCACATCCCGGTGCCGTCCACCATCAGCGTGTTCAGGCTGACGACGGCAGGGATACCGAGCTTGCGGCAGGTCAGGGTCGTGAACTTCATCATGATCATCGGACCGATGATGACGGCCTGCGTATAGCTGTGGCCGTCGGCCACGACCTTTTCCAGCATGTTCGTACCCATGCCCTTGAATCCGGCCGAGCCGTCATCCGTGCAAATGAAGAGGTTGTCGCAGACCGCACGCATCTCCTCCACATAGATCAGCAGGTCCTTGGTCTTAGCGCCGATGATGACGTCCACGGGGACCCCGTGCGCCTTGAGCCACTTGGCCTGCGGGTACACGGGCGCGGTGCCCACGCCGCCCGCGATGAGGATATAGCGCTGCCGGGAGAGTTCGTCCGGCGACATGTTGACGAATTCGGAAGGCAGGCCGAGGGGGCCCACCACGTCGGCGAAAGCCTCGCCGGGCTCGAACGCGATGATATCGGAACTCGATGCGCCGATCTTCTGCGTGACGATGGTCACGGTGCCGCGTCCGGCATCATAGTCGCTGATGGTAAGGGGAATACGCTCGCCCTTCTCGTCCGCGCGGACAATCAGGAACTGCCCCGGCTGCGCCGCCGCGGCAAGCCGCGGGGCTCTGACTGACATCCGGCAGATGGTCGGGGTCAGCATCTCTTTGGTCAGGATTTGATACATAACGCCCAAATATACACAAAAATATCCCGGCTTGTTCACCAAACCGGGATATTTTTAAGAATTTTTAAGATTAGAAGCGGTAGCGGATACCGAGAGCGATGCCTTGCCAGCCGAAGCCGCCGTAATTGAAGTAGTAAACCGGCCTCCAGTCGAGCGAAAGGTTCAGGGGAACCGAAGGAATTTCGAACTCGACGCCGAGTTGTCCTGCGATACCGGCGTTGAAGCCGCTGTTGTCACCCACGTGGTAGAAACCAAGCTGGGCGCCCGGACCTGCGTAGAAATTGCAGATGCCGGCGGAGCCGAGGATGAAGTCGTAGATACCGGTCACATAGAAACCGTTGTTGGCCAGGAAGCCGAGGTCAGCCTCGAGGAAACCGGCGCCGGCGCCATGCTGATAAGAGAGTTCACCGCCCCAACCGGCACGGACACCGAGGGCGCGCGGCTGCGCAGATGCGACGGCAACGAATGCGAAGGCCGCCACGAGAATAGCAAGAACTTTTTTCATGATACTAAAGTTATTAAAAAGGTTAAACGATTCCGGAAAAACCGAGGAAGGCCATGGCCATGATGCCCACGGTGATGAGCGCGATGGGCAGGCCCTTGAAAGCCTTGGGCACTTCGCAGCCCGCCAGGTGCTCGCGCAGGCCGGCAAACAGGCACATCGCAAGGCCGTAGCCGAGCGAGGTAGCGACAGCATAGACCGTGGCCTGACCGAGGTTCAGCAGATGCGGGGCGCTGCCGCCGAAGGCGAAATCCTTGCTCACCACCGTGATCGCGACGCCGAGGACGGCGCAGTTGGTGGTGATCAGGGGAAGGAAGATGCCGAGGGCCTGGTAGAGCGAAGGGCTGATCTTCTTCAGGACGATCTCCACCATCTGCACGAGGGCGGCGATCACCAGGATGAAGGAGATGGTCTGCAGGAATTCCAGGCCGAAAGGGACCAGCAGGTAGCGGTTCAGCAGGTAGGTCACCACGGTGGCGAGCGTGATCACGAAGCAGACCGCCCCGGACATGCCCGTAGCCGTGGAGAGTTTGTTCGACACGCCCAGGAACGGGCAGATGCCGAGGAACTGCGCCAGCAGGATGTTATTGACGAAAATCGCCGATACGATGATGAGGAAGTATTCCATGGCGCACTACTTTTTAGCGAGATACTTGTTGAACAGGACCATCAGGTAACCGAGCACCAGAAAAGCGCCGGGCGCCATCACGAAGGCGAGGATGCCGTCGCCCGGAATGAACTTCCAGCCGAAGAGCGATCCGCTGCCGAGGATTTCCCGGACGATGCCGATGACGGTCAGCGAGACGGTGAAGCCGATGCCCACGCCGATGCCGTCCAGGGCGGACTCTCCGACGGAATGCTTGTTGGCAAAGCCCTCGGCGCGGCCCAGGACAATGCAGTTCACCACGATCAGCGGGATGAACAGGCCCAGGGTCTCGTAGGCGGCGGGCGTAAACGCCTGCATGAGGAGCTGGAGTACGGTCACGAAGGTCGCGATCACGGTGATATACACCGGGATGCGGACCTTGTCGGGCACCATCGGTGCGACCAAGGAGATGACGATGTTGCTGAGTACCAGCACGAACATCGTCGCAAGCCCCATTTCCAGGCCGTTCAGCGCGGAAGTCGTGGTGGCGAGGGTCGGACACATGCCGAGCACCAGCACGAAGGTGGGGTTGTTCTTGACGAAACCGTCGGTGATGAAGTGCCACTTACTCATGATCCTGTCCTCCCTGTGTCAGTTGCTTGAATACATTCACGGCGTTGGAAACCGCCAGCGCATAGGCGCGGGAGGTGATCGTGGAAGCCGTGATGGCATCCAGGTCGCCGCCGTCCTTCTTTACCGCGAGGGTCTTCACGGACGGGTCGAGGCCCCGGAACTGCGACATGAATTGCTCGTCGGTGGTGCATTTGGCGCCGAGGCCCGGGGTCTCGCTGTGCGAGAGGACCGCGGTGTTGTGCACGGTGCCGTCGGAGGCGATGCCGACCATCAGGGTCAGGATGCCGCCGAAGCCGGAAACCGGGGAAACGATGGCGTAACCGGCCCCGTCCACCTTGTAGTAGGAATAGTCCGTGCCGTCCACCTGCACGCTCCCCTGCTCCGGCTCCGAAGTGAACTCCGGCAGGACACGCGCGATGGATGCGGTGGTCTTGGCCCGGGCGGCCTCGGCGATCGGGGCCGCCGTGAAGGCGTAGGCCACGCCGACCACGGCCGAACACACCAGGCACACCGCCGTCAGGCAGAGCGCCATGTTCTTGAGTGTAGATGCAGCTGCCATATCTTAAGCCCTCCCGTATTTTTTCTGGTGGAACCACATGTTCAGGAGCGGCACGGTGCAGTTCATCAGCAGGATGGCGAACGACATGCCCTCCGGATAGGAGCCGAAGTAGCGGATCATCATGGCTATCAAACCGATACCGATACCGTAGATGATTCCGCCCAGGGTGCTCATCGGCGAAGTGACGTAATCGGTGGCCATGAACAGGGCGCCGAGCATCGCACCGCCGGTCAGCAGGTTGAACGGGACGCCGGTATAGACGTCCGGATTGATTCCGTGGAAGATGGCGGAGATCAGGGCCATGGTGCCCAGCACGGCCAGGGGGATCCACGGCTTGACCACGCGGCGGATCAGCAGATAGACGAAGCCGATCAGGAGCGCGCCGGCGGAAAGTTCACCCGCCGAGGCGCCTGCATCCCAGAGGAAGGAGGCCAGGTCATAGCTGTGCGCATCCATGAACTGCGGGATGGTCGAGCCGGACTTCAGGGCTTCCTTGAGCGCGCTCAGCGGCGTGGCGCCGGACACGGCGTCCGGGATGGACACGAAGCCGGGCGTGGGCGTCCAGTCGGTCATCTGGGCCGGGAAGGACACCAGCAGGAACACGCGGCCGGTGATGGCCGGGTTGAAGACGTTCTGGCCGATGCCGCCGAAGGAAAGTTTGGCGATGCAGATGGCGACCACCGCGCCGATGAACACGATCCAGAGGGGAATCGCGGACGGCAGGTTCATCGCCAGCAGCAGGCCGGTCACGACCGCCGACAGGTCGCCGACGGTCGAAGGACGCTTCAGCATCCACTTGGTGACCGCCCACTCCAGCAGCACGCAGGAGGCCACGCTGACGGCGAGGACGAGCAGTTCGGCCCAGCCGTAAGCGAGGACGGAAACCAGGATCGCAGGGCACAGCGCGATGATGACATCCCGCATGACCGAAGTCGTGGAGATGTTCGCGTGGACGTGCGGAGAAGGAGATACGATATACTTCTTATCCATAGCCGTTTACTTTTTTGCGGCCTCCGCCGCAGCCTTGGCGGCCGCGGCCCGGGCGCGGATGACTCCCATCACCTGGCCTTTCGCCTGACGGATGTTGTCCAGCAGGGGGATGCCCGCCGGGCAGCTGTACAGGCAGCAGCCGCATTCAATGCAGTCCTGGGCCGCGTTCTTCTCGAGCGCCTCGAGGTCGGCGGCCTTGTAAAGACGGTTCAGCAGGAAGGGCTCCAGGCCCATCGGACAGGCGTCGGCGCACTTGCCGCAGCGGATGCAGGCCGTCTCGCGGCGGCGCCGCGTGGCTTTCTCGCTGAGGTAAAGCACTGCAGAACTGCCCTTGACGGTCGTGGCGTCGAGGTTGCTGACGGCCTTGCCCATCATCGGGCCGCCGCTGATGATCTTGGCAGCCGACTCCGGAACACCGCCGGCCTGCTCCGCCACGAAGGAGAGCGGCACGCCGATCCGGAAGAGGTAGTTGTGCTGGAGATTGCCGGGAAGGTGGTCCCCGGTGACGGTCAGCACGTTGGTAATCAGCGGCTTGTTCTTCTGGACAGCCTCATAGACGGCCAGCGAGGTACCGACGTTCTGTACCACGGCGCCGACGTCGATCGGCAGGCCGCCGGAGCCCACCTGGCGGTGCATCACCGCATCGATGAGCTGCTTCTCACCGCCCTGCGGGTAGCGCTTGCGCAGCGTCGCGACTTCAATGCCGGGAAAGCCGAGCGCGGCGACGGCCTCGCGCATCGAGGCGATGGCCTCGGGCTTGTTCTCCTCGATGCCGATCACGCAGCGGCAGCCGCCCAGCACTTTCTGCATGAGGGCCGCGCCGACTACGATCTCCTTCGGACGTTCGAGCATGATGCGGTAGTCGCTGGTCAGGTACGGTTCGCACTCGGTGCCGTTGAGGATCAGGCACTCGGCCACCTTGCCGGGAGGCGGGCTGAGCTTGACGTGCGTGGGAAAGGTCGCACCGCCCAGGCCAACGACGCCGCACGCCTTGATCCGGGCGAGGATCTCCGCCTTGTCGTCAGGAATGGCGGTCACGAGCGTCTTGCTGCGGTCGATGGACGGTTCCCATTCATCGCCTTCGACGGCAATCTCCACGTGCATCACGGGATTGCCGGCAAGGTCCTTCCGGGGAGCGACTGCCTTGACCGTGCCGGACACCGGGGAGTGGACGAAGGCGGAAATGAATCCGCCGGGTTCCGCGATCACGGTGCCGACCTTGACGGTGTCGCCGGGGGCGACGACCGGCTTGGCCGGGGCGCCCAGGTGCTGGGCCATCGAGACCCAGACGGTCTTCGGGAGCGGGAGCTCCTCGATGGCGCATTCGCGGGCATATTTGCTGTCGTGGGGGTGCACACCGCCCATCGAGAATGTCAGTTTACCCATTTGCAGCCTCCTTTTTTTCAGCTTCCGCGGCCTTGGCCTTGCGGTCGGCGATGCGCTTCTTGACGGCATCCTTGTCCAGTTCTTTCGGGAAATTCACGCCGTGGATGGCGCCGGTCGGGCAGACCGCCTCGCATTCACGGCAGAGCTTGCATTTGGCGGGGTCGATGTACGCCACGTTGTCCGTCACGGTGATGGCGCCGTGCTGGCAGGTCTTCGCGCACAGCCCGCATCCGATGCAGGCGGCGGCACAGGCCTTCTTCGCCACGGGGCCCTTGTCCTTATTCACGCAGGAGACGTACTCACGCATGCCGCGCGGTCCCTTGGCACGGAGTTCGATAATGTGCTTCGGGCAGGCCTTGACGCAGGCGCCGCAGGCGGTGCACTTCGCTTCGTCCACGACGGGCAGGCCCGTTTCGGGGTCCATCGAGAGGGCGCCGAACTTGCAGGCCGCCACGCAGTCGCCGCAGCCCAGGCAACCGTACGGGCAGGCGGTATCGCCGCTGTACAGCGCCGCCTTGACGCGGCAGGAACGGAGTCCGTCGTACTCGTTGATCCGCGGGCGGTTGGCACAGCTGCCGTTGCAGCGGACCACCGCCAGCTGCGGGGCTTTCTTGGCCACGGTCCGGCCGAGGATGGAAGCCACCTTCTGCATCACTTCGTCGCCGCCTACGGGGCAGTACTGGGCGTCCAGGTCGGACGCCTTGACGGCCGCATCGGCGAAGGCGTGACACCCGGCAAAGCCGCAGCCGCCGCAGTTGGCGCCCGGAAGCGCCTTCTCCACGGCGTCGATCCGGGGATCTTCCTCAACCCGGAACTTGCGCGCCACCCAGAAGAGGATAAGCGCGAGCAGCAGGCCCAGGACGGACAGGATCGCGACGGTCCAGATGATCGTTTGAGTCATTATGCTTTAATGTTAAATATGTATTCGTTTCTCAGGCGCTCCCGCAGGAGCCAGATCACGCCGTAGTACAAGGCCACGGCGCCGATGGCGACCAGCCCGGCAAGCAGTTCGGACCCGCCGGCGGACAGGGTTCCCAGCAAGGCTGCGACCAGCACGAGCAGGGGCACGACATAGGCCAGCCAGACGGCCTTGTGGCCCATTGAGGCGCGCAGCACCACGGACACTTCGTCTCCCGGCGCGTAATTGTCCCAGCCCCGGGTGGGCAGGGAGATCTCCTTGACCTTCGCGTCGCCCAGGCTGCACAGCCCCTTGGCGTGGCAGGCCGCGCAGGCGGACTCGGAAACGATCTGCACGACCGTCTGCTCGGGCGTGACCGACACGATGCGGCCACGGTGGGATATCTCGCTATTCGAACTCATTGCCAACCATGTTGTTCATCGCGGAATCGATCGTCATGGAACCGGCGCGCATGTCCAGCGCGTCGTCGAGTTCTACGAAGCGGATCTGCTCGCTCTTGAAGAGCATGTCGATCTCGCAGGTCTCGCCGTTGCGGTGCTTGGCGATGATGATCTGCGTCTTCTCCTTGTCCTCCGGGTTCTCGCTGAGCCCGACGAAATCGGGACGGTGGATGAAGATGACCATGTCGGCGTCCTGCTCGATGGAGCCGGACTCGCGCAGGTCGGACAGCTGCGGCTTGCCGCCGCCGCCCTGGCGCTGTACGGCCTGGCGGGAGAGCTGGGACAGGGCGATGATCGGCACGTCCAGTTCCTTCGCCGTGGCCTTGAGCGTCCGGGAGATGGCCGCCACCTCCTGTTCGCGCATGCCCTTGAGTTCGGCGGGACCCTGCATCAGCTGGAGGTAGTCCACGACAATCAGGCGCACCCCCTTGTTCTTCACCAGGTTCTTCGCCTTGGTGCGGAACTCCATCAGGGGCAGGCCCGGGGTGTCGTCGATATACAGCGGCGCCTTGGACAGGGAGCGGAGCTTGTACTCCAGCTGCTCCCATTCGTAGTCTTCGAGCCGGGTGCCGCCCTTGATCTTGTCGGCGCTCAGGCCGGACTCGGAGGTGATGAGGCGCTTGACGAGCTGGATCGCGGACATTTCCAGCGAGAAGAACGCGACCGCCATGTGGTGGTCCACCGCGGCGTTGCGTGCGAGGTTCAGCGAGAAAGCCGTCTTACCCACGGAAGGGCGCGCCGCCAGGATGATCAGATCGGACTTCTGCCAGCCCATCGTGATCCGGTCGATGCTCAGGAAGCCGGACGGGACGCCGTTGAGCCCCGTGCTCCCCTGCATCTCCTGGATGTCGTTCATCGCGACGTTGATCAGGCTGCCGATGTCCTGGACCTCGCGGCGGACGTTGCTCTGGATGGCGTCGTACACCTTGCTCTGGGCCTTGTCGATCAGGTCGTCCACCTTGATGGAGTCGTCGAAGGAGTCCCGGAGGATGTCGTACGAAGCGGAGATCAGGTCGCGCTGGATCGTCTTCTGCTTCAGAATCTTGATGTAGTACTCGATGTGCGCCGCGGACCCGACCTTCTCGGACAGGTTCGCAAGCACCACGCTGCCGCCCACGGTCTCCAGGTCCCCGGACGCCTTGAGCTCGCTGCTGACCGTGATGATGTCCACCGAAGTATGGTCCGTAACCAGCCGGGCCATCGCCTCGAAGATCATCCGGTGCTTGGGGTCATAGAAGCACGACGGAGTCAGCTCCTCCATCGCGAGGTCCACGCAGGACGGCTCGAGCAGCATCGCGCCCAGCACGGCCTCTTCGACGTCCGGGGCCTGGGGCGGCTTGTTGCCGATCTCCATCCCGAGCGCCTCGAGGCTGACCGAACTGTCTTTCTTGCGGCCGCCGCCGGATCGCTGCGCAGGCATTCCGATTAGATGTCAGGATTGACGATGATGCGTCCGCAGTGCTCGCAGATGACCAGCTTGCGGCCGGATGCGATGTCGATGATACGCTGCGGGGTGATGGTGTGGAAGCAGCCGCCGCAGGCGTCGCCGTAGGTGCCGTCGTCGTTCTTGGGGAACAGGGTCACCACGGCGAGGTGGTTGTGGGCGTTGCCGCGGATGCGCTCGTAGGCGCTCAGCGTACGCTCGTCGATCTTCGCGGCGAGGGCGTCGCGCTTGGTCTGCAGCGCCTTCTCCTCCTTGGCGGTGGAGTCCACGATCTGGGCCAGTTCCTCCTGCTTCGCGCGGAGGTCCTCCTCGCGGATGAGGATGCGGTCGCCGATGCGCTCCTGGTCCACCTTGCGCTCCTCGATGGCGGCGCGGGCCTCGGTGATGTTCTTCTCTGCGATGGCGCGGAGCAGGCCCTGGTTCTCGAGTTCCTTGTTGATGGAATCGTATTCGCGGCTGTTGGAGATGTTCTCCAGCTGGGAGCGGTATTTCTCGATCTCGCCGTCCAGTTCGACGATCTGCTTGTTGGCGGCGTCGATGCTCTGGTTGTAGCCGTCGATCAGCTGCGCGATGCGCTCTGTCTTGGCGTGCAGGCCGGCGAGTTCCTCCTCGAGGATCGCGACCTCGGCGGGAAGTTCGCCCCGCAGTTGGACCAGTTTGTCGATGGCGATATCGGCCTCCTGAAGTTCGTACAGGGTCTTGAGTTTTTCCTGGGTGCTCTGCTCGGACTCGGCGAAATTCTTCTGCAGGGAGACAAAGGTCTCGCGCTCGTCAACGGGCGTCACGGGTTTCGTTGATTTCTTGGTGGTAGCCATATTTTATTTCTGAATTTATTTCGGGTTCACGCACACGCGTACGTATGCAGTTTGCAAATTTAGGAAATATTTTTCTTAATCTCGACAAGTTGCGCGCGGATTTCCTTCAGGGACTCGATCGCCTTGACGTTGCGGTCCACGCCGCGGCGGTCGGCGGCCAGATGCTGGGCGGCGCCTTCCAGGGTCAGTCCCTTGTCCTTGACCAGGTGGTGGATCTGCTTGAAGGTCTCCACGTCCGCGGCGCTGAACTGCCGGTTGCCCTTGGCGTTGCGCTGCGGCTTGATGAGCCTGGGGAAAGAGTTGGACCAGAAACGCACGAGGGACACCGACTCTCCCAGGATCCCGGCCACCTCGCCGATAGAATAAAACAACTTCTCCATATTTGTTAATCCATTGATTGCATTGTATTTACGGACATATACAGAATGTTCGCATAGTCCGCCGGAGAGACGGAGGCGAAAAAGTATCCGACCGGGTCCATCGCCGCGCCGTCCAGGCGCACCTCGTAGTGCAGGTGCGGGGCGAAGGCCTGTCCGGACATGCCTACCGTGCCCAGTTTCCGGCCCGCCGTCACGTGCTGCCCGGCGTGCACGTCCATGCTTTCCAGGTGGCAATAGACCGTCTCGTATCCCCCCGCGTGGGCGATGCGGACCGTATTCCCCGTGGCGCGCGAAGACGCCGCCGACACCACCGTGCCGTCGGCCGTGGCCAGCACCGGCGTGCCGCGCGGGACCAGCAGGTCCACCCCTTCGTGGAATACGTAGGCCTTGTAGAACGGGTTGATCTTGCGGCCGGCAGCGGCGCCCACCTGCGGGTAGGACAATTCCGCCACGGGCAGGGTCATCGGCGGCAGGACGGCCGCGGAATCGGACAAGGCGCGGAAGATGCGCAGGAAAGCGGAATCCACGTCCGCGCTGCGGCGGAGCAGGCTGTCCGCCTTGGCGGCGGTCCAGCCCGTCAGTTCGGAATCCGGCAGGGTGTCCAGGGCGGGCAGGCCGCCCTGCCCGGACATCGGGTCCAGGCCCGGCGTCCCGGAATGGAACACCAGCGAATAGATGTCGTTGTCCTTGTGCTGCAGGCCGGCGATGGCGTCGCCCAGCAGTTCTTCCCGCTCTTCCAGGCCGGGATAGAGTTCCTCGTACATCCGGATCTCCTGCCGCAGGCGGCGCTCCGTATCCGTACGGAAAACCAGGGTGAAGGCCAGATAAACCAGCACCGAGAGCGTGAAGGTCAGCAGCATGTATATCAGCAGGGTGCGCACCGCCCGCCAGATCTTGCGGGGCGCTTCGCCGAAGTGGAAGCTCTCGGCGTCGAACACGAACAGTTTCCTCCTAGCCATTTCCTTTCTTCCTGCGGCGGAGCAGCTCCGTCGTGCTTGAACGCTTGCCCGCGGGCGACTCTTCCCGGCGCGTGTCCACCATCGCGCGGAACTCGTCCAGGGGCATGTTGAAATCCATGAAATTCATCGGGTTCACGCGGTCGCCGCGGTAGATCACCTCGTAGTGGAGGTGGGGGCCGGTGACCTTGCCCGTCGCGCCGACGGTACCGATCTGCTCGCCCCGCTTCACCTTCATCCCTTGCACGACCGACATGCTGTTGAGGTGCGCGTAGCGCGTCTTGTAGCCGTAGCCGTGATTGATCACGATCTCGTTGCCGTAACCGTTGAACTTGGAGTTGACCTCTTCCACCACGCCGTCGCCGGTGCAATAGACGGGCGTGCCCCGGTCCGTCGCGAAATCCTGGCCGCCGTGATTCTCGCTGCCCCCGTAAACGGGATCGGTACGGTAGCCGAATCCGCTGGACAAGAGCACCTTGCGCTTGTCCGGCAGCACGGGCGGCACGCTCGGCACGCAAGAGAGCATGTCTCCTTCCTGGCGGGCCAGCAGGCCCACCTCGTCCAGCGACTTGCTCTGGATGTAGGCACGCTTGGTGAGGTTGTCGATGCGGTGGACCGAACGGGACAGGGACACGTTGTTGCCCAGCCGGTCCAGTTCGGCGTAGCGGTTCAGGCCGCCGAGGCCGGAATTCTTGACCTCGTCCGGGATCTCGCCCAGGCCGTAGATGGAGCGGTACACGTCGTCATCCCGCTGCTCGATGCCGTCCAGCGTGGCCTCGTAGAGGTCCAGCCGGCGCCCGAGCACGTCCATGCGCGCCTCCCATTGCGCCACGCGCCGCTTGAGGATCGCCGTGCGCGGAAGGTCGAGCTGGAAGACCGAGGTGTAGAGCCAGAAATACAGGAACACGAAACCCAGGGCGGCGACTGAGGCCACCGCCAGACGGACGTGCTTGAGGTAACGGGGTTCCTCCCGTTCCTCATACAGCAACGTCTCGGGATTCAGGACGTACTTCGGCATAGGGACGCAAAGATACTAATTTTTTGGGAATTGCGCCCGGTTACCTAAAGTTGGCTCCGGGGTCCGGCGCCGGGATCAGCAGGCCCGCCAGTCCTCCGGGTCGCGGAAGCCGCGGAGGAACTCGCTGGCGCCCAGGCGCTTCTTGCCGGCAAGCTGCAGGTCGGTGAGCTCCAGCGCGCCATCGGCCGTGGCGATGGCCAGGTAGGTCTTTCCGTCGCTCAGGACGGTGCCGGGAGCGGCGTGGAGGTCGGCACGCTTCTCGGTCCGGTAGATTTTCAGAGACAAAGACTCTTCGCTGCGCTCAGCATGACAGAGCGTGGTAAAGGCCGTCGGGGATGGACTGAGGCCGCGGATCAGGTTATAGACCTTGTCCGTGGGCTGATTCCAGTCGATATGACAGAGTTCACGGGTAAGCTTGGGGGCGGGCCGCAGCTCTTCGGAACCCTGAATGAAGGAACGCTGGACGCGCAGCTCCACATTGTGCTGGATGAGGCCCTCGACCGTCTGCAGCACCAGTTCGGCGCCCATGTCCATCAGTTCGTCATGCAGTTCGCCGGCGGTCTCGTCCGGACGGATGCGGCACTCCTCCCGCAGGATGATGCCGCCCGTATCGATGTCCTTGTCGATCATGAAGGTGGTCACGCCGGACATCTTCTCCCCGTTGATGACGGCCCAGTTGATCGGGGCGGCGCCGCGGTACTGCGGCAGCAGCG
>CAMVGM010000034.1 GCA_947167015.1 uncultured Bacteroidales bacterium
AAGAAGACCCACGCCTTCCAGGCCGGCGACTTCTCCGGCGCCTTCTTCCAGGCCGGCGTCGCCGAGCTCACGATGGCCTGCTGCTGCATGGGCATGGCCCTGCACGGCGGCGTCATCCCCGCCTGCGGCACCTTCTTCGTCTTCTCCGACTACATGAAGCCGGCCGTCCGCATGGCCGCGCTGATGGAACTCCCCGTCAAGTTCATCTGGACCCACGACGCATTCCGCGTGGGCGAGGACGGCCCGACCCACGAGCCCGTCGAGCAGGAAGCCCAGATCCGCCTGATGGAGAAACTCAAGAACCACCACGGCAAGAACTCCGTCCTGGTGCTGCGTCCCGCCGACGCCAAGGAGACCACCGAGGCCTGGGCGCTCGCGATGGCCAACACCGCCACCCCGACGGCCCTCATCTTCTCCCGCCAGAACATCGCCAACCTGCCCGAGGGCAACGACTACTCCCAGGTCGCGAAGGGCGGCTACATCGTGGCCGGCTCCGACGCGGATCCCGACGTCATCCTCGTGGCTTCCGGTTCCGAGGTCTCCACGCTGGAGGCCGGTGCCAAGCTGCTCCGCGCCGACGGCAAGAAGGTCCGCGTGGTCAGCGTCCCGTCCGAGGGTCTCTTCCGCCAGCAGAGCAAGGAGTACCAGCAGAGCGTGCTGCCCGCCGGCGTGAAGAAGTTCGGCATGACCGCCGGTCTGCCCGTCACCCTGCAGGGGCTCGTCCCCGAGTCGGAAGGAAGCGTCTGGGGCCTTGAGTCCTTCGGCTTCTCCGCCCCGTACAAGGTGCTCGACGAGAAGCTCGGCTACACCGCGGAGAACGTTTACGCGCAGGTGAACAAGCTCTTCTAGGAGAAATGCGCAACATTCGGAACTTCTGCATCATCGCGCACATCGACCACGGGAAGAGTACCCTGGCGGACCGCCTGCTGGAGCTGACCCGGACGCTCGGTGCGCGCGATATGGAGAACCAGGTCCTGGACGACATGGACCTGGAGAAGGAGAAGGGCATCACGATCAAGAGCCACGCCATCCAGATGGTGCACGAGTACAAGGGCGAGACCTACCGGCTCAACCTCATCGACACCCCGGGTCACGTGGACTTCTCCTATGAAGTTTCGAGAAGCATCGCCTCCTGCGAGGGGGCCCTGCTCGTCGTGGACGCCTCGCAGGGCGTCCAGGCGCAGACCATCTCCAATCTCTACATGGCCATCGACCACGGCCTGGAGATCATCCCTGTCCTCAACAAGATCGACATGGACTCCGCCCAGGTGGACGTGGTCACCGACGAGATCTGCGACCTGATCGGCTGCAAGCCGGAAGAAGTTTTCAAGGTCTCCGCCCGCACGGGCGAAGGCGTGCCGCCCATCCTGGACGCCATCGTGGAGCGCATCCCCGCTCCCGATGGCGACCCGGACGGCCCGCTGCAGGCCCTCATCTTCGACTCGGTATTCAACTCTTTCCGCGGCGTGATCGCCTATTTCAAGATCTTCAACGGAAGCATCCGCAAGGGCGACAAGGTCAAGTTCTTCGCCACGGGGATGGACTACGAGGTGGAAGAGGTCGGCATCCTGAAGATGAAACTCGTCCCCACCGGGGAGATCGGCTGCGGCGACGTGGGCTACGTGATCACGGGCATCAAGAGCGCCACCGAGGTCAAGGTGGGCGACACCATCACCCACGTGGCGCGGCCCTGCACCGAGGCGATCGCCGGCTTCGAGGAAGTCAAGCCGATGGTCTTCGCCGGTATGTACCCCGTCCAGGCCGACAAGTTCGAAGAGTTGCGCGCCGTGCTGGAAAAGTTCCAGCTCAACGACGCCTCCTTCGTCTATGAACCCGAGAGTTCGCTCGCCCTGGGAAGCGGCTTCCGCTGCGGCTTCCTCGGGCTGCTGCACCTGGAGATCGTGCAGGAGCGGCTGTTCCGCGAATTCGACATGGACGTGATCACCACCGTGCCCAACGTCTCCTACAAGGTCTATACGACGCAGGGCGAGGTGGTGGACGTGCACAATCCGTCCGGCCTGCCGGCCCCGTCGGTGGTCGACCACATCGAGGAGCCCTACATCCGGGCGCAGATCATTTCCAAATCGGAATTCTTCGGCCCCATCATGAAGCTCTGCCTGGACCGCCGCGGCACGCTCATCGGCCAGCACTACATCACCGCCGACCGGGTGGAGCTGACCTACGACATGCCGCTCTCGGAGATCGTCTTCGACTTTTACGACAAGCTCAAGACCATCTCCAAGGGCTACGCTTCCTTCGACTACCACGTGACGGGGTTCCGCCCCGCGCGGCTCGTCCGCCTGGACATCCTGCTCAACGGAGAGCCCGCCGACGCCCTGTCCACCCTCATCCACGAGGACAACGCCTATACCTTCGGCCGCCGGATGTGCGAGAAGCTCAAGGACCTCATCCCGCGCCAGCAGTTCGACATCCCCATCCAGGCGGCGATCGGCGCCAAGATCATCGCCCGCGAAACCGTCAAGCAGGTGCGCAAGGACGTGACCGCGAAATGCTACGGCGGCGACGTCACCCGCAAGCGGAAACTGCTTGAGAAACAGAAGGAAGGCAAGAAGCGGATGCGCCAGATCGGCACCGTCCAGGTGCCCCAGAGCGCCTTCATGGCCGTCCTCAAACTGGACTCCTAGCCTATGGCTGCCCGGTTCTTCCGCGTTGCGGGGCTGTGCTTTTCCCTGAACCTCCCCGACGGCCACCCGCTCTGCGGGCGGCTTTCCAATTACCGCCCCTTCGAGATTCCGGACGGAGCCGCGGATGAGCCCCTTTTCTCCCTGTCCTTTGCGCCCGCCGCACCCGAAGGGCCCTTCGAGCCCGTGTATGTCCCCAAGGTCGAGCCGGGTGAACCGGTGGTGAACCTTTACCGCTTCGCGGGCGGCTGGATGACGGAATTCGCCCCCGTCGCCACCGTGCCGGTATGCGGCCGCCTCGTCTTCGACGAGTCTTTCCGCGACGGACGCCTGTTCGCAGAAGGGAACCCGGATGCGCAGGAGTTCGCCGTGAACAATTCCCTGATGCTGCTCTTCGCCTTCGCTTCGGCCCGCTTCAGCGCGCTGGAGATGCACGCATCCGTGGTCACCCGCGGCGGCCGCGGCTTCCTCTTCCTGGGCAAGAGCGGAACCGGAAAGAGCACACACAGTTCCCTGTGGCTCAAATACATAGATGGCACTTCCCTGCTCAATGACGACAACCCCGTGCTGCGGGTCGTGGACGGGGTCGTCCGGGTGTTCGGCACCCCCTGGAGCGGCAAGACGCCCTGCTACAAGGCAGAAGACGTCCCGGTCGGAGCCATCGTGCGCCTCCGCCAGGCACCGGTCAACGAAATCGAACGCCTGGGCATCGCGCAGGCCTACGCTTCCGTGATGTCGTCCTGTTCGGGCTTCCGGCCGATCCGTGCGCTCGCCGACGCCCAGCACGCCACGCTCGCCACGGTTGCGACGAGCGTTCCCTGTTACCGGCTCGACTGCCTGCCGGACGAGGCGGCAGCCCGGCTCTGCCAAAGCACCGTCGATGGATAAGCGTATCATTCCCAACGATATCCTCCTCGGCGAGGTGGCCGCCCTCCTGCGGGAAGGACGGGAAGCCGTCATCACGCCCACCGGAAACAGCATGCTGCCCTTCATCCGGGGCGGCGTGGACCGCGTGGTGCTGCGCAGGACGGATGACGTGACCGTAGGAGACATCGTGCTGGTGCACACCGGCGGCCGTTACATCCTGCACCGCCTCATCGCCCGCGACGGCGACGCCCTGACGCTGATGGGCGACGGCAACCTGCAGGGCACGGAAAGCTGCACGACAGCCGACGTGGTCGGGACGGTCACCGCCGTCATCCGGCCCTCGGGCCGGGAACAAACGCCCGGGAAAGGCCGCCTCTGGCGCATCCTGAAACCCCTGCGGCGCTATTTGCTTGCAATTTACAGAAGACTGATATGAGAATACTCGATGGTTTGGTACTCCGTCCGCTGGGCGGCGAATTCATCGTCACGGGAGACGGGATCTCCCGCGTCGATTTCAGCAAGGTGGTTTCGATGAACGCGACGGCCGCCTATCTGTGGAATTCCCTGCAAGGCAAGGACTTCGGCCTGGAGGATCTGGTTACGCTCCTGACGGACCGCTATGATGTCACGGAAGCGCAGGCCCGCACCGACGCGCAGGCCCTCATCGCCTCCTGGCTGGATGCGGGAATGATCTGCGAATGACGGCTCCGGAGGCATACCTGGCCCTGTTGCGCGCCGCCCTGTGGGGAACGGACATCCCCGCGTGGGAGGATATTGCGCCCGTCTTCGACGAGGTGCTGGAGCTCTGTGACGGCCAGAAGACGCGCGGCCTGGTATTCGACCTCCTGCTGCGTTCCGGCTATCCCGTCCCCGCGGAAACTGCCGGACGGATGCAGCAACTGCTTTACCGCATCCTCAACACGCACCGGAAACTCAACGCCGCCATCGCCCGCGTGGTATCCGTCCTGCAGGAGGCAGACATCCCCTGCGTCCTGCTGAAAGGACAGGGCGTCGCCCGTTTCTACCCGAACCCGCTGCTGCGCGAATGCGGCGACATCGACTTGTACGTCGGAACGGAAAGACTAGAATCCGCAGTCAAAGTCCTCGCTCCTCTTGCAGATAAAGTCGATGACCAGATTACAGGCAAGCATTGGCAGCTTTGGATCGGGAGCTCGGAAATCGAGCTGCATAGGTACACGATGGTCCCCGAAAGCCGCAGCCTGATCCGTTATTTCAAGGGAATCGAAACCGAAGGTCTCTCCCAGGACCTCGTACCGTTGAACTTCGACGGAGTATCCGTCAACATTCCGGAAAACACCTTCAACGCCTTTTACACCTTCTACCACACCTGGTATCATTTTACAAAAAGCGGCGTCGGATTCCGACAGCTTTGCGACTGGGTGCGATTGATGCATGTATGCCGGGAGAGCATCGACCGGACACGCTTGTCCGCCATGCTCAAAGGGATGCGTCTGCTTGGGCCTTGGCGCCTTTTCGGCTGCATCGCCGTACAAGATCTGGGACTGCCGGCAGAAGAATTTCCCTTTTATGACGAGACACCCCTTTCCAAATCCCGGCGCGTACTTGACTTGATTCTGTCCTACGGCAATTTTGGACAAGCAGACCAGCACCGTCGTCAACGGCCGAAGGGCTATCTTTCAGGCAAGCTTTTTTCATTCGGTACACACATCCGCCAGTTCTTCTTGTTGCAGTTCATCGCTCCCGGGGAGGCTTTCCGTATCTTCAGCAGTCGCTTCGCTGAAAGCATCCGGCGGGTTTTCAAAGACTTATTCCACAGATGATTCCTCTCCGACAGATCATCCGCGGGCTGCGCCCGATGGCCCGTCCCGTCCGGGGACGCGCCGCGCTCAGCGTGTTCATCGGCATCGTACGCATCGCCGCCTCCCTCGGCTTCGTATGGATCTGCAAGCGCCTGGTGGACATCGCCACCGGCGTGACCGACGCCCCGCTCCGCCTGCATATCGGCATCATGCTCGGCATCATGCTCCTCCAGCTCGTCTGCTCCGTGTGCGCCAGCGCCTGGGAGAGCTACAACATCGCACGCACGGCGAATGAATTGCGCAAGGAGACCTTCGGGCGCGTGCTTCGCAGCAACTTTACCGGTCGGGAGGCATACCGCAGCGGCGACGCCGTGAACCGGCTCGAAGAAGACACGCGCGTGGTCACGGACCTGCTGTGCACCCGCTTCCCGGATCTGATCATCACGCTGCTCCAGCTGGTCGCCGCGTCCGTGTACCTGATGCTGATGGCGCCGAACCTGCTCTGGGTCCTGCTGATCCTGATGGGCGCCGCCGTCGTCGGCTCCCGGATGTTCTTCCGCAAGTTGCGCGCCCTGACGGAACGCATCCGAAAGCAGGATGCCGAGGTCCAGCAGCTGATGCAGGAAAACCTGCAGAAGCGCATCGTGGTCCTGACGCTCATCGGGACGGAACGCGTGCTCACGCGCCTGGGCATCCTCCAGAAAGACGTCCTGGACCAGACCGTCACGCGCATCAACTACAACGCCCTGGCGCGCGCCTTCATGATCCTGGGATTCCTGGGCGGTTATGCCGCCGCTTTCATCTGGGGCGTGGTCGGCATCCGCGACGGCGTGGTGACCTACGGTATGATGACCGCCTTCCTGCAACTGGTCGGCCAGGTCCAGCGCCCCATCGCCAACCTCGCCCTCCAGGTGCCTGCCTTCATCCACGCCACCGCCTCGATCGAGCGCCTGATGGACCTGCAGGCCCTGGAGCAGGAACCGGATGCTGCGCCCGTCACGCTGTCCGGAGCTCCGGGCATCCGCCTTTCCGACGTGAGTTTCCATTATCCGGAGCGCCCGGAAGCGGTCCTGGACGCGTTCAACTACGATTTCACCCCTGGCACGATGACCGTGATCATGGGCCCGACCGGATCGGGCAAGAGCACCCTCAGCCGCCTGGTGCTGGGCCTGCTGAAACCGGCCGCCGGCCGTGTCGAGGTATACGGTTCCGAAGGGGCCTACCCCGCAGGTCCTGCCGTACGGGGCAATTTCCTCTATGTTCCGCAAGGCAATTCCCTGCTGAGCGGCACCATCCGCGAAAACCTCCTGCTGGCCCGCGCCGACGCTTCCGAGGAGCAGATACGGACCGCCCTGCACACCGCCGTGGCGGATTTCGTATGGGACCTGCCCGAAGGGCTGGACACCCTCTGCGGCGAAGCCGGGTCGGGACTCAGCGAAGGGCAGTGCCAGCGCATCGCCATCGCCCGCGCCCTGCTGCGGGAAGGCGGCGCGCTCATCCTGGACGAGGCCACCTCGGCGCTTGACGCCGAAACCGAGGCCACCCTGCTGGACCGGCTCTACAGCCGCTTCCACGGCAACAAGACCCTGCTGTTCATCTCGCACCGCGACGCGATTTCCGCCCGGGCGGACGCCATCCTGCGTGTCTAGATGGAGTGGCTGGAACGTCTCGGCCTGCTGGGCCTGTTTCTCGGAAGCGCCCTGGCCGCTTCCATCTTTCCTTTCAGTTCGGACGCGCTGTACATCGCCGTACTGGCGGCGACCCGCCAGCCGGTCGGCTGCCTGATCGCCGGCACGGCGGGCAGCTGGCTCGGAAGCCTGTTCACCTACGGCCTGGGCTGGCTGGGCAAGTGGGAATGGATAGAGAAGTGGCTGAAAGTCAGCCACGAGAAACTGGAAAAGCACCAGAAATCCGTGCAGAAATACGGGGCCTGGCTGGCCCTGCTCAGCGGCGTCCCGGTCATCGGGGACATCCTCGTGCTGGCTTTGGGTTTCTACAAGACAACTCCGGGCTGGACCTTCGTCCTGCTGCTTGTCGGCAAGCTGGCCCGCTTCCTGATCTGGAACCTCGTGGTGGGGCTCTTCTAGATATAGACGATGATGTAGTAGAGCATCAGCGCGGAGGAGATGAGCTTGATTCCCGTACCGGAGAGGAAGCCCAGGAACGCGCCGAACGAGGACTTCAGCGACTCGCCCGTCCCCTTGCCGCCGAACAGCAGTTCGAACAGGAAAGCGCACAGCAGCGACGAGACGACCATCCCGAAGGGCAGCGGGAAGATGAGCCCGGCCAGCAGGCCGAGGATGGCGCCCCGCGAGGCGTACTTGCTGCCGCCCGTCAGTTTGGTAAACCAGGCCGGCACGAGATAATCCACCACGGTCACCACGACGGTGACCGCCAGCCAGATCAGCAGGAAGGTCAGCGACATGCTTTCTCCGGCCCCGTTGGTGCCGCCGAAGAAATACATCAGCAACAGTCCGGCCCAGCTGAGCGGAGGCCCGGGCAGGCCGGGCACGATGCTGCCGACGATGCCCACGACCCCGAGCAGTACGGCAAGGACGATCATAACGACATTCATGCCTCAAATATACGGGTTTTTGGGTGTAAATTCCGAGAAATTACTATTTTTGTGTAGGCAATAACCAATTTTAAATACCATGAGCGAAGAACCCAAAAAGAAAGCGATGGACCTCAACGGAGACGGCAAGGTGACGTTCGACGAGGCCAAGGAGTACGCCAAGATCAAGGCCACCGAACTCGCCGGAAAAGCCAAGGTCAAAGCGGAAGAACTGAAAGTAGAGGCCGCCGAGGTGGCCCAGAAGGCGAAAGTCAAGGCCGCCGAGATCGGAGAGGAGGTAAAAGACCTCTACGCCGACGCCAAGGAGAAGGTCCAGGAAAAAATCGACGCCCGCAAAGCCGGCAAAGACTGCAAGGAGGCCTGACGGTTTCCGGTCCGCACTAGAAGAGGAATCCCGCTCCGACCGTAAAGGTGTTGGAGCGGATTTCTTGTTCCGGGATGAGCCGGCTCATGCCCAGGGCATAGCTGACCCGCAGCTGGACGGCTTCGGCGATGGTGAACGCCGCGCCGATGTTCCATTGGGCATTCACCCGCGTCAGCCGGTGCATGGGGGCCAGGCCCGTGTTCGTGAAGATCTTGTCATTCTCGAACACGGTACCGAACAAGCCTGCGTTGATCACCGGGCCCGTAAAGAACGCCCCCCGGATGGCCGGGGTGAACTCCACCGTATATTTGACGTTGAGCGGCAGGGACAGATAGTGCATCTTGATGAATTTCGGGCCGCTCTGAACCTGTCCGGCCGTAGCCAGTTCATTCTTCGTGGATTGATAGTAATAGAAGAGTCCCGGCTCGAAGGTCAGACCCGCCAGGGCGGAGAAATAGAATTCCCGGCTGATACCGGCATAGAAACCGCGCATCGGGTGGGTGGAAAGGAAAGACGAGCACTCCGCTCCGTTGAAAGCGACGGATGCATATCCGAAACCGGCCGTCCATTCCGCCTGGGCGGAAGCCGCGTGTCCGCCCAGCAGGACGGCGGCGGCGACCAGGAAAATCTTGAATCTTCTCACGTTCGTTCGGTATTAAACAACATACAAAAATAGGAAAAAAACCGGGATACGCCACAATTTGCTATTTTTGCAGCATGCAATCCTTCTCCGAGACCCTCCTGGCATGGTATGACGCGAACGGGCGCGACCTCCCCTGGCGCCGCACCCGCGACCCCTACGCCATCTGGCTCAGCGAGATCATCCTCCAGCAGACGCGCATCGCGCAGGGCCGCGCCTACTGGGAGCGTTTCCTGCAGGCCTTTCCGGACGTGCAGTCGCTTGCCGCGGCGGAGGAAGACGAGGTCCTGCGGCTCTGGCAGGGGCTCGGCTACTACAGCCGGGCGCGCAACCTGCTCACGGCCGCGCGGCAGATCGTCGCGCTAGGCCGCTTTCCGGATACGCTGGAAGAGATACGCGCGCTGAAGGGCGTAGGCGACTACACCGCCGCAGCGATCGCATCTTTTGCATTTGACATCCCGGCCGCCGTCGTGGACGGAAACGTCTACCGGGTGCTCGCTCGGTATTTCGGCATCCCGACGCCCGTCGGCTCGACGGCCGCCAAGAAGGAGTTCACCGCTCTCGCCCAGTCGCTGATTCCCAAGGACCGGCCGGGCGATTTTAACCAGGCGATGATGGATTTCGGGGCCACCTGCTGCACGCCCGCAGCACTCGCCTGCCTGCTCTGTCCGCTGGCACGGGACTGTGTCGCGCTGGCCACCGGTCAGGTGGACCGGCTCCCCGTCCGGGAGAAGGGCACAGCCGTCGTGGAGCGGCGCTTCGATTACGTGTATGTGCGCTGCGCGGGCCGCACCGCCATCCGCCGCCGCGGGCCCGGGGATATCTGGCAGGGCCTGTGGGAGCCCCTGGTCTGCGACCAAGGGCTCCCCGGCGGGGTACAACTTCTTAAAAAGGGGGTGAAGCATCAACTGACCCACCGGACCCTGATCGTGGATTTCTATCTGTGGGAACCCGGGACGGAACCTACCTTGCCGGAAGGTTATGTCTGGATCGAAGAAGCGGAACTCGACCGCTACGCCAAGCCCCGCCTGTTCGAGTTGCTGTTGGAATCTCTCCCCTAGACGAAACGACCGTCCTTCATCGTGAGGGTGCGGTCGCAGAGGGCGGCCAGTTCCGGGTCGTGGGTCACGATGACGATGGTCTGTCCCAGCCGGTCCCGCAGGTCGAAGAAGAGCCGGTGGATTTCCTGCTTGGTCACGGAATCGAGGTTGCCCGTCGGCTCGTCGGCGAATAGCACGGCCGGGTCGCCCACCAGGGCGCGGGCGATGGCCACGCGCTGCTGCTCGCCGCCCGAAAGTTCGGACGGTTTGTGGTCCAGGCGCCCTTCCAGCCCCATTTCTCCCAGCAGCCGTTCTGCGCGGACCCGCGCATCTTTCATCGACGCGCCGGCGATCAGCGCGGGGATCATCACGTTCTCCCGGGCCGTGAATTCCGGCAGCAGGTGGTGTGCCTGGAAGACGAAGCCGATCCGCCGGCCGCGGAAGGACGCCAGGGCGTCGCCTTTCAGGGAGAGGACGTCCGTGCCGTCTATGTACAGGCTGCCGTCATCCGGTGCGGACAGCGTGCCGAGGATCTGCAGCAGGGTGGATTTGCCGGCACCGGAGGCGCCCACGATGGAGACGACCTCGTGCGGGTCCGCATGGAAGTCTATCCCCTTCAGGACCTCCAGGGTCCCGAAACTTTTGCGGATGCCGCGGGCTTCGATAATCGGATTTTCCATCGGAAGGATCGTTACGTTTTACGGAGGATAAAGGTAGCAATTATTCGGGACATAGTTGGTTTTTTCCGGCACGGAAGCTAACTTTGCAGGCGTTTCCGGGGTGTGGCGCAGTTGGCTAGCGCATCTGGTTTGGGACCAGAGGGTCGAAAGTTCGAGTCTTTTCACCCCGACGAAAAAGAAAGGCGGCCGGATGATCCGGTCGCCTTCTCATTTGCGGGAGAACCTTCCTAGAGGTTCGGGTTGCACTTTTTCCACTCGGAGACCGGCGGGATGATGCCGAGGCGGATGACCTCGTCGCGCATCTCGCAGAGGTGCTCGTAGGAGGCCCGCAGTTCGGCGAGTTCCTCGGCGGTACCGTCGGGCTTGGAGAAATGCACGCCGGTCGCGTCGATCACGGACGGCATTGCCATCATGACGTTCTGGTAGTCCTCATTGTTGACATAGCAACCGGAAGGCCAGGTGAATTCCTCGCCGCCCATCGCCGCCTCGATCATCTTGATGGCGTTGTAGGCAGGGCTCTGGAAAGAGGTACGGCCACGGAGCTTGATGATGTTGGAACCGCCCTGGACGGTCTTGTACTTGATCTGCGCCCACATTTCGGGCGAGAGAGGCAGTTTGGACAGCGGCTTGCCGTCGATGAGGGCCTTGGATGCGAAGACGGCCATCACCTCGCCGTGACCGCCGTAAGTGTAGGCGCCGGTCACCTTGCACTGCTGGACGCCGAAGGTACGGGCGAGGCTCTCCTGCAGACGGGTCGAGTCGAGGGCGGCGAGCGTGGTCACGCAAGAAGGGTGGACACCGGAGTGCAGCAGGACCACGAGACCGGTGAGGTCGGCAGGGTTGAAAATGACGACGATGTGCTTGACCTTCGGGCAATACTTCCTGACATTCTTGCCGAACTCCTCGGCGATCTGGCAGTTGCCCTTGAGCAGGTCCTCACGGGTCATACCTTCCTTACGGGGCGCACCACCGGAAGAAACGATATAATCCGCACCTTTGAAAGCGACGGCCGGATCGGTCGTCCAGGTGATATTGGCGCCTTCGAAAGCGCAATGGTCCATCTCGGCAACGACACCGAGCAAACCGGGCTCGTACACATCATACAGGCAGATGTTCGGAGTCAGCCGGAGCATCAACGCAGTCTGGGCCATGTTGGAGCCGATCATACCTGCGGCACCGACAATGACCAATTTCTCGTTGGTAAGATAATTCATATTCTATGTATAATTTGACGTCTTTCAGAAAAGTCGCGCAAATATACAAAAAATCATTATCTTTGCGATGTTATAATTGATTTATGGCACTATATCTCATCAAAGATCTCGATGACGACTACCACTCGCGTGTGGGGGTCTGGCAAATTACTGAAACCGAAGCGGAACTCCGCGCGCTGACAAGCGTCCCCTCCGACGAAATGGAGGAAATCTCCTATATTAAAAGCGAATCCCTGCGCAAGCAGAAGCTGGCCGTACGCGCCCTGCTTGACGCCATGTTCGAGGAAAAGGTGTACCTGAGCCACCACGACAACGGCAAGCCGTACATCGAAAATTCCGCCATCAATATCAGCATCACGCACACCCAGAAATACGTCGCCGTCATCCTCAACCCCACGGAGGAGGTCGGCATCGACTGCGAATCGCTCGACCGGGATTTCTCGGCCGTCAAGAAGAAGGCCCTCTCGGAAGATGAAATCGAAGAGGTGGAGGATCTGGAGGAGGACGAGCGCAACGAGCAGCTGGCCATTTACTGGTGCGCCAAGGAGGCCGTTTACAAGAAGATGTCCCAATACAAGGTGGACTTCGCCGAGCAGATCGAGATCGAAGATTTCCGCATGCGCGGCGAGGGTGAACTGGAAGCCACTTTCACGGACAAGGACGGTTTCGAAGAGGATATCGAACTCCAGTACATCACTTTCGACCGCCACGTCCTCGTCTGGACGGTCGAATAACTACTTCTTCCGCAGCCAGAGTTCCGGGTTTTCCGGTTCCTTCTCTTTCCAGACCTCGAAATGCAGTTGGGTCTGGCCGTCGATCGTGTCGATGCGGCCCAGGACCTGGCCCGTCTTCACGTCGTCGCCCGACTTGACCTGCACCTCGCCCAGTTTGCAGTAGAAAGTGAAATAGGTCCCGTGCTGCACCAGCACGCAGCGGCCGTAACCCGGCATCACGATGATGCGCTTCACCTCCCCGTCGAAGACCGCGCGGACCTCCGCGTCGCGGGTCAGGCCGATGTTGACGCCGTTGTTGGCGGGCATCACCAACGTCGTATAGACCGGGTGGTTGTGTTTGCCGAAACGCTCCACCACCGGGCCGTCGGCGGGCCAGGGCAGCTTGCCTTTGTTGGCGGCGAACTCGCCCGCAAGCTTGACGTCTACCGGTTTGGTCTGCGTCGTGGTGCCGGCGTTCTTGTTGCCGTTCTTCTTGGCATCGGCTGCCGCCTGCTCCTTGCGGCGGGCCTCCTCGAGGGCCTGCGCGATGATGCGCTCGATCTCGCGGTTCAGCGCCTCCACCTGCTTGCGCTTGGCGTTCAGCTGCCGCTGATAGATCGTCTTGTCTTTCTTGAGGTCGGCCACCAGCTGGTCCGAGCGGATTTCCGCCTTCCTGAGCCCTTTGATCTCCTGTTCGTGCTCCGCCTTGACGGCTTCCGCCTCGCTGCGCAGGGCGGCCAGCCGGACCAGTTCCTCGCCGAGCTCGGCGCGCAGCGCCTTGAGCTTGCGCGCCTGCGTATTCATCTCGCCGGAAAGGTCCCGCAGATAGACGTAACGGCGGGTGGCCTGGCCGAGGTCGCGGCTGGAGAACAAATAGGAATACCACACGCGCGCGTCCCGGTTCTTGTAGGCGTTCCGAACCAGGCGGTGGTAGTAGGTCTCCATCGTCCCGAGGCGCTCCTGCAGCCGGTCCGCGGCCACCTGACGGACGGCGATGGTATCGGAGATGCGGGCGATCTCCCGCTCGCTTTCCTCCACGAGATTGCGGTGCGCGGCGATCTGGCTGCGCACGAGCGTCAGTTCGCCCAGGGCGCTGTTGCTGCGGGCCGCATTCTCCTTGATCTGCTGTTCCAGCTGGGCGATCTCCTTCTGGAGCGCCGCCCGGCGGGATTCCTGCTTGGCCGTGTCCTGCGCCCGGGCGCCGGGAAAGACCGGCAGCAGGAGCAGGGCGAGGGCGAGCAGGAAGTGCGGCAGGGAACGGTTCATCGGCTCTTCTGTTCCGAGAGGTTCTTGTAATAGAGGGCGAGGTCCGTCTCGCCGAGGGCTTCCAGGACCTTGGAATAATGCTCCAGGACCACGGCGCTGTCTTTGCCGCCGTAGAGCATCGCGTGCTTGAAATACGGCTTCGCCTCCTTGGGCTTGTGCAGCAGGTACAGGAGCCAGCCGTAGGTATCCAGGTACGTCGCGTTGTCGGGCTCCAGCTCCACCGTGCGGCGGCTCATCTTGAGCGCCTTGCGCAGCTGCTTGCCCTCCAGCGAAAGGTAATAGGCGTAATTATTGAGGACGGACGTGCGGTCGGGGTCGGCCTTCAGGGCCTCCTCGTAGGTCTCGTAAGCCTTTTTCTTGTCCTCCATCTGCTGGTACCACACGTCGCCGGCGATGGAAAGGGCCTCCGCGAGGTGGTCGTCGTTCCCTTCCTCCCGCGCCAGGGCGGCCATCACGTCGCACTGGTCGAGCACGGCCTGCCAGTCCTGCTTGATATAGCACAGGCGCAGCTTGAGCAACTGGATGTCGTAGTCGTCCGGATGCATCTCCCGGTCCAGGTCAACCAGGCGGCCGATCGTCTCGCCCCATACCCAGTAGAACGGCGAGTCGATGTTGTCCATCATCACGGTCAGGTAGTTGCTCTTGATGTCCGGACGCACCTGTCCGTTGCGGATGAAATCTTCCAGCCCGGCGAAGAAGGCCGGGAAATTGCCCATGCGGCGGAGCAGCTCCGTCCGCCCGATCTGCGCCGGGGCGTACGTGGGATCCATCTCCAGGGCCTGGTTATAATAGGAGAGCGCCACGGAATCCTGCCGGGCGGCCACCTTGGCGTCCGCCACCATGGCGAGGGTCTGGGCGTTGTTATACAGGGCGGGGGCCATCTTGACCAGCTTCTCCACCAGTTCCCCGGCGCGGACCTGGTCCCGCTTGGCGTCGTACAGCGAAGCCAGCGCATAGACGTACCAGGTGTTGGTCGAATCGGTCCGGGCGGCTGCGTTCAGATGTTCCTCCGCAGCGTCCAGGTCCTGCTCCGCGAGTTCACACAGGCCGAGGTAGTAATTGACGGCGTCGTCTCCAGGGTCCAGGGCGTGCAGCTGCTGCAGGTGTTCACGCGCCTGCGCATAGTTCCCTTCGGCATACTCCGCGGTGGCGGTCAGGAACAGGTCCGTCCCGTCATCCACCACCTGCGCATGCAGGCTGCAGCCGAGCAGCAACAGGATCAGATATGGGAGGAGCTTACGCATAACGGACACAAAAATATGTATTTTTTGTGAGAAAAATTGGCTATTTTCGCGGTAATTAATTTTTCACGTGCCGGATGCAACTTTTCCCGAACAGGAAGCATCTTAACTCACGGGAAACAGAATGGATCGAAGGGGCGAAACGCGGCGAAAGGCGCGCGCAAAAAGCCATCTACGACCTCCTGTCTGCCAAGATGTTCGCAGTCTGCCTGCGCTACATGGGTGAGCGGGAAGCCGCGGAGGACATCCTCCAGGATGGTTTCGTTACCCTTTTCTCCAAACTGGACAGCTATTCAGGAGAAGGCTCCTTCGAAGGCTGGGCCCGCAAGATCTTTGTCAATACGGCATTGATGAGCCTCAGAAAGAAGGACGCGCTCAAGAACTCCGAAGACGTGAACGCCGCCTGGAACATCACCAGCGACGACCCTACCGCCATCCAGCGGATCGGCTACGGCGACCTGATGAAGATGATCGCAGCCCTCCCGCCGGGTTTCAGGACGGTCTTCAACATGTACGTGATCGAAGGATACTCGCACAAGGAGATCGCCGAAGCGCTCGGCATTTCCGAGACCACCTCCCGCTCCCAGTTGCAACGGGCGCGGACGCTGTTGCAGACAAAGATTAAAGAACGATATTAAGATGCAGGACAACCGTTTCGACGATTTCGACCTTCGGGTAAGGTCGATGCTCGAGGACGCCGCGGAGATCCCTCCCCGCCGCGTCTGGAAAGGCGTGTCCGCGCGTCTGGACGCCGCAGCCGCCCCCGTCGCCAGCCCTTGGGGCTGGATGAAATGGGCCGGCCTGACCCTTGCCGCTGCCGCGGCCATCGCCCTGGGCATCTTCCTCCCGGGCACCAAGGACACCTCAATCCCAACCAATAATCATTACCAGGAGCAAGCTATGCTTGCACAGGCCGGCGAATCCGCCGCAGCTACGGCCCAGGCCGTCACTGCGGCGGACGCTCCGGCTCAAGAGGCTGCGCCGGAAAAGGCCGTGGTGCGGCGTTCCGCACGAAAGGCCGTCACGGAGCCTGCGGCGACGCAGGAACCTGTCACGGCCGGGACGCAGCCCGTCGAAACCGCCGGGCCGAAAGATACCGGCACCCGCAACGACGGGCCTGCGGCCGGAACGGTCCGGGACGACCGGGTTCCCGATACCGACCCGTTCGCGGAACTGACGACCGAGAAACCCGTCCGCAAGGCCGTGCGCCGTCCCGCCCTCTATGCGCAGGGTGCCGTCGGCGGCAACGAATCCACCGGACGTCCCCTTCCCCCCGCCGCCCGCATGGCGCCGGGAACTTCCGACGATTTCTCCGAGCAGGGAACGTCTTCCTATGGCATCCCCTTCACGATCGGCCTCGGCATACGCTTCTACGTGGCCCCGCGCCTGTCTCTCGGAACGGGTCTGGACTATTCGCTGCTGACGCGCACCTTCACCGGCAACTACCAAGGCACCTCGGGCAGCGTGGCCCACACCCTGCAGTACCTCGGCGTCCCCCTCAACCTCTACTACGACATCATCGATGCGGAGAAGATCCGCTTCTATGCCTACGGAGGCGGAGAACTGGAATACTGCATCTCCAACAAATACAAGCTTTTCGCCAGCCCGGACATCATCCGGAAGTACCCGGTGGACAAACTCCAGTACTCCGTCGGCGCCGGCCTGGGCGTGGAATTCCGCCTCTCGCAGCATCTGGGCCTCTACCTGGATCCCGGCCTGCAGTACTATTTCCCCGGCAACCAGCCGAAGAGCATCCGCACCGAAAAGCCGTTGATGGTGAATTTCGACGCCGGTCTGCGCCTGAATTTCTGACAAAAAAGAGCAAAAACGGAAAAAAACAGATATTTGTGACGGACGGCCCGCGAAAAGACAAGATTCTTATCGCGGGCTTTTCGTTTTTTTCGCTTCTTTGCGGAAAAAACGGATTATGAGAACTTCACCCTGGATCATCCTGCCGCTGGCGGTCTTCCTGTCCGCCTGCGTCTGGATCGAGGGCGGCTCCGGCGGACGCATGCGCAGCGACTGCGAGCGCCATGCCCCGGGATCCGCCCCCCACCATCCTCCTTCCGGCCCCGATCCGGAGCCTGCCGGACCGGACACGACCGTCTGGCTGAGCGCCGTACGCTTCCCCAAGGATTACGACTGGCAGCGGGACACCGCCTACGGGACCGCTTCCTTCGAACTGCTCCTGTACCGCAACTTCGTGCCGGTCCTGGTCCTCCCCTCCGGTCCCGACGCCTGCTTCGTCGCGGACCCTGACCGCCACCACATTCTCTCCGGGCACCTGTACACGGAACGGATCGACGGAGGTCAGACCCGCATCGGACGGGACGGAAAAGAGCTGTTCCGCTTCGAGGGACGGGAATTCCTGTCGGGCCTGCTTGAAGACGGAGACGACCTCTATACCCTCTCGCGCTCCGTCTCCGGACACGGCTTTTCCTACCGCAGGAACGGGGAGATCCTCCTCAAACGGAACGACGGCGTCCCGTACGGCAGCCTGGACGACCCCTCTTACGGCCCCACGGGCGCCCTGTACCGGACGGGTGGCCAGACCGTCTTCTGCTTCCGGGCCGGGAACAGCTACTCCGGCTCCCATTACCTGGTCCGGGACGGGCTGGAGACGCGTCTTGACGAGATTCTCCCGACGGCACGCGTGCTGGACCTTAAGTACCGGGACGGCCATAGCTACGTCCTGGGCCCGGCGCTTTTCAGGAGCCTGCTGGACGAGGGGCGGATCTGGCCGGAAGGCGGAGGATATGCAGTCACCGCCTTCCTTTCGGACGGCGCCGGCGGCCATTATTCGGGCTGGATGCCTGCGGGAGAATGGAGTTCGCCCCGGCAGATCTGCCGGGAATACGCCTGGCTCTACCATACGCCGGATGCGACCTTCGCCGTCAGTACGGACCGGACGGGCATCGTCCGCTGGTACGGACCCGGCGGAAACGGACACAGCGACGGCCCCTGCCTTTTCCCGGGCCCCGGCTGCGCGGCAGCCGCAGGCGGCTTTCTGGTGCTCGCCCTGTCGCCGCGCGAGGCGCACGGACTTCCCCGGATATGCCGGGACGGCCGGGTGACGGAACTCGACCTGCACGGGTATGTGAGCAGCGTGGCGCTGAGGATCAATCCTCCCAATTGAGGGTCCGGGTGCCGTCGTCCGCGACGTCGATGGACACCACGAGCGTTTCTTCCGGCAGCAGGGGGGCGATGTTCTCGGCCCACTCCATCAGACAGGGAGCGCCGCTGTCCAGATAGTCGTAAAGCCCGATGTCCAGCGCCTCTTCCAATTTCGTGATCCGGTAGAAATCAAAATGGAAAACCGGATCCCCGGAAGCGGTCCGGTACTCGTTCACGATGGCGAAAGTCGGCGACCCGACGGCGTCGGAACGGACCCCCATCCGGCGGCAGAGCGCCGTGATGAATGTGGTCTTGCCGGCTCCCATCGATGCGTGGAACGCAATGAGCGGGCGGCCCCGGGTCAGGCGCAGGAATTCATCCGCGGCGGCGTCGATTTCCGACAGGGAGGGTATGACGATCGTCTGTTTCATCCTGACAAAGATATGAAAAATCTCAACACACTATGCTGACACGCATCCACGGTGCCAAATGCATCGGCATCGACGCCGTCGAAGTGACGGTAGAAATCGACATCGACCGGGGCATCGGAATCCACCTGGTCGGCCTGGCCGACGTGGCCGTCAAGGAAAGCCTCCTCCGTACGACGACGGCCCTGGAGGCCCTCGGGTTCCATATTCCGGGCAAGCGCATCGTCATCAACCTCGCCCCGGCGGACCTCCGCAAGAACGGCTCGGGCTACGACCTGCCCATCGCCGTCGGCATCATCGCCGCCTCGGGGCAGCGGGACCTGCCGCTTTCCGGCAATTTCATCCTGATGGGAGAGCTCGGGCTGGACGGAAGCGTCCGGGCGATTCCGGGCGCACTTCCTTTCGCCGAGATGGCCCGCTCGTCGGGCCGCGTCGGCATCATCCTCCCGGCCGAGTCCGCCCTGGAAGCGGCGGAATTCAAGGAAATGCAAGTCTTTGGGGTAGAATCCCTTGCGGACGTAGTGCGCATCCTGGAGGGTCAGGAGGACAGCTCGGACCTGCTGGTCTGGAACACCCGGCGCTACCGCCTGCTGCACAAGGACGGGGCCGTCGCTCCGGACCCGCAGTACGGGGTGGACTTCGCCGACATCATCGGCCAGGAAGGGGCCAAGCGCGGCATCGAGATCGCGGCCGCCGGAGGCCATAACATCATCATGGTCGGGGCGCCGGGCGCGGGAAAGAGTTCCCTCGCGAAAGCAATGGCCGGCATCCTGCCGCCGATGACGATGCAGGAGGCGCTGGTCACGAGCAAGATCTATTCGGTCGCCGGCAAGGGCTCCCCGCAGGACGGGTTGATCCGGCGGCGCCCTTTCCGCGCCCCGCATTACTCCGCTTCCCTGGCGGCCATCATCGGCGGCGGAGGCGGCGACAACATCCTGCCCGGAGAGGTATCGCTCGCCAACAACGGGGTGCTGTTCCTCGATGAGGTCGGGCAGATGCCCAAATCTGTCATAGAGGCGCTCCGGGGCCCCATCGAGGACCGCAGCGTCTGCATTTCCCGGCTCAAGGGAAAGGTCGAGTTCCCGGCTTCGTTCATGCTCGTGGCGGCCTCCAACCCCTGCCCCTGCGGTTACTGGGGCGAAGGCGACCGCTGCAGTTGCACCCCCACCCAGCGGCAGAGCTACCTCTCGAAACTCTCCGGCCCCATCCTGGACCGGATCGATATCCACGTCTGGATGCATCCGGTGCCCGCCGACCGAATCGTACGGGCCCGGAAGGCCGAGAGCAGCGCGGAGGTGGCCGCCCGGGTGCTCCGGGCGCGAGAACGGCAGAAACGGCGCTTCGAAGGAAGCGGGACCCTTACCAACGCGGCAATGGACACCAAGCAGATCGAACGTTTTTGCCCCCTGGACGAGGCCTGCCGGAACACGCTCGAAAACCTGATGCTCAAGATGGGCTTCTCGATGCGCGCCTACTTCCGCATCATCAAGGTCGCACGCACCATCGCCGACCTGGAAGGCGCCGCTGCCATCAGCCCCCAGCACCTGCTGGAAGCCGCTTCCTACCGATTCCTGGACCGGCAGAACCTGCTGGAGATGAGATAGCTCCCGTTCCGGGAAATATTCTTATCTTTGGGAAAATCTGCCACATCCATGCACGCTCACAGACTGTTTTCCCTGTCCGCTGCCCTGCTGCTCACGGCCGCGGCGGCCCTCGCCCAGACCCGCATCACCGACCTGCGCGTCCAGCACGCCAGCGAACCCCTCGCCATCGAGGACCGGCATCCCGTCTTCAGCTGGCGGATGGAATCGACGCAGCGCGGCGCCCGCCAGGCTTCCTACCGCATCCGCGTCACACGCGACAGCGACGGCAGCACCATCTGGGACAGCGGCGAGGTGCAGGACGGCCGTTCCGACAACATCCGCTATGCAGGCGTGGCCCTGCAGCCGGAAATGGCATACAGTTATGAAATATCCGTCCGGGACGGCGAGGGGAAAGTCCATACGGAGGCTTCGCGTTTCGAGACCGGCCTGATGAATCCGCGCCTCTCCGCCTGGAACGGCGCCGGCTGGGTCGGAGGCCCCGCGCTCAAGCTGGACGCCGCCTCGCAGTTCGTGTTCGGCATCCGGACGGACTTCCGCCTGGTCCGCGGCGGCGTGGCCGCCCTGGTCTTCGGCGCTGACGACTTCCGCCTGGGGCACCGCTTCCTGAACGACCAGGGAATCGCCTCGGCCGAGAATTACGTCAAGGTAGAACTGGAACCCGCCGCCTCGGAGATCCGCATCTGGCGGGTGGGCTATTTCCCGGGCGACCGCGCCGACCGCCCCCTGCTCGTGCTCAATCCGGCGAACTGCCCGGAAGGCAACCTGGACAAGGTTTTCGCCCCGGGCGACAGCCACAGCGTCCGGCTGGACGTGGAGGCGAGCCAGCTGAGCATCACCGTGGACGGGAACCCGGTCGTGACGGCGCCGGCCCGCAGACAGCAGTTCAACTTCACCGTCGGCATGACGGGCAACGCCATCCGCGCCTCGCGCATCCCGCTGAGCGAAACCGGCTCGGGCGGGGATTACCCGTCTTTCCCGAACCTCTGTTCCGTCGGTTTCGCGGCCGCCCCCGGCTCCGAGGTGGAATATTCTGATTATCAGATCCTGAACGGCGGTCAGAGCGAGGAGCCGCTGGTCTTCGGAAGGGACCGTTACGGCCTCTTCGACGGGCTTCCGGGCATACGCGTCGAGAACGGCAGCATCCGCGTGTGCGGCGAGGGTCCGCGCGAACGGATCGCCTGGAAAGATCCCTCGCACGGGGCGGAAACGATGCTCCGCAGCGAATTCACCCCGGCGGGAAAGATCCGTTCCGCCCGGCTCTACGCCGCCGCCATGGGAACCTTCCGCATCTATCTCAACGGCCGCCAGGTCGGCTCCGACTGGTTCGCCCCGGGCGACAGCCAGTACCGCGAGACGATGTGCTATCTCAAGTATGACGTGACCGGGCTGCTGCGCGAAGGCGTGAACGCCATCGGCGCCGAACTGGCCGGCGGCTGGTACACCGGCTACGTAACCTTCACCGCGAGCAACTTCAATTTCTTCGGCGACCGCGAGGCCCTGCTCGCCCGGCTGGTCGTCACCTACGAGGACGGCCGGCGGGAAACCTTCGTCACCGACCCCGCGGGCTGGAAGGCCTGGCAGGACGGCCCGGTGCGCCTGGGCAGTTTCTTCCAGGGAGAGCGTTACGACGCCCGCAAGCGCCTGGACGGCTGGAATGAAGCCGGCTTCGACGACAGCGCCTGGGTCCCTGCCGTGCGCGTCGCCCAACGTAACTGGATGGATTTCGACATCGTGGCGCGCTATGACGAACCCGTCCGCCTGCGCGAGGTCCTCACCGCCCGGCGGCAGATGCCCGTGCACGACGACTGTACCTATATCTATGACATGGGCGTGAACATGGTCGGCGTGCCGGAGATCACCATCCCGGCCGGCTGGCTGCAGGCGGGCGACGTCGTCGTCCTGCGTTACGGCGAGCAGGTGTATCCCGGCCTGCGCGGCGACCGGAAAGACTATGTCAGGCGCTTCGGGCCCCGAGGCCGGAACGTCGCCGGGCACATCCTATTCGAATCCAACCGGGCAGCCCTGGACACCGATTTCTACATTGCCGACGGCTCCGGTGAGGTGACCATCCGGCCCCGCGACACCTTCCGCGGCTACCAATACGTCCTGGTCCACATCCCTTCCCACAAGGGCGCCCTCCCGGTGGAGAATGTCAAGGGACTGGTCCTTTCCTCTTCGGAAATCCCGACCGGGACCTACCACGCCACGACCTCGGACGGCCGTACGGGAGAACTCGCGGACCAGCTCTTCCGCAATATCCAACGCAGCCAGCTGGGCAATTTCCTGACCCTGCCGACCGACTGTCCGCAGCGCAACGAACGTATGGGCTGGACCGGGGACGCCCAGGCGTACACCCGTACCGGACTCTACCAGGCCGATACGCGCAACTTCTTCAGGCAGTGGATGGTAGCCCTGCGCGCCGACCAGGGGATCGGAAGCGACACCGAGGCCCCGGGCGGCATCGGATCGACCGTCCCCACCTATAACAAGTCCGATGACCGGAGCTTCGCCAACGGCACGACCTGGGGAGCCGCCGTCTGCCAGGTGCCCTGGCAGCTGTACAACCAGTACGGCGACACCCAAATCATCGAGGATAACCTGGAGACGATGATGGACTGGCTCAACGGCATGGCGTTCTACAAACTCAGCGACGAATACCCGCACCTGTCCTCCAAGGCGAACGGCCTGGCCGACCACCTGGCGCTGGACAACCGCACGCCCACGGACCTGCTCAACAACGCCATCTACATCCACATGATGGAGGTGACGGCCATCATGGCGGAGGCCGTCGGGCGCGAAGACTGCGCCGCCCTGCTCCGGGAGCGCCACGCCCTGGCGAAAGCGGAATGGAACCGCGCCTACGTGGATCCCGCCACCGGCAAGACGCGCGGCCTCCGCGGCAAGACGATCCACACCCAGGCCTCCTATGCCACGCCGTTGAATTTCAACGTGTTCGACGATACGAACAAGGTCCGCGCCGGGCAGCACCTGTCCGCCCTGGCCGCCAATCCGGCCTCCAGCGGTCCCACCCCGGAAGAAGAACTGGCGCAGCAGGGCATCCAGGAAGATGTCACCAGCGCCTTCGGGGTGCTGGGTTCCGGCAACACGTCCTTCGATTTCCACCCCTATACCATCACCACCGGCTTCTCCGGCACGCCCAACATCCTGCCGGCCCTGAGCCGCGCCGGCGATGCCGAGGGCGCCTTCCGGATGTTCTCCTGCAGCGACTACGCCTCCTGGCTGTACCCGGTCGCCTGCGGCGCGACCTCTATCTGGGAGCGCTGGAACTCGTATGAGGCCGCCTTCTCCGAGCCCAACCAGAACAGCATGAACTCCTTCAACCACTTCGCCCTCGGAGCGGTGGGACAGTGGATGTTCGAGTACCAGCTGGGCATCACCGCCAATTACGCGGAAGGCGAAGCAGGCTACAAGCATTTCATCCTCCAGCCCACGGCTGGCGCCTCCTTCACTTCCCTGGAAGGCAGTTACGATTCCCATTACGGACGCATCCGGAGCGCCTGGACGGCGGAAAAAGGCGTGATCACCGGCTACCGCTGCACCGTTCCGGCCAACACCACCGCGACGCTGTACCTGCCCGTCGCCTCCGGTGCGGTCAACGGGCTCGGCACGGCGGACGGCGCCCGCTGCCTGGGCGTCTGCACGCACCTCGGCCGCCCGGCGGTCCGTTATGAACTGACTGCGGGCGACTGGTCTTTCGAAATCGGGAACGGAAGCGTCAGCGTGCGCTGACGGCCTTCAGGTTGTCCTGCAACTGCGCCACGCTGCTGGCGCCGATGATGACGGAAGTGACCTCCGGGCGGCGCAGGATCCAGCGCAGGGCGTACTGCGCGAGGCTGTAACCTTCCGCAGCGGCCTCGTCGTTCCAGGTCCGCAGACGCTCCAGCAGTTCCGGCGTCAGCACGCTTTCGTTCAGGAAGCGGCTGTGCCGCATCCGGGAGTCCTCCGGGATACCATTAAGATAGCGGCCGGTCAGCAGGCCCTGCGCCAGCGGCGAAAAGGCCACGAATCCGGCCCCTTCGGCGGCCGCCTGCGGCAGGATCTCCTCCTCCGGACCGCGGTCCAGCATGTTGTAGCGCCCCTGGTACACCAGGCAGGGCACGTGCGCCTCGCGCAGGTAGGCATAGGCGCGCGCCGCCATCTCGGGCGGATATTTGGAGATGCCCACGTAGAGCGCCTTGCCGCTGCGGACGATGTCCACGAGGGCCTGCATCGTCTCCTCGAGGGGCGTATACGGGTCCGGACGGTGGGAATAGAAGATGTCCACGTAGTCCAGCTGCATGCGGCGGAGACTCTGGTCGAGCGAGGCGAACAGGCTCTTGCGGGAGCCCCATTCGCCGTAAGGGCCCGGCCACATGTCGTGCCCGGCCTTGGTGGCGATGAGGATCTCGTCGCGATGGGCCTTCAGCGAGCGGGTGAAGATACGGCCGAACATTGTCTCGGCGCTGCCGTAGGGCGGGCCGTAGTTGTTGGCCAGGTCGAAGTAGGTGATTCCGCCGTCGAAGGCGGCTTCGACGATCGCCTGGCAGTTTTCCGGATCGGCGGCTTCGCCGAAATTGTGCCAGAAACCCAGGGAAACCTCGGGCAGCAGGATGCCACTGCGGCCGCAGCGGCGGTAGTTCATGGCCTCGTAACGGGGCTCGGTCAGATTGTAGTGTTCCATCGCAGACAAAGGTAACAAAAAAATTGTCGAAAATATTTCAAAAAAATTTGGCGCTTTCAAAAAAGTGGTTTACCTTTGCAGTCCCTTTCCGAGAGGCAGGGAAAAGATCATTGAAAATATTGGAAGATAAGTACAAGCAAGTACCGAGAAACAAAGAATCGAGAGCGTTGATTTCTTAGAGGAATCAAGAGTGTCAGGAGAGAACTAGAGTATAAGAATATACAAAGAAGAGTTTGATCCTGGCTCAGGATGAACGCTAGCGGCAGGCTTAACACATGCAAGTCGAGGGGCAGCGGGGGTAGCAATACCCGCCGGCGACCGGCGAAAGGGTGCGTAACGCGTGAGCAACCTGCCCGTATCCGGGACATAAGCGGTGGAAACGCCGTCTAATTTCCCATAACAACGAGGGCCGCATGACCCATGTTTGAAAGATCCGTCGGATACGGATGGGCTCGCGAGACATTAGCTAGTCGGCGTGGTAACGGCACACCGAGGCGACGATGTCTAGGGGTTCTGAGAGGAAGGTCCCCCACACTGGAACTGAGACACGGTCCAGACTCCTACGGGAGGCAGCAGTGAGGAATATTGGTCAATGGGCGCAAGCCTGAACCAGCCATGCCGCGTGCAGGAATGAGGCCCTATGGGTCGTAAACTG
>CAMVGM010000035.1 GCA_947167015.1 uncultured Bacteroidales bacterium
CCTGCTGGCCGGCCTCCTTGTAGAGTTCGGCGATGATGCCGTTGATCTGCGGCTTCACGTTCACCTCGTTGCGCGGCTCGATCTTCCCGGTGACCACGGTGGTGCGGTTGATGTCGGCCAGGACGGCCTCCAGTTCCTGGTACTCGGCCTTCTCCGGGCGCGAGTTCTTGAACAGGAAGACGAACGTCCCGATGAAGATCACCGCGATCAAGGCGAAAATGATGTACTTGAAAATGCGTTTCATATCGTTTGTCTTTATTTATTATTCATCTCTCATGGCGTCCACCGGCTTGATGGACATCGCGCGGGAGGCGGGGGCCAGGCCCGCGACCACCCCCAGCGCCGTCAGCAGCAGGGCCGCGATGATCGCCGTCCAGAAGCCGATCTGGAAGCTGGCGGCCGGATTGTCCGGATTCATCTTGACGATGGTCTCCAGCAGCCGCAGCAGCTGCACGGAGAACACGATGCCGAACGAGCCCGCCACCAGGGTCAGCGCGATGCTCTCGAGGATGATCTGCGAGAGGATGTCACGCGGCGTGGCACCGATGGCACGGCGGATGCCGATCTCCGTAGTGCGTTCCTTGACCGTGACCATCATGATGTTGCTCACGCCGATCACGCCCGCGAGGATGGTCCCCAGGCCCACCAGCCAGATCAGGAAGTTCACGCCCCGGAAGAGGTTGTCCACCAGGGCGAACATCTGCTCGGTGTTGATGATTACCAGGGCCTGCTTGTCCTTCGGGTCGAAGAGGTGCTGCCGGGAGAGGATTTCCCGCATCCGGGGCTCCTGCTCGGACATGCGGATGCCGGATTTGGCCGCCGTGCAGATGAGGTCCACGTTGGCGCCCCGGTTGTAGATCTTCTGGGCCAGGGGCAGGGGGACGAACACCGTCTGGTCCGCCCGGCCGCCGATGCTGATGTTGCCGCTGCTGAAGTCCACGCCCACGATCTGGTAGAAGACCGGACCGACCTGGATGAATTCCCCGCAGGGATCGCCCCCGTCCGGGAACAGTTCGTTGTAGATGCGTTTGCCGATCACGCAGACCTTGCGCTCCTGCAGGATGTCGGTCTCATTGATGTAGCGGCCGTATTTGATGCGGGGCTCCTCGATGCGGTCGTAGTCGGCATAGATGCCCCGCACGCTGACGGAGGAGGTGTTGGTGCCGAAGATGGCCTCGCGCCCGCCGGTATTGATGACCGGGGTCACCGTCTCCAGTTCGGGCATCATCTGCTTGAGCCGCTCCACGTCCATGTAGTTGAGCCGCCAGTAGCGGCCCTCCTTGAAGCCCTTGTAAGGCAGGGTGGTCTGCGAGGAAATCAGAATGCCCGTATTGGTGGCAAACCCTTCGAAATTACTGAATATGAGCTGCTTGAGGCCCTGGCCGCCGCCCATCAGGAAGAGCAGCATGAAGATGCCCCAGAACACGCCGAAGCCGGTGAGCAGGCTCCTGCTCTTGTTGCGGACCAGCGAGTCCGCGATCTCCCGGAAACTGTCTACATCGAATCTCATTCTGCGCGGAGGGCTTCTATGGGTCTGACTTGGGCCGCCTTTCGGGCCGGGAACAGGCCGGCGAAGGTGCCGGCGACGATGAGCACGACCGTTGCTCCGAGGGCCACGTCGAGCCCCACGGTCGGGTTGACGAGCATCGCGATCTGCTCATCCATCACGGACATGGTGGACTGCCCCACCGTCTTGTCCAGGACCATGCAGGCGATCATCCCGAGCAGCATCCCGACATAGCCGAAGAAGGCCGTGATGCTCACGCTTTCCGCGAGGATCAGCTTCATGATGCTCCAGGGGCTGGCGCCGATGGCCTTGCGGATGCCGAACTCGTGGGTGCGTTCCTTGACGGTGATGAGCATGATGTTGCTCACGCCCACGATGCCGCCCAGCAAGGTGAGCAGTCCGATGATCCAGAGCGCGGTGCTGAGGATGCGGCGGCCCTTGTTCATCTGGAGGTTCTGCGTGAAGCGGTTCCAGATCCAGATGGCCCGCCGGTCATCCGGAGCGGCGCGGTGCCGCAGGTTGACCGCCGCCCGGTACTGTTCCTCGAAGGCCTCATTGGCCGCTTCGGAGTCGAGGCCGTGGAAGGTGAAGGTCAGGTCGTCGATCTCCTTGCCCTTGCCGTAGATGATCTTGACGGTCGTGTACGGCGCGTAGAAGAGGTTGCTGTCGCTCATCTGGTCGGACTTGGTGATGCCGACCACGCGGAAGGAGAAAGTTCCGATCTTGACGTACTTTCCGATCAGGGAGCGCACGTCCACCTCAATGCCGCTCGAGGAGTCGAAACTCAGGGTGGCGAAGCGGGCGCCGGAGTCGCGGGAGCCGCCGCCCAGCAGGGTCTCGGCCTGGTTTTCCGGCAGGACGACGACCTTGCGGTTCTCGCGTATGTCCTTGTCGTTGATGAAACGGCCGTAGCGGACCTCGATCTTGTCCATCTCCTGCCGGGCAGGATAATTGCCCTCGATATAGCCCGAGAAATACCGCTTGCCGTAGTTGACGGTCACGTTCGTGCCCACGGTAGAGATCACCTGGTCCACGTGGTCGGCGAAAAGTTCGCTTCCGGTCAGCGCCACGTCGCCGTCCTCCAGCCAGATACGGCGTCCTTCCTTGAGCCCGTCGTAGGGCTTGGAGGTCCGGCCGCCGCCGACCTGCATGGTGTTGGTGGCGATGTCCTCGCTGCCCGTCAGGAAGGCGTTCATCAGGCCGTTGCCCGCTCCCAGCAGCACGATGAGCATAAAGATGCCCCAGGACACCGCAAAGCCCGTGAGGCAGGTGCGGAGCTTGTTGCGCCGGACGCTTTCCCAGATTTCAGTGAAGACGTCTCTCATTTCATGATGGTGGTGGTGCCGAACGCCGAGGCCTGGTGTTCGCGGTTGTCTTCGATCTGCCCGATGATGCCGTCCTTGATGTGGACGATCTTGTTGGTGGCGTTGGCGACGCCGCTCTCGTGCGTGACGACGATGATGGTCATCTGTTCCTCCCGGTTGAGCTGCTGGAGCAGTTCCATGATCTCGACCGAGGTCTTCGAGTCGAGGGCGCCCGTGGGTTCGTCCGCGAGGACGATCTGGGGCCGGGTGATCAGCGCCCGGGCGATGGCGACGCGCTGCTTCTGGCCGCCGGACATCTCGTTGGGATAGTGCGTCGCCCAGTCGGCAAGGCCCAGCCGGTCGAGGTATTCCATCGCCATCTGGTGGCGTTTCTTGCGGGCGACGCCCTGGTAGAAGAGAGGCAGTTCGACGTTTTCGACGGCGGTCTTGAAGCCGATCAGGTTGTAGGACTGGAAGATGAAGCCGATCATGCGGTTGCGGTAGTCCGCAGCCTGCTTCTCGGAGAGGTTCTTGATCAGCTTGCCGTCTATATAATACTCCCCCGTGTCGTAGTTGTCCAGGATGCCCAGGATGTTGAGCAGGGTGGACTTGCCGGAGCCGGAGGCGCCCATGATCGAGACGAACTCCCCGCGGTCGATGTCGAGGTTGATCCCTTTTAGCACGTGCAGGGGCTGGCCGTTATTGTATGTCTTGTTGACGTCTTTGAGTTCGATGAGCATATAGTGTCTTATTGAACTATTACACCGCAAAGGTAAGGATTATTTTTATTTCTGCAAGAATCTAACCAACTTTTTTCGCGTGTAGCGTTTATTATCACTTTCTGCAAATTTAATAATAATTTATCGAATTGCAATAATTTTATATTGTTTTTGTAATATTTATCTTCTTCCATAGCCGCGGCTGCTCCGGTTCGCAGGCAAGAAATAAAAAAGCACTTACGAGTTACCGTAAGTGCTTCATTCAAGAGCAGCGGAACGTCTCAGATCTTGCCGCGAAGCAGGAAATAGTACACGGCGAAGCCCACCCAACTGAACATAAGCACCAGGACGGAGATGAGGATCTTGCCGATAATGCCATACTTGCTGGTCTTGAAGATGTCAAGCACGCACCAGACGGCGAGGACGACACCCAGGATGTAAAGGATTTTTGCTAACATAATTTATTGAATTAAAGGGTTTTGATTTTTTGAAAACTCGCAGCCGCACCAGGTCTGGTTATAGAAGCCCTGCTCCCGGATCACCTCGTTCCGCCGCTCCTGCAATCCCCCCTTCCGCCAGTTCTGCCCCCACCACATGCCTCCGCAGACGGCTTCCCCGGCGGCGTTGACCTGGTCGAGGACCTTCCAGCGCGACGAAGCCAGGGTGGTGGCAAGCACGGGCAGGCCGCGGGAAGCGGCATACGCCGCGGCACGCCCCAGGCGGAAACGGAAACAGGCCGCGCAGCGGCGGCCCCGCTCCGGCTCGGTCTCGAGCCCGCGGACGGCCTCCAGCCACGCAGCGTGATCATACTCGTCCTCAACGAGTTCCACGCCCATCAGGCCGGCATAACGCCGGAGCTCCGACAGGCGCAGCTCATACTCCTCGCGCGGAAAGATATTGGAATTGCTGAAGAATACCACGGGACGGATCCCGCTGTCCCGGAGGCACTCCAGAACGGCCCCGGAACAAGGCGCACAGCACGCGTGCAGCAGGATTTCCTTCGCGCCCCCCGGCGCCTCGACCTTCAGCATAGCCTATTCGATGGAATTGATGTCGATCAGATTGTTCAGGATCGCATACACCGTCAGACCGGGCACCGTCTTGATGCCCGTCTTGCGCGTGATGTTCTTGCGGTGCGTGATCACCGTGTTGATGGAGATATGGTGCTTGTCGGCGATTTCCTTGTTCAGCAGGCCCTGCGCCACGCTCACCAGGATCTCCTTCTCCCGCTCGGACAGCTCCAGCCGCTCCGCGGTCGCGGCGTCGGGCTCCTGTGGACGCTCCCGGTAGCGCTGGGGGTTCTCCAGCAGCCGCACCATCGGCACCAGCACGTGGTCCTCGATGTAGGTGTGGCACTTCAAATCCTCCTGCAGCACGAAAACGTGCATCAGCAGCTCGATCCGGAGACGGTTGTCGCAGGACGGAGGGAGGGATTTCATCACGAGGTTCTTGAAGTCCGAGAGTTTCTCGTCGATGTTGGAATGGTTCTCCTCGAAGCGGTCGATGCTGAACCCGCTCCGCTCCCGCCCGATGATCAGGTCCTGCACGTACGGGATCACCTCCTGCTCCTCGAAGCCGAAATGGTTCTTCAACTCCTGCTGATAGCCCCGGAAGAAGTCCCAGACCACCTTGCGCTGCCCCGGGGAGCACGGTTCAAGCAATTGCGACACCGTACCTTCCATCATCACCAGCATACGGGTGAGGTAGTAATCGTGCGACTGATGCAGGTAGCGCAGGATGTCCCCCACGTGGCAGCGATGCAGCTGCGCCACGGTCGGCTCGAACTCCGGGAAGGAATACACCTCGCACAGAAGGATGAGCGTATCCGGGTCCAGGCCGCACTGAATGCAGGCCTCGGACACCGTCTTCTCGCCGAAACTTCCGTCGATGCCCACGCGCGACAGCACGCCGAGCAGACGATAGTTCGTCTCCACGAGTTCAGCGAGTTTCATGTTTCCGGAAAACTTGTCCATATCCATACAAATTTATAAAATCTTCCCGAAATTTTTGCGTTTTCCGGAAATATCTCTAATTTTGCAGTCCCAAAGTAGAATGCGGCAGTGGTGAAATGGTAGACACGCTACTTTGAGGGGGTAGTGGGCGTTTGGCCTGTGTGAGTTCGAGTCTCACCTGCCGCACAAAAAAGGCAACCGGATTTCGGTTGCCTTTTTTCTTTTCATCCCTATCATTTCTTGGGCGATGAATCCCCCGCTCCGGAGCAATGGGGGCACGCGGAGGCCGAAGAACAGCCGCGGCAGGCGGAGCAGCCGCAACTGCCGGAGCGGCCGGGGCGCAGGAACGCCCGCAGCGCGAAGAACAGCGCGGCGGCCACAAGGAGCAGGACGAGGAGGGTCGGAAGGTTCATGGCATCAGAAGAATAATCCGGCCACCAGATAGGCCAGCCAGGCCACCACCCAGGCCACCAGGCACTGGAAAACCACTACGCCGCAGGCCCACTTGCCGCCCAGTTCGCGCTTGACGGCCGCGATCGCGGCCACGCAGGGCGTATAGAGCAGGCAGAACGCCAGCATCGGGACGGCGGTAAGCGCCGTCAACGAGGCGGTCACGTCAAGCACTTCCAGCGTCGCGACCACGCTCTCCTTCGCCAGGAAGCCGGTCACCAGCGACGTCACGATGCGCCAGTCGCCCAGCCCGAGGGGCCGGAACAGCGGCGCGATCACGCCGGCCACCGAAGCCAGCATGCTGTTCTCGGGCTCCACCAGCTGCAAGCGCCAGTCGAAACTCTGCAGCACCCAGATGACGATCGACGCGACGAAGATCACGGTAAAGGCACGCTGCAGGAAGTCCTTGGTCTTGTCCCAGAGCAGGTGTCCCACATTCTTCGCCCCGGGCAGCCGGTAATTCGGCAGCTCCATCACGAAAGGCGCGGCGCCGCCGCCCCGCGGCAGGTATTTGCAGACCAGCGCGATCAGGATGCCCACCAGGATGGCCGACAGGTACAGGATGACCAGCACCAGGCCGCCGTGCCCCGGGAAGAACGCGTTCGTAAAGAAGGCGTAGATCGGAATCTTCGCCGAGCAGCTCATATAAGGGGTCAGCAGGATCGTCATCCGGCGGTCGCGCGAAGACGGCAGCGTGCGCGTGGCCATCACGGCGGGCACGGAGCAGCCGAAGCCGATCAGCAGCGGCACGATGCTCCGGCCGCTCAGGCCGATCTTGCGCAGCAGTTTGTCCGTCACGAACGCCACCCGCGCCATATAGCCGCTGTCCTCCAGCATCGAAAGGAAGAAGAACAGGATGATGATGATCGGCACGAAACTGACCACGGTGCCCACGCCGCCGAACACGCCGTCCACGACGAGCGAGCGGACGGCCGGGGCCACGCCCCAGCGCTCCATCCCGGCGTCCGTCACCCCGGAAAGCCACTGGATACCCTGGTCCAGCAAGTCCTGCAGCGGGGCGCCCAGCACGTCGATCGACAGCCAAATTACCAGCGACATCACCAGCACGAAGATGGGAATCGCCGTCCAGCGTCCGGTCAGGACCCGGTCGATCCGGCGGCTGCGGCGGTACTCCTTGCTCTCGCGGGGTTTCACCACCGTCCGGGCCGCCAGCTTGCGGATGAAGGAGAAACGCATGTCCGCCATGGCCGCGTTGCGGTCCAGGCCCCGTTCCTGCTCCATCTGGAGGATGATGTGGTCCACCATCTCCTTCTCGTTCGGCTGCAGGCCCAGCGCCTTCTCCACCGCGGCGTCGCCCTCCACGAGACGGCTCGCCGCGAAGCGCAGCGGGAGGCCCGCCCGCTGGGCGTGGTCCTCGATCAGGTGCATGATCCCGTGCAGGCAGCGGTGCACCGCCCCGCCGTGGTCGTCCTTGTCGCAGAAATCCTGGCGGGCCGGCGTTTCCTGGTAGCGGGCCACGTGCAGCGCGTGGTCCACCAGTTCGTCGATGCCCTCGTTCTTCGCGGCCGAGATCGGCACGACCGGCAGGCCGAGGATCTCTTCCATCTCGTTGACGCGGATGGATCCGCCGTTGTTGCGGACCTCGTCCATCATATTGAGCGCCAGCACCATCGGGACGCCCAGCTCCATCAGCTGCATGGTCAGGTAGAGGTTGCGCTCGATGTTGCCCGCGTCCACGATGTTGATGATGCCGCGCGGCTTCTGCTGCAGGATGAAGTCGCGGGAAACGATTTCTTCGGAGGTATAGGGAGAGAGCGAGTAGATGCCGGGCAGGTCGGTCACCAGCGTGCCATCGTGTCCGCGAATCACGCCGTCCTTGCGGTCCACCGTCACCCCCGGGAAGTTGCCCACATGCTGGTTGGAACCGGTCAGCTGGTTGAAGAGCGTCGTCTTGCCGCAGTTCTGGTTGCCCGCCAGGGCGAAGGTCAGGGGGGTTCCTTCCGGAAGCGGGGTCTCGTGCGTCTTGTCGTGGTATTTTCCGCCTTCGCCGAATCCCGGGTGGGCGTCCGGATCCACGGAATGCACGGACGGGTCGTCCGCCAGGGCGCTGCCCGTCTCGGGCTCGTCCTCCACCGGCACGATGCCGATCCGGTCCGCGTCCGCCAGGCGCAACGTAAGCGCATAACCGTTGATTTTCAGCTCCATGGGATCGCCCAGCGGAGCATACTTGACCAGTTTCACCCGGGCCCCGGGAATCAGGCCCATATCCAGGAAATGCTGGCGCAGGGCGCCTTCACCCCCTACGGAAAGTATTTCGGCACTGCGGCCGACGGAAAGTTCCTTGAGTGTCATTGCTGCCTCTTTACCAAGGTGCAAATATGGCATGTAAGGGCGGAAAAAACAATCCTAATTTATTGGGATGGCCGTCGTGGCTTGCTTTTTGTCAGTAGGCAGGAAAGAACCCCAAAAACAGAGCGATATGAAAACCCTGAAAACCCTAGTCCTCGTGCTCGTGGCAGGCATCCTTCTCGCCGGATGCACCAAGGAGTACATCATGCCGGACGTGGACACTGGCCTGGACATGGAGATGATCGACTATGACGTCCGCTCCGGCCAGTGGCAGTTGGATGACGGATACTATTTCGTCACCCTGGACGTCCCGGCCATCACGCGCCAGGTCGTCAAATACGGCAACGTGCAGGTGTCGCGCTGCTATCCGGGCAGCACCGCCGACCAGGACATCTGGACGCCGCTGCCCGCGATGCGCGTCGAGGTGACCGAGGGGTCCGACGGCGGTGATTATTTCTTCACCACCTACACGGATTACGAATGGTTCGCCGGAGCCGTCAACATCTTCGTCACCACTTCGGACCTTTATACGGAGGACCGTCCCGGAGACATGAGCTTCCGGGTCATCATCACCCAATAATCCTGTCATTACAGGAAAGCCCCTTTCTGCTTGGACGCTTCCCGGTACTCTTCCAATTCCGGGAAGCGTTTTTCATATGTTGTCATTCCTGTTGATTTGTTAACATATTGTTGTATATTTGCAGCAATAAAAACAGATTGAAATGGGTATGGTACAAGCCGGTATCCGAATGGATTCCTCGCTCTATGAGCGCTTGAAGCGCTTTGCGAAAAAACAGAATCGTTCACTTAACAACTATGTGGTAACCCTTTTGGAAGAGGCTACCGCGCCTGTCTTTCCCCATGTGGAAGAGAAAGACCTGCAGGTTGACGAAGATTTGCTCCAACTGGGCAAGGTCATAGGAGATATCCCTGAGGAAATGCTGGAAAACGATCCAAAACTTGCTTATATCCTTTCGAAATGAAGGTGTTTCTGGATACGAATGTGCTCCTTGATATGCTGATCGCTTCGAGGCCGGACCATATTTACTCGCTCCAGCTTCTCAAACTCATCAAGGACAGGAAGATCAGCGGGGTTTTGACCACTCAATCCATCATCGATGCCGCCTATGTCCAAACCCAGCGGAAAAAAGTGCCGGTCCAAGATTTCAAGGCTGCCATGAAACTGATATGCAGTTTGGTCGATGTGGTTTCTATTTCATCCGATGACATCGACCGTGTCAACGCATCCTCCATTGAAGATTACGAAGACGCAGCGCAGGTATCTTGTGCGTTGGATCATGGTTGTGACATTATCGTCTCGCGAGACTCGCGGATAAGCCGCTTTACCGACCTGGAGCAATATGCTCCGCAAAAACTGATCGAGAAAATGATCGCCGCGGGAAATGAAAGACAATTCTAGTATGGAAGCGCCGCTGGTCAGCATCGTCATCGTGTGCATGAACCGAATGGACAACCTGTATCCCTGCCTGGAAGGGATCCAGGCGCACACGGGCGTGCCGTATGAATGCTTCGTGGTGGCCTACCGCTTCAGCCCGGAGAACCTGGCGAAGGCGAAGGCGGATTTCCCCTGGGTGAACTGGGTGATGAGCGACGAGGTCCGCGGTTTCAGCGAGAACAACAACCTGGCGCTCCGGCAGGCCCGGGGCCGGTACTGCTTTGTGCTGAACGACGACACCGAGATCCGGGAGGACGTGATCGGGGCGCTGGTGAGGGATTTCGAGCAACTGCCCCCGGAGGCCGCCATCGTGAGCCCCCGGCTGCTGAACGCCGACGGCTCCCTGCAGCTCTGCGGCCGTCCGCCCTATCCCGCGCGCTATTACGTGCTGCAGCAGTGGCACTTGCACAAGGAACCCATCGATGACACGGTGGGGAAGACGCAGCTTTTCGGCGAAGTGTTCGAGACCTCCAACATCACCGGCGCGGCCTTCCTGATCAGGACGGAGATTTTCCGCGAACTGGGCTGGTTCGACGAGACTTATTTCTTCACCCCGGAGGACATCGCCCTCTCGACTCTGGCCCGCAAGAAGGGGTATGGGGTGTATGTGGACCGCGCCGTGAGCCTCACACACAAGTGGCGCACCACCGCCACGCGCATCTCCCCGGCCATCCGCCCGGCGGCCGTCCGCGGCTCGCTCCTGTTCTTCAGCGGCGGCTCCCGCCTGAAGTATTTCCTGCTCGCGGCGCCTGTCTGGCTGGCCGAAAGCGCCAAGCGCGCCAAGGCCGCGCTGCTGCTGTGGCTGCATCCGTCGGAAGAGCGCCGCATCGCCCGGGACACCTACCGCAACATCACCCGGGGCATCTTCTCCCGGCAGAGCCCGAAACAACTCTTTATCAAATACTTCCATGGCTAGGGTACTCGTCGTCATCGTGACCTTCAATGCGCTGAAGTGGATCCAGAAATGCCTGCGGAGCATCGAGAAATCCTCCTTTCCCGCGGACGTGATTGTCATCGACAACGGCTCCACCGACGGCACGCTCCCGCTGGTCCGCACGGACTTCCCGGGCACGCGCATCCTCGAGACGGGGGAGAACCTGGGCTTCGGGGCCGCCAACAACCTCGGCCTGCGCATCGCCCTGGACGAGGGCTACGACTTCGCGTACCTGATGAACCAGGACGCGTGGCTGAAAAAGGATACGCTGGAGAAACTCCTCGCCGCCCACCGGCAGGAGTGGGGCGTCCTCAGCCCGATGCAGATGGACGCGCACGGGAAACGCGACCGGCGTTTCGACAAGAAATGCGGGAAATACGTAGATGCCGCCCTGGGCGGCTATCACAATGATACCCTGGTCGTTGAGGTGCCCTTCGTGATGGCGGCGCACTGGCTGCTGAGCCGCAGGGCCATCGAGACGGTGGGCGGTTTTTCGCCGGCTTTCAAGCAGTACGGCGAGGACGACAACTGGATCCACCGCCTGCATTTCCACGGTCTCCGCTGCGGCGTCGTGCCGGCCGCGGAGGCGGTGCACGACCGCGGCGGCCGCCGCCCGGACCGCGAAAAGCGCCTGCGCCTGAAGTGCATCTCCACCGTGGTGAAGGCCAGCGATCCGAACCGCAACTGGCGCTGGATGCGGATCCGCGAGGTGCTGGAGCTCGTGGGAATGGGTATCAAGAATTTCTCCGACGTTCCCTGGAAGTTCATCCCGGAACTGAAAGAACGCTTCCCGGAACTGGAAGAGTACCGGGAAGCATCTAAGCGGAAAGGAGCGTTCCTGGATTCCGGCGAATCAGAGTAATCCTTCCGGAAGGTCGAGATCGAGGGTGTGGGTAACGGGATCGGCGGAAAGGATGAGGTCTTCGTGGAGCGGGACGAGCGTCTCGCCGACATACAGGCAGAGATTGCCGGGGATGGGCTCCATGCCGGTGACGGTACCGACCTCCCGGCCGCGGTTCAGCAGGGTCCAGCCGGTGAAATCCAGCTCCTCTTCTTCCTCCCACTCCCCCTCGATGAACACGGGACGGCCGACGACCTCCTCGGCATCCTCGAGATTCACGATATCATTGAGGTGGATGACGGCCTTGGACGTGCCCCGCTGCTGGAGGTCCTGGATAAAAAAGGGAACCGGCAGTCCATCGAATTCGATGAACACCGGTTCCTGAAGGTCGATCTGCCCGACTTCGATGTCACGCACTCCGATCAGGAGGCCGCCATCGGTGCCGTTGGATTTGAGAATCTTGGCGATCTGGAGCATTACGCCTCGGCGGGAGCCTCTGCAGCTTCCTCGGCCGGAGCCTCGGCGGCAGCAGCCTCGGCGGCCTTCGCGGCGGCGAGTTCCGCAGCCTTCTTGGCAAGCGCCTCGGCACGGGCCTCGTTCACCTTGGCCTCTTCGGCCTTGGCAGCCTTGCGGGCCTCGATGGCGGCATTCTTGATGCCGGAGATCTTGGCCTCGACCTTGGCGTCGCGCTGGGCCTTCCAGTCGTTCCACTTCTTGTCGGCAGCTTCCTGGGTGAGGGCACCCTTGGCAACACCGCCGTCCAGGTGGTGACGCAGCATCACACCCTCATAGGAGAGGATGCGGCGTGCGGTGAGGGTCGGTTCGGCACCCACCTTCAGCCAAGCGAGGGCACGCTCGGAATTGAGGATGATCGTAGCCGGGTTGGTGTTGGGGTTGTACGAGCCGAGTTGCTCGATGAAACGACCGTCGCGCGGTGCGCGGGAGTCCGCCACAACAATGTGGAAGAATGCGAAATTCTTCTTTCCGTGGCGCTGTAAACGAATCTTAACAGCCATTGTGAATCTGTTGAATTAAAATTAAAAATACCTTAAGTCATTCCTACCCGAGGAATGGACGGCAAAGGTATGAATAATTTATTTATGAAGCAAATATTTGAAACCCGGATGGTTGCGGGTGTTCTGCCCGGGCGGCAGCAGGTAGTCCCGCGGGATGCCGCACTTCCGGAGGCACCACATCAGCGACAGCTGGTCGCGGCGGCTCAGATGCAGCACGCGGTCCCACCACAGTTCGTCCAGCGCGACGATATCCGGATCGTTGTGCCGGCGGAAAATCAGGTTGTTCTCCATCAGCCCGGCGTGGCGCGGAAGGCCGTGGATCCACAGGAAAAGCCACACCCGCAGCAGGCCGAACACGCTCAGATACTTCATGTCCAGGCACTTACGCGCCTCTTCGTAGGCACAGTCCCGGTCGGGATGGCTCACCCCGCTGTACTTCACCCCGGCCACCGCCTTGATGCGCGCCGCACGGTAGAGCGTCCCGTCCAGCAGGGCGACGTTGCCGTCGATCCACACGCTGCAGTCATAGTCCGGCAGCAGCAGATGCGGATGCATCTTGGGCCAGCGGGAGTCCAGCGAGGGGTTGCTGAAGGTTTCCGGCAACTCCCGGATCTCCCAGGCGCCGATGCGTTCGGCCGTCTTCTCCCCCTTCCCGACGAAGCAGATGAAGTCAAAGCCTTCCGCCGGCGCAACGGGCTGCTGCAGCTCGTCATAGCCGCCGATGATGCAAGTATAGACCGCGATCCTGTCCATCATTTGAAAGGTATCTTGAAATAACGGCCCAGTTCCAGGTCCGCCGAATCGGGCTCGAAAGGTACGAAGCCGCTCCAGTGGTAGAAGGTATATTCACCGAACAGGACGCGGCCGTCCGGGGTCTCGTAGAAGTCCAGGCGCACCTGCGGGAAATCCTCCGCCAGCGTCTCCGCCAGGCGCAGCATCTCATTGAAACGCGCGGGCTTCCGGGGAGGCTCGGCGGCGTTGGGATGCCCGTTGCGGATGTCCAGGTGCCGCCACTGCGTGTCGAAGAAATCGAATTTCGTCTCTTCCGAGGGGTTGTCGCGGTCCGTCGCGACGAAGAGGAACTCCGGCTTGCCGCCGAAGCAGAAAATCTTGTAGTCCGCCAGGCCTGCGCCCAGGTACTCCTCCGCGATGATCCGCGGCTGCACGCCCTTGTAAGCCCATTCCCGGTCGCGCCGCCAATAGTTGCCCTGCAGCGCGGCCGACAGTTTCGCGCAGGCGGCCTCCCGGTCGAAAGCGGTCTTGTCGGTGCAGATGATGGTGCTTCCGCTGTCGTGCGTGCACTTCAGCACGAATTGCGCGGGCAGGGTGTCCCAGTCGATCTGTTCCGGGCTTTCCCAGACGCCCAGGGTCGGGATGACGTGCTCCTTCCCGATGCGCTCCGCCACGTAGGGCTTCACCTCCGCCTTGTCCACCAGTTTGTGGTACAGCGGGTTGCGGTCGCGCAGTTTCTGCCACTGGACCTTCTCGGTATAATGCTCCGGTCCGCTCACGGACAGCGGCCGGTCGAAGACCACGCGGTATTTGGCCTTGAGGAACAGCCGGTCCGGCAGGAAGCGGCCTACCTTGCGCAGGATGTAGCCCCGCTCTCCCGCCGTCAGCATAAAATACCAACTGTAATGGGCGACCGCAGCCCAGCCCAGCGCCGTGCCCAGGAGCAGGCGCCAGCCCGGCGCAAGTCCGGTCCCGCGCAGCAAGATGGGGAACACCAGCGCGAAACAGGTCGTCATCGTCAGCAGCAGGATGAGCTGGAGATAGGGCCTGACCGGAAAGTCCGTCAGCCGCCGCGCGATCACGATGCGCTGCACCAGCACGGTCAGGTATACCGCGATGAAGATGACGTATGCCCAGGCGGGTCCGGCACCCAGCTTGAAGGCCAGCCACACCAGCGGCAGGCCGAGGTAGGAGGTCAGCCCGGTAATCAGATAATACCGCTTCACGCGGCCCGTAGCCTGCACCAGCGTGACCAGGGGGTTCCCGACCAGGTCCACCAGCAGGCACACGAGCGTCAGGCGCAGGAAGGCGGGGGCGTGGGGCGGCACCTTGTCGGGGCCCAGCCAGACATCCAGCAGCAGTTCCGCCTCCCCCAGCACGGGGATGAAGAACATCAGGATCACCAGCCAGGTATATTTGGCACCCTTGCGCACGAGGCCGAAACAATACTCCCGGTCGCCCGCCGCCCAGCTCTTGGTGATCTGGGGGTTCACGGCGGTCAGGAAGTTGGCGACGAACTGCTTGACGATGTTCTCCACCTGCAGCGCGACGCCCCGGGCCGCATTCACGGCCACGCCGAAGAAAAGGTTCACCACCTGGTTGACGCCCTGCGTGTTGAACACGTACGCGCTGGAGCCGAAGAAACTCCAGCCCGCGAAGGCGGTCATCTCGCGCATCAGCGCCCCGTCCCATACCAGGCGGCCGCGGGACTCCGCGAAATGCCGCCGGCAATAAAGCCCGTAGGCGGCCCGCACCAGCACGGCGACGGCCAGCATCAGCACGGCATAGCTGACCAGCTTGTCAAAAGGAGATACGTACAGCAGCAGCGCGACGCCCAGCTTGAGCAGCGCCTCCCCGAGGCTGATCACCGCGAAGGCGGACATCCGCTCGTGCGCGATGATGGCGGCGTTGTAGGGCACGGCCAGCAGGCCCACGACCATGATGCCCAGCGAGCACTGCAGCACCCGGCGGGCGGCATCCAGGCGTCCGTCCGGAATGACCAGCCGGTGGTTCAGCCACCACAGGCCGGCCGTCTCCACGAGCAGCACCAGCAACAGCGACAGGCCCAGTTGGATCAATACACCCGTGGCGAAGATGCGCCGCAGCCGGACGGGGTCCCCCTCCCCCAGGCCTACGGCCAGGTAGCGGCTGATCGCCGCGGAGATGGACGTGGTGAGGAAGGTGAACACCGTCACCACGCCCCCCACGACGTTATAGACACCGTAGTCGTCGATGCCCAGGGTCCGCATCACCACGCGCGAGGTGAACAGGCCGATGAGCATCAGCAGGAACATACGGAAATACAGCAGGAGGGTGTTCCGGGCAATCCTCCTGCTGTTTTCCGAAAGCTGTCCTGCAGCCTGCGGCATGGTTTTATTCGGTCACGGCCTCTTCGCCTTGCGCCGCCTTGAGGTCATTGTAGAATCCGGCCACGGAAGCGCTCACGTACGGTTCCAGCCAAAGAAAACCGATCCCGGCGGTCAGGATGGCCAGGAAGAACCAGCCGATGAAACTCAGGTAGAGGTAGAAAAGGTCGAACTTGTGACCCTTCATCATCTCGCGGCTGCGGGTGCTGGCATCCCAGGGGCTGATCTCGGGGTGCTCCTCGAGGATGTACGGGGTCATCGCATAGGCGAAAGACATCACGATGCCCGGGATGATGAGCAGGCAGGACCACAGCAGGACCTTGAGTCCCATCAGGAACATACCCGCCACCTTGTGGATGTAATCCTTGAGCGCGATATCCGTCATGTTGCGCGTCACCTCATAGTCCCGGCGCTCGTACATCAGCTTCACGGCATTGGAATAGCCCACTTCCAGCGGCTGGACGACGAACACGGCGAAAACCAGCGACGCTCCGCCGAACCAAAGGATCAGGCCGGTGTCGGCATTGATGAAACGGGGGATCTGCTGTCCGCCCGTGATGACCAGGGCGACCAGCAGATAAATGATCGTAGCGATGACGGCCGGCGCCCAATTCCCGCGCAGGCGTTCCAGCGCGGCGTTCTTGTATTCCTGGTTCGTTTTCATGATAATAACGGTTTGATTTACGCAAAGATAATAAAAAGAATCATTTACGGAACAGGCCGAAAACAGCGGAACCGGAACCTGACATCGAAGCGTACACGGCCCCCTCGGCATAGAAACGCCGCTTCAGCGCCTCCACTTCGGGGTAGATGGGGAATACCGACGACTCGAAGTCGTTGAAAAGCACGTCGGGCCACATCTCCACGGGATAGCGCAGCGCCTCGCGCAGCGGCGGCAGGGCCAGGCGCTCACGCGGGACGACGCGCGAATAGGCCTCGCTCGTACTCACCCGCACCCTCTCCGGCACCTCCACCCGGATCTCGTAGCCGGACAGGTCGAGGTCGTAGTCCGAAAGGACGTCCCCCCGGCCTTCGCCGAACATCGGGCGGTTGTAGATGAAGAAGGAGCAGTCGGAACCCAGGCAGGCGGCGTAGTCGGCCAGCTGCCAGTCCTCCAGCGGGAGCTTGAACATCTCGGTCAGGGTCATCAGGGTGAAGGCCGCGTCGGCGGACCCGCCGCCCAGGCCCGCGCCCACGGCGGAGCGCTTCTCCAGGCGGATCTCCACCGGCGGCAGGTCGAAGTCCGACTTCAGCAGGCTGTAGGCCCGCAGCGTGAGGTCGTCCTGCCAGGTCACGTTTTCCGAGGCCACGAAACGGAGCTTGTCGGAAGGGACGATCTCCAGGACGTCGCTCATCCCGAAGTACGGGATGAACAGCGTCTCGATGTCGTGGTAGCCGTCGGGGCGCCTGCGGAGTACGCTCAGGCCGAGGTTGATCTTGACGTTAGGGTAGACCAGCATAGATTTCTTCGCTTAGCGCTTCGGGCAGACGGCCGAGGACCGGGGCGAGGAAGGCCGCCATCTGCAGGCGGCGCGCCTCGGCTTCGGGAATGCCGCGCGAACGCAGGTAAAATAATTCGTCGGGATTGAGGTAGCCGGTCGTGGCGCCGTGCGAGCACTGCACGTCGTCGGCATAGATCTCGAGCTGCGGCCGGGATTCGGCGAAAGCCGTCCCGGAGAGCAGCAGGGTGTGGTTTTCCTGGTACGCCTGCGTCTTCTGGGCGTCCTGCGCCACGTAGATCAGGCCGTCGAAGGCGGCGCGGGCCGTCCCGCCCACGATGCCCTTGAAGAGCTGGCGGGAGGTGCAGCCGCCGGAAGTATGGCGGACCAGCACGCGCAGGTCCACCCGTTCCGCATCGTTGCAGAGGTACACCCCGGCCAGGTCCAGGGACGCGCCGGGGCCGCACAGGTCGATCTCCAGGCTGAGGCGGGCGTCCGTCCCGGGCGGCACGACCAGGGTCATCGCGCGGGCCGCCCCGGCGTCCAGCCGGAGATACTGCGGCGCGCTGTCGCGTCCGATGACGTAGATCTCGCTATCCATGGATGCTTTCGTAGCCTTCATTCTCGATCTGGTCCACCAGTTCGCGGCCGCCGGTCAGCACGATCCTGCCTTCCTTGAGCACGTGGACGACGTCCGGGACGATGTAGTCCAGCAGGCGCTGGTAGTGGGTGATCACGATGGCGGCGGTGTCCGGGGTACGGAGCCGGTTCACGCCTTCCGCGACGATGCGCAGGGCATCCACGTCCAGGCCGGAGTCCGTCTCGTCCAGGATGCTGAGCGTGGGCTCGAGCATCGCCATCTGGAAGATCTCGTTGCGCTTCTTCTCGCCGCCGGAGAAGCCGACGTTCACCTCGCGGCGGGCGAACTCGCCCTTCATCTGCACCAGGGCCATCTTCTCCTTGAGGAGTTTCAGGTATTCCGCCGGGCTGAGTTCCGGCAGGCCGGCAGCCTTGCGGCGCGCGTTCACGGCCGCCTTCATGAAGTTGGTGATGCTCACCCCGGGGATCTCCACCGGATACTGGAAACTCAGGAAGAGGCCCGCCCAGGAACGCTCCTCGGGGCTGAGGGCGAGCAGGTCGCGGCCCGCGTAAATGACGCTGCCGGCGGTGACTTCGAACGAGGGGCGGCCCGCCAGGACGGCGCCCAGTGTACTCTTGCCCGCCCCGTTGGGGCCCATCACCGCGTGCACCTCGCCGCGGCGGACCGTCAGGTCCACCCCCTTGAGGATCTCCTTGCCTTCCACGCCGGCGCGGAGGCCCTTGATTTCCAGCAGAACTTCGTTATTCATCCTTGTTGAACATTTTTTTCCACGATATGAGGGACCAGATGCCGTTGGCGAGGTACAGGGCGCTCACGATCGGCATCAGGTAAAGTCCGGAAGTGACGTACAGGACGATGTTGGCGGCGTTGACCACCAGCCACACGATCCAGCACTCCCAGCACTTCTGGGCGCTGAGGTACTGCGCCAGGAGCGTGAACATCAGCAGGTACGAATCCAGCCAGGGGGACGGGTCGGGCTGGAATACGGAAGGCCACTTGACGGGCAGCCAGTCCAGGCACATCGCCCACACGGCGCCGAACGCGCACACGATCAGGATCAGCCCCGGCCACTGCTCCTTGGTGATGTGGCCCACCTTGAGGCGGCTTTCGTCCGCCGCGCTGCGCTCCTCCGCCTTTGGATGCGTCCAGCGCCAGTGCCCGAAGGCGTTGATGGCGAAGGACACCGGCTGGAGCAGCATCGCGCTGTAGAGGTGCTGCCGCCAGAAGAGGACGAACAGGAACACGTTGTAAACGTATCCGACCCAGAAATTATACTTGGAATTCCGCCCCGCGAGAAACACGCAGGACAGACCCAGAACGGCGGAAATGATTTCTATCCAGCTCATCCGACGGCGCCTTCAAGTGAAACGGAAAGGAGTTTCTGCGCCTCCACGGCGAATTCCATGGGCAGGCGCGACAGGACCTCGCGGGCGTAGCCGCCCACGATGAGCGCGACGGCGTCCTCGGGGGCGATGCCGCGCTGGGTGCAGTAGAAGAGCTGGTCTTCACTGATCTTGGAGGTCGTGGCCTCGTGCTCCACGATGGCGCGCGGGTTGTGGTTGCGGATCACCGGGAAGGTGTGCGCGCCGCAGCGGCTGCCGATCAGCAAGGAGTCGCACTGCGAGTAATTGCGCGCACCCTCCGCCGCCGGACCCATCTGCACGAGACCGCGGTAACTGTTCTCGCTGTGGCCGGCCGAGATGCCCTTGGACACCACCCGGCTGCGGGTGCCGCGGCCCAGGTGGATCATCTTGGTGCCCGTGTCGGCCTGCTGGTAGTTGTTCGTCATCGCCACGCTGTAGAACTCCGAGGTGGAATAATCCCCCAGCAGGATGGTGGACGGATATTTCCAGGTGACGGCGGAGCCCGTCTCGACCTGGGTCCAGGACAGGTGCGCGCCTGCCCCACGGCAGATGCCGCGCTTGGTCACGAGGTTCAGGATGCCGCCGCGGCCCTGCGCGTCGCCGGGATACCAGTTCTGCACGGTGCTGTACTTCACGTCGGCGTCCTTCTCCACGATGATCTCCACCACGGCGGCGTGCAGCTGGTTCTCGTCGCGCATCGGCGCGGTGCAGCCTTCCATGTAGCTCACCGACGAGCCCTCGTCGGCGACGATGAGCGTACGCTCGAACTGGCCGGTGCCGGAAGCGTTGATGCGGAAATAGCTGGACAGGTCCATCGGGCACTTCACCCCCTTGGGGATGTAGCAGAACGAGCCGTCGGAGAAGACTGCGGAGTTCAATGCCGCGTAGAAATTGTCGCCCACGGGCACCACACTCGCGAGGTATTTGCGCACCAGGTCGGGATGCTCGCGCACCGCCTCGGAGAAGGAACAGAAGATGATGCCCTTCTCGGCCAGGGTCTTGCGGAAGGTCGTGGTCACGCTCACCGAGTCGAAGACGGCGTCCACCGCCACGCCGCCCTTGGGCTTCACGCCCGCCAGCACCTCCCGCTCGTGCAGGGGGATGCCCAGCTTGTCGAAGGTCTCCAGCAGCGCGGGGTCGATCTCGTCGGGCCGGTCCTCGTCGCGCTTGGGCGCCGCCCAGTAGATGATGTCCTGGAAATCGATGCGCGGCAGCTTGAGGTGGCCCCACTCCGGGGGCGTCATCTGCTGCCACTTGCGGAAGGCGCCGAGGCGGAACTCCAGCAGCCAGTCCGGCTCGCCTTTCTTGGCCGAGATGGTGCGGATGATGTCCTCGTTGAGTCCCTTCGGCACGTATTCCTGGGCGACCTCGGTCACGAAGCCGTCCTTGTACTCCTGCGCGGAGAGATCCCTGATCAAATCGTCCATGAATGGCAAAGATAATCATTCTTTATCGTATCTTTGCGCAAAATCGACCTGCGAAATGAAGAAATTCCTTCTTTGGTCCATCCTGGCGGCATCTTTCCTGCTGCCGGACCTCGCATCCGCCCAGTCCATCTGCTTCTGGACCGATGCGGCAGACCTGGTGCCCGTCCGTATCTACATCGACCAGGAATACCTCGGCGACGTGACGGAGGCATTCGGCAAACAGCCTGAACTGGACACCCCGGGCGCGCTGAGTCTCGACCTCACCCCCGGGCGGCACGACTTCACGGCCGTGGACAAATACGGCCGGGTGTACAAGGGGGCGGACCACGTCCGCGCCCGCGAGAACGAGATCTATTACCTGAAACTCAAGGGCTGGAACTTCCGCGAGGTGAACCGCGCCGACTACGCCTTCGTGTTCCTGGACTGGCTCCCGGTCTTCGGGCCCTATCCCTACCGCTACCCGCGCATCCACGTGGAGGACCTCAGCCCGCTGGAGGACCAGGGGCTGCTGATCGGCATGGCCGCGACGGCCGTGGGCGCCACCGCCGCGATGGGCGTGGTGGCCGCGAAGAACTGGAACGTCAGCGACGGGCGCTTCCCCTACGTGGCCCTCGGACTGGGCACGGAGTACTTCTCCACGCTGCGCGACTGGCGCAACGTGGCGCAGATGAAAGCCCGTTTCGGGGCCAAGGGCGGCATCTCGCTGCTGGCCGACGCCGGCCTGGCCGTCTTCCCGGACTCCTGGCACGAGAACACCGCCTTCACCTTCAGCCTCGGCGCCGGGATCGATTATGGCGGACTGGGATTCTCCATCCGCTACAAACCGGCCGTGGGCCGCTCGTCGGACACCTTCCTGGCCGCCCGGCTCGCCTATGACTGGTGGGTCGCCCCCAAGTTCGCCCTGGAATTCCACGGCGGATTCGGCGTGGGCGGGTACGGCAACCAGGGCCTCTTCGATTATTACGACTTCCCGTTCGGCTTCGGCTTGCTGTTCGCGCTCTAAGCCATGTCCCCCGCCGTCCTGCTCGCCGCCATCGCCGCCTACCTGGCCGTCGTCATCGGCCTGAGCTGGCGGATTTCCCGGCGTTCCCGCGGGAGCGCCGACTTCTTCCGGGGCGGACGGAAATCGCCCTGGGGCGTGGTGGCCGTCGCGATGGTCAGCACCTCCATTTCCGGCATCACCTTCGTGTCCGTGCCCGGGATGGTGGCGGCCTCGCAGTGGTCCTACCTGCAGATGGCCGTGGGCTTCGTGGCGGGCTATGCCGTCATCTCCTTCGTCCTGCTCCCGCTCTATTACCGGTTGAACCTCAACAGCCTGTACACCTATCTGGAGGAACGCTTCGGCCGCTGGAGCCACCGCGCCGGGGCGGGTTTCTTCCTGCTCTCGAAGGTGCTCATCTGCGGGGTGCGGATGTACCTGACGGCCATCGTGCTGCAGCTGGTGGTCTTCGGGCCGCTGGGCATCCCCTTCTGGGTGAACGTGGCCGCCACGATGCTCTGCGTGTGGCTCTACACCTTCCGCGGCGGGGTGCGCACCCTGGTCTGGACGGACATGCTCCAGACGCTGGCGCTGCTGTCCGTGGTGGTGCTCTGCCTGGCTCGGATCGGGCGTGAGATGGGCCTGGATTTCGGAGCGATGTGCAGCAGCATCCGCGACAGCGGGATGAGCCGCATCTGGTTCTTCGACGACTGGGCGGACACGCGCCTGTTCTGGAAGCAGTTCGCCGCCGGCGCGCTGACCACCGTCGCGATGACGGGCCTGGACCAGGACATGATGCAGAAGAACCTGTCCTGCAAGACCTTGCGCGAAAGCCAGCGGAATATGATGAGCTACGGGGCGGCGTTCATCCCGGTGAACCTGCTGTTCCTCGCCCTGGGCGTGCTGCTGTATCAGTTCGCCGCGGCGCGCGGGGTGGTTTTCGAAAAGCCGGACGACCTCTTCCCCACCATCGCCTGCGGCAAGGACGCCGCCGGGCGGGCCTGGATGCCGCCGGTGGTGAGCCTGCTGTTCGCGCTCGGCATCACGGCCTCGGCCTTCAGCAGTTCGGGTTCGGCGCTAACCGCGCTCACCACCACCTTCACGGTGGACTTCCTGCACGCCGACACCCGGCAGGACGAGGCGGGGCTGCAGCGTACCCGCCGCCGGGTGCACGTGGGAGCGGCCGTGGTGCTGGGGCTCGTCATCCTCGCGTTCGGGGCCATCGGGGACGGGAGCGTCATCAACGCCATCTACACCGTCGCGGGCTATACCTACGGTCCCCTGCTGGGCCTGTTCTTCTTCGGCATCCTCACCCGGCGGCCGGTCCGGGACGCCTGGGTGCCCTTCATCTGCGTGCTGTCCCCGGTCATCTGCTACATCCTCTCCGCAAACAGCGAGGCCTGGTTCGGCGGCTACAAGATCGGCTTCGAACTGTTGTTGTACAATGCTTTGCTGACCTGGCTCGGCCTATGGCTCAGCGGAATCAGCCTCCGGAGGCGCTGAATCCCCGCCTATTTTGTTATATTTGTCAAGACAATGGTTAACGATCAGCATATGAGAAGTTCTTTCCTGTGCGCCGCCCTGGCCGCGGCGGCCCTGCTTTGTACGGCAAACTCCTGCGGCAACGGCAAACAACTGCCCGGACAGCCCGTCAACAGCTACAAACCCGTGATGGGAGCGTACACCACCGTCGATACCTCCTGCCCGGAAGTGTCCGGACTCTGCCTCGCCCCCGACGGGAACGGCCTGCTGGCCGCTTCCGACGAGAACGGCGTCTATCGCATCAGTTTCAGCGGAGAAACCACGCCCCTGTACGTGGAGAAGCGCGGGCTGGACTGCGAAGGCGTCACGGCCGACCCGGAGACCGGGGATGTCTATTTCGTCGTGGAACGCCGGCAGGAACTCCGCCGGCTGCGCGCCCCGGAATACAAGGAATCCGAGCTGCTTACGACCATCACCGATGTCGGATACCGCACCAACAGCGGCCTGGAGGCCATCACCTGGCTGGGCGACGGCACCCTGCTGCTCGGCAACCAGGACAAGCCGCGCCTGCTCATCCGCTATTCGCTGACCGAAGGCATCACGGGCCGCACGGAAATCCAGGAAGGGATCAAGGACATCTCCGACCTGTGCTATGATCCCGTGCGGAAGGCGCTCTGGATTGCCGACAGCGAACTCCGGACCATCAACCTGTGCACGCTGGAAGGCAAGGTGCTGGCCACCTACCCGGTCCCCTTCATCGACAACGGGGAAGGCCTTTGCGTGGACCACGCCCGCCAGTGCATCTGGGTGGGCGACGACACCACCAACAAACTCTATCGCATCCAATTCGACCAATTATGAGACCCAACGCCCTCCTGATGGCTGCGGCCGCCTTCGCGGCCCTGCTGCTGCCCGTGTCCGCGGACGCCTGCACCAACCTCATCGTCGGCAAAGCCGCCTCCGTGGACGGCTCCGTCATCTGCACCTACAACTGCGACGGTTTCGGCTTCGCCTCGCCGCTGAGCTACTCGGCTCCCGGCCGGCACGCCCCGGGCGAGAAGATCGCCCTGCGCGGGTACGGCCCGGACAGTCCCGTGCATTACATCGACCAGGTCGATTACACCTACGCCGTGGTCGGGCTGATGAACGAGAACCAGGTAAGCATCGTCGAGACCACCTGGGACGGCCGGCAGGAACTCCGCAACCCCGAGGGCTGGCTGGACTACTTCACCCTGATGGACCTGGCCCTGCAGCGCAGCCGGACGGCCCGCGAAGCCATCGCCGTGATGCACGGCCTCGTGCAGGAATACGGCTACGGCAGCACCGGCGAGTCCTTTGCCGTATGTGACAAGGAGGAAGCCTGGATCATGGAACTCATCGGCAAGGGCCCCGGCCGCAAGGGCGGCGTGTGGGTGGCGATGCGCGTCCCGGACAATGCCGTCTGCGCCTATGCCAATTCCAGCCGCATCCGCCAGTTCCCGCAGGCGAAGAAGGCCGACAAGAAACTCGGCTTCTGTGTCGTCGAGGGCGAGTGCATGTACTCGGCGGACGTCATCTCCTTCGCCCGCGAGATGGGCTATTTCACCGGAGAAGACAAGGATTTCAGCTTCCGCGAAGCCTACGGTCCCCTCGATTTCAGCGCCATCCGCTACTGCGAGGCCCGCGTCTGGAGCTTCTTCCGCCACCACTACGACACCGCCGAGATGGACGCCTACCTGCCTTTCATCAACGGCCGGACGGACGTCTGCGACCACCTGCCGCTCTGGATCGTCCCGAAAGAGAAGGTGTCCGTGCGCGACATCATGAACGACATGCGCGACCACTACGAGGGCACCGCCCTGGACATGACGGCGGACCTGAGCGCCGGCCCCTGGGCCTCCCCCTACCGCAACCAGCCCGTCAATTTCAAGAGCAGCGACGGCACCGATATGTTCCGCGAGCGGCCCATCGGCTGCCAGCAGAGCGGCATGACGATGGTCTGCCAGATGCGTTCCTGGCTGC
>CAMVGM010000036.1 GCA_947167015.1 uncultured Bacteroidales bacterium
GGCTGCGCAACCGGGACGACTACGACGCCATCCTGCTGGTGGCCAGCTGGCCGGAGGTGCGGCGCTATGCGTGGGATACGCTCGCCCGCGCCCGGGCCATCGAGAACGCCTGCTATGTCGCGGCGGTCAACCGCGTGGGTGAAGACCCCGCCTGCAAGTACAACGGCGGCACCGCCTTCATCGGCCCCTACGGTGAAACCCTTTCACAGGCGCCCGACGGAAAAGAGGCCGCGGTCGAAGGAGAGATCGACCTGCAGCACCTGGCTGCCTACCACGCCAAATTCCCCGTCTTGGAAGATGCCGATGACTTCGTTATCAGATAAGCTTGACGGTCAGGCTGTTATGAAAATGCTCCGGGGAGATTTCCCCGGAGCATTTTCATAAATCGTTCAGTGTCAGACTAGTCGATCAACGCATTCTTCTCGGTGGTCCAGCCTTCGCGCTGCGAAAGGCCGCAGGGATTGCCCTGGAAGAGTTTTGCGGCTTCCTTGTCGCCCTTGAGCTGCCACTGCAGCCAGGCCAGGGCCGGGACGGTGAACTCGCCGCCGTGCGGCTTGGAATAGGTGCCGCCGTGGCCGACCGGATAGTTGGCCGCGAAAGCCGGGACCTTCGTGAGCCGGTGGAAATCGTCCATACCGTTCTGGTAGGCGATGTCGGTCTCGCCGCCGAGGATGTAGATCACCGGAACCTGGATGTTCTGGAGTTTTTCCTTCTCCGGCATCGGCATGCCGGGCACGGCGCCGGCCGGGTTGATGAACAGGCCGCTGTTGCAGATCATGATGGTCTTCAGGCGCGGGTCGGCGCTGTTGTCAAGGGTCTGCAGGCCGCCGCAGGACATGCCGGCCGCGGCGATGGCCCCGGTGTCGATGCGTCCGAAATACGGGCTGGCCTTGTCGGCGTTCTGCGCGATGGCCCACTCGATGGCCTCGATCTGCTGGGCGGAGGTGGACTGCGGACCGCGGTAGCGCTCGTCCGTCATCGGGATGTAGCCGCTCGCGATCACCAGGAAGCCGTGCGAAGCGATCTCATTGAGGAACAGGTAGTGCTCCCACGGGGAGTTGGTGCAGGCGCCGTTGCCCCAGACGAGCACCGGAAGTTTGTTGTTCTTGCCGAAGGGGGCGAGGTTCTGCGGGGCGAAGATGGTGTGGGCCTCGAGCGAGGGGTCCTCCAGCATCACGACCTTGACGGGGCCGGTGCCGCCTTCTTCGACGATCCGGGACTGGGCCGCGACGGGGGCGACCTCCTTGGGGGTGCAGGCGGCCAGGAAGAGCCCGGCGGCAGCGATTACAACTGCTATTCTTTTCATGGATTTGAATGGTTTTGGATTCTTTTTGCTAAAATAATCAATCACCCGGAAGCTTATTCCCTAGCGATTCAATATTACAACAAATTGACGGCTGGCCGAAAGGTCAGCGGCCGAAGCCGAGCAGGGCGTCATCGTGGTGGCGGGCGGCGCGACAGACATCATCCAGAATCATCGTGAAACCATTCTCCTCGCTGTAGGGTTCCCAGACGGGGATCCCCTTGATGTTCGGATTGCCGGTACGGATGAAAGAGAGCCAGATGTCACTGACCGTCTTCTGGAACTGGTATGCCCGGTCGGTGCCGCCCGTCATCTCGCGCATGTTCTGCACATTGTTGAACATGAAGGGCAGTTCCATACCGTGGCTGGCACCCAGGACATTCTCCTCCGGCATCCAGGTGAAGAGGTACAGGTAGGCCGGAGCGCCGCCCTGGCGGGCCTTGGCGGCCGCCTGGCGCACGGCGCCGGAGCGGAAATTCAGGTCGGCATACACTGCGTCCTTGAGCGGGGCGTCCGGATATGCCGCCCGGAACGCGTCAAGGAAAGCATCTACGCGGTCACGGTAACGCCGGGACAGTTGCTCGTGGACCGCGGCGTCGGAGCCGTCGATTCCGACATCGAAAGTGAATTCGTTGAAGTTGGTGCCGACCAGCAGCGGGATGTCGCGGCTGAGTTCCGGCGCCTCGGTCTGGCCCGGCTTCATCGCGATGATGGTGCCGTCGCCCACAGGGCCGGCGCCGGCGCGCACCCGGCGGGAGGCCGCCAGCAGCTCGTCATAGCTGAACTTGGACAGGTCGGCGTCCGGGCCCGGCTTGACGCCGAGCGCCTTGACGAACTCGATTCCCTGCTGGCGCGTCACGGCCGGATCCGACACGTTGAGGAACGAGCCGCTCTGCACCACGGCCCGGCGGAACAGGCCTTTCGCCGAAGGCATCGCCAGCAGCGCGGACACCTTGCCGCCACCGCCGGACTGGCCACCGATGGTCACGGACGCAGGATCACCGCCGAAACGGGCGATGTTGTCCCGGACCCACTCCAGGGCCTTGACAATGTCCTGCTGGCCGAGGTTGACGGACTGCGCATACCTGCCGCCCAGCCCCGTCAGGTCAAGATAACCAAGGACGTTGAGCCGGTGGTTGATGTTGACCACCACGATGTCGCCCTTCAGCGCCAGGGCACGGCCCTCGTAGCAGGGCAGGTCATGGCCGGAACCGCTGGAGTAGCCGCCGCCATGGATCCAGAGGAACACGGGGCGCTTCTTGCCGTCGGTGATGGACGGAGTCCAGACATTCAGCACCTGGCAGGCCTCGTCCATCGGCTCCAGGAAGAACTGATTGCCGAAGCCGTAGTCGGTCTGGGTATTGTTGTCGTTATAGTTCAGCGTCTCGGTCTGGGGCGTCTGCGGGCCGTAGAGCTTGCACTGGCGGATGCCCTCCCAGCGGTCGGGGGCCTGCGGCGGCATGAAGCGCTCCGCCTTAGCGTAGCGGATGCCCTTGAAAGTGTAAATCGTGCCGTCGAGGTAGCCCTCGATGGTACCGTAAGTGGTCTCCACACGGGTATTCTCACCCGCCGTGACAGCACCGTCCGGAAGGTATTTCTCCACAGTATTTGGGGCGCAGGCGGCGCAGCAAACAGCCGCCAGGACAAAAATCAGGGTTCGTTTCATATCAAAAAGAGTTATTCCGCCTGGAAAGTGACGGTGGAAGGGGCGAGGCCGTCGGAAGTGACCGTCACGGTGACAGGGCCCCGCTTGTCGGCGGCCACGATGCCGAGGCACAGGCCGGAATAGGCCTTGCGCTCGGAAGCCTTGACCGAGCCGAGGTCGCGCATGTCGCCGCTCTCGACGCCGATCAGGCGCGCTCCCTGGACGCTGAAGCGCACCAGGTTGTCCGTAACCGGGCAGATATTTCCCTGAGCGTCAAGCACTTCCACGGTAACGTGGGCCACGTCGCCGGGCTCCGCCTTGAAGGACGGACGGTCCACGGTGGCGCGCAATTGCGCGGGCGCACCCGCGGTGCGGATGACCTCCTCGAAGGTCTCACCGTTTTTCTTCGCCACGACCTTGATTTCACCGGGCTGATACTCCACGTCCCAGGTCAGATGGAGATCCGCCGTCGTTGCGTACCGCTTGCCGGGGGCATAAGAAGCCCAGCTGGGATCCACGCCGCGGCGCGGGAACTCGGTCTCCTTCTTGCCGTAGGACTTGCCGTTCACGAAGAGTTCGACTTCCTCGCAGTTGGTGAAGCAGGCCACCTGGATGATCTGTCCTTCGTGTCCGGCCCAGTTCCAGTGCGGCAGCAGGTGCAGGACAGGTTCGTCGGTCCAGATGCTTTTGAAGAACCAGTAGCCGTCCTTCTTGAAGCCGCAGTTGTCGAGATACCCCGAGGTGCTGCCACGGGACGGCCAGCCGGACTCGCCGTAATAATCGATGCCGGTCCACATGAAGTCGCCGATCACGTAGTCGTAGTTCATCGCGAAGCGCCAGCGCTGCTCCACGTCGATCAGGCCGCTGCTGATGATGCCGCGGTTGGCGCGGCGCATGTTGCGCATCATCTGCTGCATCTGCGGATTGTTCATCTGCTGCGGGGAGAAGCCGTTCTGTCCGGCACCCAGCGGACGCTCGGGCTGGGCGTCGGGCAGGGTGTATTGCCGGCGGGGTCCGCCCAGGCCGGAGGATTCCGTGGCCACGACACGGCGGTTCGGGAACTCCGCCTTGTCGAGGGCGTAGTTCAGCTCGCGGCGGGTGCGCCAGCGGTCGGGATAATTATAACCGATGATGTCGTTCTCGAAGGCGGCCAGGAATTCCGGTGAAGTCGGGCTGTTGGAAGCGATTTCGTCATTGCCCGACGTCACCAGGCGGGTCGGATCTAGCTTGTGGCAGAAATCTATCATCTCCCGGGCGATGCCCGGGCCGACCTCGCTGCGCTGGTCGCGGATCTCGTTGCCGATGCTCCACATCACCACCGAAGGATGGTTGCGGTCACGGGCCACCATGGCATACAGGTCGCGCAGGTGCCACTCGTCGAAGGCCAGATGGTAGTCGTTGCGGTTCTTGCCGGCCACCCACATGTCAAAGGCCTCGTCCATCACCAGCATGCCGTGCTTGTCGCAAAGGTCGAGGAACTCCGGGGCCGGTGGGTTGTGGGCCGTGCGGATGGCGTTGCAGCCGCCCTCTTTCAGGATTTCGATGCGCCGCTCCCAGACGCGCTCGGGCACGGCCGCGCCCACGGCGCCCGCATCGTGATGCAGGTTCACGCCTTTCATCTTGACCTGCTTGCCGTTGAGCAGGAAGCCGCGGTCCACGTCATACTCGATCGTACGCACGCCCAGACTGCCCTCCACGCAGTCGATCTCCTTTCCGGAAGCGAGCAGCTGGGAGCGCAGGGTGTACAGATAAGGATTCTCCGTATCCCAAAGCTGCGCCCCGGGAATCTCGACGCGCAGGTCAACCGTCTGCGAGCCGCCGGCGACCATGCCGACCGGCTTCTCCACCGTGGCCACCACGGCGCCGGAAGCGTCCAGCACGGTCTGGCGGACGGTGAGTTCGCGGGCGCGGGCCTCACCGTTGGTGATGTCCGAGCGGACCAGCACCTTGGCCGTACCTTCATCGACCGAAGTCGTATAATGGAACACACCCCACTTGTCGAAGCGGGTCTTCGACGTCGCGACCAGCCGCACGTGGCGGTAGATGCCGGAACCGCTGTACCAGCGGGAATTGGGCTGCTGCGAGTTGTCCACGCGCACGGCGATCACGTTGCCCCGCGCTTTCAGCACCGGCGTGAGGTCATACGAGAAACTCGAATAACCGTACGGCCAGGTACCCAGGCATACGCCGTTCACCCAGACGGTACTGTTCATATAGATGCCGTCGAATTCGATGGAGTACAGCTTGTCCTTGCTGTAGCCGGGCACGTCGAAGGATTTGCGGTACCACCCTGTTCCCATCGGGAAGAAACCGATGCCGCCGCCACCGGGATTGTCCTGGAGGTTCTCGCCCTCGAGGCTCCAGTCGTGGGGCAGGTCGAGCCGGCGCCAGGATTTGTCAGCGAAGCCGGGAGCCTGCGCACCGGCAGGGTCGGCCTGTATGAAACGCCAGTCCTTGTCGAAAGCGGTCACGACACGGGACGGTTGTGCAAGTGCCAACACCGATCCGGCAGCCAGCACACACAAAATGGAAAGCATTCGTCGCATGGGATATCGTTTTTGTAAAGATAGTCATTCCTTTGGAAACCCGGCCCGCCGTTGAATCATTTACTAACCAAATCTATACTTTCCCAAAAACAAACGAGAGCTGAACCTGGCGGGCCGGATACCAATCAAGCAATCATCAATCTGTTGCAAAATTACGTCATATCAGCAGTCCTTCATGACACGGATAGGACAAATGATGACATATTTCAATCCTTGTTTCCATAGACCCGGAATTATTCGTATCTTCCTGTCACAAATAATGATTATGAATATAATATATCGGATACCGCTCCTGATCGCGCTGTTCCTGGCGGGGCCGGCGGCGATGGCTGATTCATCGGGAAACGGCCATTTCATCGACAGGACGAAGATCCTGTCCGTGAGGAGCATCGTCCAGCAGGAGGACGGAATGATCTGGTTCGGCACCGACCGGAGCCTGTACAGTTTCGACGGCTATGACCTGTCTCCGTTTCCCTGCCCCGACGGCCATATCCTGATCAACAGGCTGGTCCAGCAAGCCGGGAACCTGCTTCTCGGCACGAACGACGGCATATACTTTTTCAATCTTTCGGAACGCGGTTTCAGAAGGGCCACCCCCTTCGACGGAGAACAGGTCCGCGACCTGCTCGTCCACGGGGATTTCATCTACGTGGGCTCGGATACCGGCCTGTACCGCTACGACCCGGCCGCGGATACGGCCATCCGGCTGACCGAAGGAGACATCTTCTCCCTCGCTGCGTCAGGAGACATCCTGTACGTCGGCACGCGAAGCGGACTGGGCACGTACAAGACTTCCGGCGGCACCTACACGCCCCTGCCTTCGAGCGGGCGGTTTTTTGCGACCAGCATCCTGCCAGAGGGAAACACCCTGTGGATCGGGACCCCGTCCGAACTGGTGCACATAGATATCGGAAACGGACGGCAACTGGAAGCAAGCCCTTTCCCGATCGCCAAAAGCATTTACAGAGACCGGGAAGGCCGGCTGATGGTCGGCACGGACAACGGCCTGTTCCGTTACGACCCGACAAACGGCCAGACCGGAAAAATCAGTGACATCGTGACCTGGACCTGCCTGGAGGATCGTCTCGGCGACCTCTGGTTCGGCACGGAAACCGGCTTGCTGTATCTCAGGCAGACGCCGGGCCTGCATGCGGTCGAAGGTTTGCCGGAGAATGAGAGCGGCCCATACATTTCCATGCTGCGCGACGGCCGCGGACGGTTCTGGGCGAGCGGATCCAACGGTATTTTCCAGATCGGGGACGACGGCGGCATCCGGCATTATGCCATGTCGGACAGTCCCTTCCGCATTCCGCACAACAAGGTCCGCCGCATCGTCCAGGACCCGCGGACCGACGAATTGTATTTCTGTTCCGACGGCGGAATCCTCCGATACGACGAGGCGAGCGGGCAAATGATCAGCATGAGCATCCCCGACAGCCACAACTGGGTGTATGACCTGCTCCCCCTGAAGGACGAACTATGGGCGGCGACTTTCGATGGCGTCTTCCGCCTGCGAAAAGACGGGACGACAGAAGCCCGCTACACCCAGCAGGACGGGCTTTCTTCGGACGACGTCGCACGTATCATCCGCGGACGCCTGGGCAGGGTATGGGTATTGACCCGCGACCAGCACGTTTTCCGGATCGATCCGGTCTCCGGAGAAATCGCGGAGCTGGAATCCGCTCCCGGAGGCACGGACAGCATGTGCGGGGATGCCGAGGGACGGATCTGGGTCGCCGCCGCCAACCGGATCCTCCGCATCACGCCGCAGGAGGACGGATCTGACATCCAGGCGGTCACCATCCACCCGGACAACGACCTCGAATCCTATTCGCTCGTCGAGGCGGAAGGACGGATCTGGGTCTGTTCATCGGAAGGTCTGTTCTCCGTCGGCGAGCAAGAGATGGATGTCAGGAGCCTGGGCACCTACAAGAATTACGTCAGCATCGCCTATGATGGAGAACGGCGCAGTTTGCTGCTCGGCACCGCCGGCAACGTGGACGAGGTCAGCATCGCCTATCTCCAGGGCTACTACGACAGTGCCGTACCGCCCATCAGCATAACCGAAGTCCTCGTCAACGGCACGCACAAGATCGAAGCGGCGGAGATTACCGACAAGCCCCTGGTCTTCAGCCACAAACAGAACCACCTGGAGATCTCTTTCTCGGACTTCGACTACGATGACCAGTTCCCCCACCGCTTCGATTACCGGCTGGACGGCCGCAACGACCACCGGGGGACGGTGACCGGCAACAAGATCAGCCTGACGGCTCTCCAGCCGGGCCGCTACCGTCTGGCGGTGGCGCCGTCCGGCATCGCAGCGGGACCGGTGGACATCCTTTCCTTCCGGATCCGCCAGCCTTGGTACCTGTCCCCCTGGATGATCCTGTTTTATCTGGGACTCCTGGGCGGTGCCATCTTCACCATCGTGAAACTCGCCATCACGCGGCGCTATCTGGAACTGGAGCGCACGCAGCGGGACGAGCTGACCGAGCAGTCCAGGCAGAAAGCCGCCTTCTTCCAGGATCTCGCCCACGAACTGAAAACCCCGCTCAGTCTCGTCATCGGACCGCTCGGCAAGGTGATCCGGGAAGCGCCTCCCGGTACGGACCTCACCGATCTGCAGATCGCCCAGGAGAACGCCATGCACCTGAGCACCCTGATCCACCACACCATCGACTTCTACAAGGGAACCGGCGGCGTAGCCGATTCCCCTATGACTTCCGACGTAGAGTTCGTGGATTTCGCCCGCACCATCTTCGACTCCTGGAGGGACAACTACCCCAAGCACGAGTTCATCTTCAGCAGCAGCCATCCGGCCATCCCGGTGACCATCGACATCGTCAAGATAGAGACCGTGCTGAACAACCTCCTGTCCAATGCCTGCAAGTACACGCCGGAAGGAGGATCGGTCCTGATGACCCTGGAGCGGGACGACATCGGGCATCAGCTGATCATCAAGGTATCCGACACCGGCATCGGCATCCCGGACGAGGAAATCCCGTTCGCCTTCCAGCGATACTTCGAGTCCTCCCGCACCAAGCAGGGCGGCTACGACAGCACCGGGATCGGCCTGTCCGTCATCAAAAAATTCGTCGAAGTCCACGGCGGCCAGGTGGCCGTGGATTCCGACGCCAACGGCACCACCTTCACCGTGCTGCTCCCCTGCCTCGCGGAAGGGGCCGGCGTGGGAAGCGGGTCTGCCGCCGGGACGGCGGATGCCGCAGACACGGACAAGCCGCTCATCGCCATCGTGGATGACAATGCGCAGATATGCAATTTCCTGGAAAGCCTGTTGAAAGAAAACTACCGCTGTGTCTGCTCGCACAACGGGAAGAGCGGCCTCAAGCTATGCCAGGACGTCATCCCGGACCTGATCATCTCCGACGTCCGCATGCCGGTGATGGACGGCCTGGAGATGTGCCGCCAGATCCGGAAGTTCGCTCCGCTCAGCACCATACCGATCATCCTGCTGACCGCCAAGGATGACCGCGAGACCGAACAGCAGAGCATAGACCTCAACATCGACGTCTTCCTGCCCAAGCCTTTCGAAGTTCCGACCCTGACCGCACGGGTCGGCCAACTGCTGGGCAACAAGAAACGCATGGAACAGCGCATCCGGATGGAGATGCTCACCTCCCCCGGCAGCAACCGGGAACTGTCGCAGGACGAGAAATTCATGAAGAAAGTCACACAGTTGATCGAGGAGCACCTGGATGACGCCGACCTCTCCGTGTCGCGCCTCTGCGACCTGGGAGACTTCAGCGAGAAACAACTCTACCGGAAGCTCAAGCAGTTCACCGGCCTCTCCGCCGTCGAGTATATCCGTTCCATCCGGCTCAAGAAAGCCGCCCTGCTGTTGCAAAGCGGCAACTTCACCGTCTCCGAAGTCATGTACTCGGTCGGATTCTCCAATGCCTCCTATTTCACGCGCACCTTCTCCGCCGCATACAACATGACCCCCTCCGACTATATGAAATCATTCAAAAACAAATAAAAATGAAAAGAATCCTGATCCTGGCAGCCGCCTGTGCACTGCTGCCCTTGTCCGCCGCGGCGCAGGGCCGCCCGATTCCGGCCGGTACCACCGTATCCGAAACCGCCCTGTTCGAACGCGAGTATCCGCGCGTCGATGCACAGCAGCGCGGTTATTTCTGCATATACGCGCCCCAGGCGAAGGAAGTCTACCTCGACCTGCAGGGGCGCCACGACATGGAGAAGGACCCCGACGGCTGGTGGTACTGCACCACGAAGCCGCTTGTGGTGGGTCCACACTTCTACCACTTTATGGTGGACGGCGTCCAGGTCACGGACATCAATACCGACACCTACTGCGGCAGTTACGGCCGCTCCAGTATGATCGAGGTTCCGGAGGGGCCGGAAGGTGACTACTACAGGCCGCACGAGGTGCCCCACGGCCAGATCCGCTCGGTCGTCTACTGGTCCTCCTATGAAAAGCAGTACCGCCGCTGTATGGTCTACACACCGGCAGAATACGAGAACAAGCCACGCAAACGCTATCCCGTGCTCTACCTCCAGCACGGTATGTGCGAGGACGAAACAGGCTGGGGCAAGCAGGGCAAGGCCAACCACATCCTCGACAATATGATCGCGGCCGGGCAGTGCAAGCCGATGATCGTGGTAATGGACAGCGGCAACTGCGGCATCATGTTCCGGGCCAAACCCGGGCAGGATCCCGCCAAGGCCCGCGACGCCTTCGGCGCCACTTTCCCGATCATCCTGGTCCAGGACATCATCCCGTTCATCGACAAGGAGTTCCGCACGCTGTCCGACCGCGACCACCGCGCGATGGCAGGCCTCTCCTGGGGCGCGCACCAGACCTTCGAGACCACGCTGCGCCACCTGGACAAATTCTCCCACATCGGCTCCTTCAGCGGTGCCATCTTCCTGGGGCCCGGCGCCAAGGTGGATGAGATCTATGACGGCGTTTTCGCCGACCCGGCCGCCTTCAACAAGAAAGTCCACGCCTTCTTTATGGGAATGGGAACGGCAGAGGGAATGGGCAGCGAAAGGATCGCGAAAATGCTCAATGATGCCGGCATCAACTGCACGTATTACCCTTCGCCGGGCACAGCCCACGAATGGCTGACCTGGCGGCGGTGCCTGCATGAATTCCTGCCGATGCTTTTCAAAAAATAAAAAGAGATCGGGGAGCCGGCCGGCTCCCCGATTCCTTTTATTCAGCGGTGATCGTCACGCTGGCGCTCCGGATGTCCGGCGCGGAGGCGGTGAACGTCACTGTCCCGGGCGCTTCCGCGGCCTGTACGAGGGCCGTCAGCTTGCCGTTGAAGAAATGCATCTGCGGCAGGTGGAAAAGGTCCAGGCAGGTCGGGTCGCCGTTGGCGGAAGCACGGTAGGCGCCGCCGGCACCTTCCGTACTGAATGAGGCCAGGCGGCCGTCAGACGGGCAGAGATTGCCGTCTTTGTCCACCACGCTCACTTCGATGTAAGCCAGGTCCTTGCCGTCGGCCTTGAGCCTGCTGCGGTCCACCTTGAGTTCGATGTGGTCCGGCTCGCCCGCGGTGCGGACGCTGCGCTCGGCCACGGCATTTCCGGCTGCATCGAAAGCCACGACCTTGACCTCGCCCGGCTCATAGACCGTATCCATCCACATCAGGCGGTAACGGCCCTGCTCGTCGGAAGGGTTCTTGGTCCTGACACCCTGGCTCTTGCCGTTGATGAACAGTTCGGCCGAAGGATAGTTGGTATAGACGAAGACCGGGGTCACTTCGCCCTCGCGGCCCGGCCAGGTCCAGTGCGGCAGGATGTGGAGGGTCTCCACGCCGGGCCGCCAGACGCTGCGGTACAGATAGTAGCGGTCCTTGGGAATCGAGGCGAGATCAATGATGCCGAAGTTGGAACTGTGGTTGGGCATCAGGTTATAAGGCGTGGGCTCGCCGAGGTAGTCGAAACCTGTCCAGACGAACTGTCCGATCTCCCACTCCTTGTCCTCCGCCATCGCGAAATCGATATCCGGCACGTTGGACCAGCCGCAATACTCGAGGTCATAAGAGGAGCACTGGAGATCGCCGTGCTGCACGCGGGCGGTCTTCTCGACCGGGAAATAATACACGCCGCGCGAGGAGATCGTGGAGGCCGTCTCGCTGCCGAGCACGATCTTGTGCGGCAGGGTCTCATAGGCCTGCTCGTACAGATGGACGCGGTAGTTGAAACCCGGTACGTCCAGCAGGGCCGCGAGGCCGTTCTCGAGCACGCAGAGCACCTGGTCCATGCCGCAGGTGGTGAAGCGGGTCGGATCCTCCCGGTGGCAGATATCCACCAGGAACTTGGCCGTGGCATAGCCGCTCTCGTTGCACTGGCTGGGCACCTCGTTGCCGATGCTCCAGAACACCACGGCCGGGTCGTTGCGGAACTGATGCAGCATGTTGACCATGTCTTTCTCGGCCCACTCGTCAAAGAAGAGGTGGTAGCCGTTGCGGCACTTGCGGATATCCCATTCATCGAAGGGCTCGATCATCATCATGAAACCCATCTCGTCGCACAGGCGCACGAGCTCGGGTGCCGGCATGTTGTGCGAGGTGCGGATGGCATCGCAGCCCATCTCCTTGAGCAGCGTGAGCTGGCGGCGCAGGGCCGCTTCGTTGACCGCGCTGCCCAGCGGGCCCAGGTCGTGGTGGTTGCAAACGCCCTGGAACTTGCGTTTCTCCCCGTTGAGGAAAAAGCCCTGGTCGGGAATCAGCTCGATGGAGCGGACGCCGAAAGTGGTCGTGTATTCATCCACGGCTTCCCGCCCGGCATAGACGGTAGTCACCGCCTTGTAGAGCGAAGGAGACTCCGGCGACCACAGGGCCGGCCGGCGGATCTTCATTTTCTGCTCCAGGCCCTTGTCGAAGGCCTTGGAACGGACCTTGGAGGCCACCTTGCGGCCGTCCGGGGCGTAGATCACCGTCTTGATCCTGGAGGGCGTTCCTTCGAGCGTCACCTTGAGGTCCACCTTGGCGGAACGCCTGGAGACGTCGGAGCAGATCAGCTGCGTGCCCCATACCGGCACGTGCACCTTGTCGGTAACGATCAGATGGACGTTGCGGAACAGGCCGGCGCCCGGATACCAGCGGGACGACTCCGGGAGGTTCTCCAGGCGAACGGCGAGGACGTTGTCCTTCCCGTCCGGATTGAGATACTCCGTAACGTCGAAATGGAAAGAATTATAGCCGTAGGGCCATTCTCCCACATATTTCCCGTTGACATAGACCTTGGCCTGGCTCATCGCTCCGTCGAACAACAGTTCGGCGCACTTGCCGGGCCCGAAATCCGGAGCGTCGAAGCTCAGGCGGTACCAGCCCACGCCCACGTAGGGCAGGCCGCCGGTGCGGCCGGTCTTCAGGCTCGCCCGGCGCTCGAAATTCTGCGTAATCGCGACTACCTGTGCGTCGTTGTTGGCATCGAAGGGACCGTAAATCGCCCAGTCGTGCGGCACGCGGACGTTCTCCCAACCGCCGTCGTCCACGACGGCAGGCGAGAATTCGCCGTCGGCTCTGGTAAATTTCCAGCCCTTCTCCAGGATGACTTCCTGCCGCGGTGCGGCGAGGGCCGACACGGCGGCGGTCAATGCCGCCAGGGCGGCGAGATAGGTTTTTCTCATGGCTTACTGATGGTTTGGTACAAAGATAATCATTGCCCCGGTCTCCAGGAAGCCGGGGCAATGAAAAAAAACACAAGATCGATTATTTCACCGCACTCACCGCAATATGCCAGGTGCAGTCGGCGGATTCATAGTACATCTTGAAGCGGTAGCGGCCGGCCTTGTTGACCTTGAAGTTCGCATCGCCGCCCAACGCTTTCTTGGAAATATCATTGTGATAGATCTTGATGTCCGATCCGTCACGCACGGTCAGATCCGCGGCACGCTTGGGTCCGAAAGTGAAGCTCCAGCTGTCGTTGATGGACACGCGGAAATTGCCGGAAGAATAATCGGCTTCGCCGATCCAGGCCTTCTCCTCGGCATTCCAGACCAGTTCGGGGTTGTTGCGGAAGGACCATCCGCCCAGGCCGCACAGGCGCACCGGGCCGTCCAGTTTGGAAATGGAATAGGTACCGCTGACAAGGTCTGCCCGCACATAGGCCAGCTCGGACGGAGCCTCGATGGCGTCACCGCCGATCTTGAGGCTGCCGCCGTCATCTCCCCAGGCATCGCCGTCGTTCTTGCCCGAATAGGTGTACTCCAGGAATTTGATCTTATTGGCTCCGGAGGACTTCATGTTCACGAGGCCCTGGTAGGCCTTTCCGCCGGATTCCGTCTCCTCGATGCCGTTCCGGTCGGGGTGGTTGCCGTTGAAGTCGCCCGTGACATAGAGCATGTTGATGCCCGTGCTGATGCGGGCGATGTCGAAGGTCACCTGTACCGGTTCGGACTTGACGACATAATAGCCGTCGCCCATCGTGGCCGTGACATAGCAGGGGATGGTGGAGGACTTGCCCTTCGGCAGCCCCAGGTTGCTCTCGCCCACCAGTTTGGCGAACAGGGTCTTATAGTCGATCGAGTAACTGTTCTTGGTCACGCCGGACACCAGGCACATGTCAGGGTTCGTCGGGCTCGACAGGAAGATCGAATAGCTCAGTTCCGTCGGCATGCCGAGATCAGCCTTTTCCCAACTGAACGTGACCTCGCCGGTCCCGTCATAGTTCGCCTGGGAGACCTGCACGGTCTCCATCGCGTTCATCTTCGGTGCCACGAACTGGCTCTCGGCAGAAGTCTTGACGATCTCCAGTCCGTTGGGATCACAGGCCGCAAGCACGCCTGCAACCGCCAGCAACAAACAATATTTGATTCGTTTCATACGATTGATTCTTTAATTGGCATAGCCCGGTTTGTGGGAAAGATTGCTGTTCGCGGTCAGCTCGGACTGCGGGAAGTCGAACACCAGCAGGTGCTGCGAGAATCCCTGGCCCTGATAGCTGCCGCCCTTCCATCTCCAGAGGAAGTCGCCGGAGTGGAACTTGTCCCAGCGGATCAGGTCCGTGCGGCGGAGCGCCTCCCAGACCAGTTCGACGGCACGCTCGTTCTGGACATCCTCGAGGCTGTAGCTCGGGAGCGCATCGAGGTGGGCGCGGGCGCGGATCTTGTTCAGATAAGGCAGGGCCTTGGCGGCCTGGCCGTCCATGACGCAGGCTTCGGCATAATTGAGATAAATCTCGGCCAGGCGGATAAACGGATAGTCGATGCCGCACTTGGCGCTGGCGGTACCGTAGCTCCGGGCGGAACTGGCGAACTCCTCGCGCGTCATGTTGTGCGGGATGTTGTTGTATTTGTAAAGGCTCCAGCCCTGGGTAAACTCGGCCAGGTCGGTCATCTGCTCCTTGTGCCCCTTGATGTAGAACATGGAGGCGCGGTCGTCGGTGTAGTTGTAGATGCCCGTATACTTGCCCTCGTCGTCATACCCTTCCTCGGGAACCGTCACGCCGAAATAATCGAACACGTACTCGGACGGGACGCGGATACCCGCCCAGCCGTCCGCGACGCCCAGCGAATACTGCTGGTTGCCGGCGGCATCCCGGTCGTCGCCCACCGTGAAGCAGGACTGCGCCAGGAAGATCGTCCCGCCCCAGCCGTTCATGCTGATTTCATCGTAATCGATGGCGAACAGGATCTCTTTCCGGGCCTCCGGGTTCTCCCCGTTGTCGCCGCGGAACAGGTCGGAATACTTGGCGCAGAGGTCGTAGTTCATCTTGAAGATTTCCTCGCAGGCGGCGATGCACTCCTTCCACTTGGCATCTCCCTTCTTGGTGACGTTGCCCTTGGCGTCCACCGTGCTGTTGTAAACCTGGGCATTGAGGTACACGCGGGTCAGCAGGCCGAGCGCGGCCCCCTTGTCGGCACGCGGGTAGTTGGACCCGGCAGCCGGCATGTCGGGGCTGGCGACCAGCTCCGTCAGTTCGCTGACGATGAAATCATAGACCTCGGCGCGCGGTTTCACCTCGGGAGAAGCGGCACCGAATTCGGATTCCTCGGTCACGAACGGCACGTCGCCGAAGGTGTCGATGGCCATCCAGTACATGACGGCGCGGAGGAAGCGGGCCTCGGCGCGCAGGGAATGCACCTTCGAGACGAGGTCGTCGGAGCATCCGCGGGCGGAAAGCTTTTCGTCCGTGGTCTGGCGCAGGAATTCGTTGGTATAGGTGATTCCGTGCAGGGTACGGCAATAAAGGGCGTACGAAGCGGCATTGTCGGCCGTGGACCAGGTGTTCTTGTTGATGTCCTGGGTCCAGGAGTCCTTCTCCCAGTCGTTCTTGCAGGCATCCGTGGAACATTCCTGGACGCACCAGAAAGCGCGGATCAGCTCGGAGGCGCCGCCGTCCTCGACCTGCAGGTCGGAGGTGTTGTTGAAGCAGCGGTAAATCTTGGCCAGGCCGGAGACATAGTTCGCATATTCGTTTCCGTAAGCGTTCTCCGACGTGAAGTCATCCTCGTTGAAAGGATAGGCGTTCAGGTCTCTCACGCAAGAAGTTGCGAAAAAGCCCGTCGCGAGCACCAAGGCAATATATATCAGCTTTTTCATATTCTTGGTCACAATTAGAAGTTAAGATTAACACGCAGGGAGTAGGTCCGGGACAGCGGCGTGCCGCTGCCGTCGATTCCGCTCTCGCCAATCTCCGGATTGACGCCGGGATACTTGGTGATGATCAGCAGATTATTGGCCGTCAGGGCCAGGCGCAGCCTGGCGTTTCCGAAGATCTTCGGGAAGCTGTAGCCGATATTGACGTCATCGATCTTGAAGAAAGAAGCATCGTGCAGGAAGTAGTCGGAATAGCTCTGGGCGATCATGTTGGTATTCGTCCAGCCCGTCCGGTTCACGATCTTGCGGTAGTTGTACAGGTGGCTGTAGTTGATCCAGTCGTTGGCCACGGTGGAATTGTTCTGATGGTAATTCCAGAACGCCCAGTTGCCGGCGGAACCGTGGGCGTTGAAGCCGAAGTCCCAGTTCTTGTAATTGTACTTCACGCGAAGTCCGTAGAAGAAGGAGGGAAGCGGGCTCTTGCCGGTCAGGTAGCGGTCGCCGTCGGTGATCATGCCGTCGCCGTCCCGGTCCACGAAAGCATTCTGGATCGGCTTGCCTTCGGCATCGTAAGCCTGCTGGTACAGGAAGAAGGTACGAGGCGCATAGCCGACGCGATGCTGCTGCGAATAGCCGCCCGTGCCGACGCCGATACCGCCCGTTTGGATGTAATAATCCTTGTTGACGCTCTCGTCGCCGACCGTCAGCTTGGTGAACTTCGTGTCCTGCAGGGTCAGGTTCACGCCGATCATCAGGCTGGAGATACGGTTGCGGACGGGATTGTAGTTCAAGCCGAGCTCGATGCCCTTGTTGGACATGCTGCCGATGTTGGTGAGCAGTTCGTTGGAGAAGTTGGCGCCCATCGGGATCAGCACCGTGTTGAGCAGGTCCTTCGTATCTTTCTTGTACAGGTCGATGTTACCCGAGACGAGGTCCTTGCCGAAACTGAAGTCCAGACCGACGTTGGCCGTGACGGTTTCCTCCCACTTGATGTTGGGATCGTAGGCGCTCGGGGTCAGGTTGAACACGCGGCCGTCGGAGCCCATGTTGTACTTGGACGTGGTGCCCGTGGACATCTTGTAGTTGGCCAGGTAGGAGTAGTTGGCGATGCCGCTCTCCTGTCCGGTCACGCCCCAGCCGAAGCGGAGCTTGAGTTCATCCACGCCCCGGACATCCTTCAGGAAGGACTCCTCCTTGATGTTCCAGGCCAGGGCCGCGGACGGGAACAGACCCCAGCGCCTGTCGGGCGCGAAGCGGGAAGAGCCGTCGTTACGCAGGGTGAAGGTCACCAGGTAGCGTCCCTTGTAAGAGTAGTTCACGCGGCCGTAGAAGGAGACGAGGAAGTGTTCCTCGCCGTGGCGGGTAATGCTGCCGTAGAGGTCGTCCTTCTTGACGTCGACGCCCTTGGCTTCATTGACGTAATCGTCGTTGTAGTGCTGCTCGCTGTGGTTGTAATTATAGAAATGCTCGTAGGAGTAACCGGCCATCGCATCGATCCGGTGACCGTTGAAGTCGTGCTTGTAGTTGGCGTAGAACTCGAGCATGTCGTTCATGTTGAAGCCGTCGCTGAGCGTGTACAGGCCCACCTTCGGCGCGACGCTGTCGTTGATCAGCCCCCAGTAGCCCGGCTTGCTGCGGCTCCAGTTGCTGTTGGTACGGCGGTCGGTGCTGGTGCGGAGGTTGAATTCCAGGTCCTCCAGGCCATGGACCTTGTAGTTGATCACGCTGCTGAGCGTCCAGCCCAGGTTGCGCGGCTTCGTCAGCGAGGTCCGGTACTGCATCGGGTTGGTCGAGGCGCCGGCGCCCGGGACGAGGTCGTCGCCGCGGCCCGTGGAATCGATATAATAACCATAGTTGGTATCATAGTCGATGGAACCGTCGGGATTCAGGAAATACACCGGCAGGGTCGGGTTGAAATTGGCGGCGGAGCTGTAACTCGCGCTGCCGGGGTCGGAGAAGGAGGTGTTCACCTTGCCCATGAGCGAGATGCTCAGGTGGTCATCCAGGAAAGTCGGGGTCAGCGAGACGGTGACCGTGGGGCGGTGGCTCCAGGAGCCGAGCGTCTGTCCCATGTTCTGCATGTAGCCCAGGGAGACGCGGTACGGCAGGTGGCCCTTAATGGCAGTGCCGCTGATGCTCAGGTTGTGCGTAGAACGCTCTCCGACGCGGGTCACGAGGCTGATCCAGTCCGTGCTGGCATCGCCCATCAGGGCTTCCGCCGCCGCGAGCGAGCCGGGACGGTCCGCATAGAGCTGGCGCATGAAACTGCGGTACTCGTCGGCCCCCATCACGTCCTCGCGCCCGATATAGTGGCTCAGGCTGACGGATCCGCTGTAGGAGACACGCGGTTTGCGGCTGGCGCTGGCCTTCTTGGTCGTCACGAGGATGACGCCGGAAGCGGCACGGGATCCGTAGATCGCGGCGGAGGAAGCATCCTTGAGGACGGAGAAGGAGTCGATGTCATCCGGGTTGATGGAGGACAGGCCGTTCGCGTTGAGAGGAACGCCGTCCACCACGATCAACGGGCTGTTGGAGGCGTTCAGGGAGGAGATGCCGCGCACGCGCAGGGTCCCGTCCGGCAGGACGAGCAGGCCCGCGACCTTGCCCTGCAACAGTTCATAACTGTTTGACACGGCACCGCGGTTGATTTCCTCGGCCTTGATGGCGGCGATGGACCCGGTCATGTCGCTCTTGCGGACCGTACCGTAACCGATGACCACGACGTCATCGAGCTGGATCTGGTCGTCGGTCAGCACGACGCGGCCGCTTTCGAACTCGGGAGAAGAGGCGGAGATGACACGCGTCTGATATCCCAGGCATACGATCGTGACCTCGGCGTCGGCGCCGGAAACGGCCAGCGAGAAATTGCCGTCGACGTCGGTCGTGACGCCCCGGCTCTGGTTACCCTCTTCGTACAAGGCTGCGCCGATCACGGGGATTCCGCCCCCGTCCACCACGACACCCTTGAGCGTGCGGGTCTGTGCCAACAGCGCCTGGCTGCCGGTCAGCAGCAGGGCCATAGACAGAAGGATGAATGAAAGTCTTTTCATACCGGATTGGATTATAGTGATTGATTATCAACGGATTGATTTGTAGAAATCGTCATAGACCCGCATCTGGTCCGTGGTCTTGCCGTCCTTGTCGAACAGGCCGCCCCACATCGGGCTGGTAGCTTCCCAGATAAAGGTACCGGCCCCCAGGCCGCCCGGAATGGCCTTGACGATGTCGTTGACCTCCCGGCGATAGTCCTGGTATTCCACCACGATGACCGGCAGGCCATAGCGCCTGGCAAGATCGTTCACGTTGAAGGTCAGCTGCTCCAGCGTGCCGTGGTGCTTGGGATAATATGACTGTCCGATCACGTCGAACTTGACGTCGCGGGCAAGCATCTTGTCGAAGAACTCGACGGATTTGTCGTTCTGCCCGCCGCAGGCGATGTGGATCATCACCGGGATGGAAGGATCGACGGAGCGGACGCCGGCGCTGGCGCAGCGGATCATCACGGCGAAAGATTCGTATTTGCCGTCCTCGACCTTTCCCTGCGGCCAGACCATGCCGTTATTGACCTCATTGCCCACCTGGACCATGTCCGGCCGCACGCCTTCCTGGATGAAACGGCGGATGATCTCGGCGGAATAGGAATAGACCTGACCTTCGAGGCCGGAACCCGACTGGTTCCAGGACGCAGGCTTGAACTGTTTGCCCGGGTCCGCCCAGGTGTCGCTGTAATGGAAATCGAGCAAGAATTTCATGCCGGCGGCCTTGATGCGCGCCGCCATGGCGAGGGTCTGCTCCAGTCCGCAGAAACCGTCTTTCGAATAGCCGTTCTCGGCCGTCGGGTCCACGAACAGGCGCAGGCGTATCCAGTTGAAATGGTGGTCCTTGAGAATCTCGAGCACATCCTTCTGCACGCCTTTGTCGGAGAACTTGACGCCCTGGGCCTCCTGCTGGGGCACCCAGGAGATGTCTGCCCCGATGATCGGCTCGTCAAAACTCACGCAGGGCTTGAACGGGGCGATGTACAACGGCTGCTTCTTGGGGTCCTCATACTGCGCCTTGATCCGCTCGTAGATCCCGAAGATCTGGCGGTCGGCGCGTCCGTCGCGCGGGAAAAGCGTGCGGGTGGGCGCCCAGGCCATCGTGCCGGCACCCAGGCCGTCCGGCGTGGCGCGGACGATGTCGTTGATGATCTTGATGTTGTCGGCATTGGCGCCATACTCGCAGATGTTGACCGGCTTGCCGTAGCGGGCGGTCAGGTCATAGATATTGGCCTTCATGTCGTTGTAGGTCTCGTGCCAGCGCTCGTAGTAGGAGAGGCCGATGATGTCGAAGTCGGCCCCGTACTTGACCATGTGGTCGAGGAAGTCGCGGCAGAGCGTATTCTCGCCGCCGAGGGCGAGGTGGACCTGCAGCTTGGCATCCGGGAGCACCTCGTGGACGGCCCGCTGGCCGGCCTTGTAGAGCCCCATGCAGGCGGCCCAGTTCTCCTCGGTGGCGTCATCCATCACCTTGCCTTCGGGCCAGACCATGCCGTGGCTGATCTCGTTGCCCACCTGCACGATTTCCGGGGCGGCGCCTGCTGCCTTGAAGGCCTGCAGGGTCTCTTTGGTGTACTGGTAAAGCTTGTCCTCGAGGGCCTTACCGGTCAGCCCCTCCCATTTGGAAGGCTTGTACTGTTTGTCCGGGTCGGCCCAGGTGTCGCTGTAGTGGAAATTGAGGGCGAACTGCATACCCGCCGCCTTGATACGCTTGGCGAAGGCGATGGTGCTCTCCGTGCCGCAGAAGCCGTCGCGGGAATAGCCGCGCGGGGCCTCCGGGTTGACGAACAGGCGCAGGCGGATGACGTTGAAGCCGTGTTTCGCCATCACCTGGAGCGGATCCATCTCCGTCCCGTCGATGTCATAATACTTCGAACCCCGGGCCTCGCTGGCCGGGATTTCGGAGACGTCGGCGCCGATGCAGTAGAACTGCGCCGGCTGGGCCGTGGCGCCATGGCTGCCGAGCAGGCCCAGCGCTATGGCGAATAGGATTGACAGTTTTGGTTTCATATGGTTGGATTTGAATCGGATTCGGGATTACTTGAAGAGCAGGGGCAGCATCTCGTTCAGGAAGATACGCCAGTTGCTCCAGGTATGGCCGCCGTTCTTTGTATAGAAGGTATGCGGCATGCCGTTCTCGGTCAGTACCTCGTCCAGGACCTGGGCGCCCGGATAGGCGAAGTCGCTCGTGCCGGCGGCGAGCCAGTAGAGTTTGTAGCCGGCTTTCTTGATGCCGAGCAGCCCGTTCACGAAATCCTCGTTGCGGTTGCCGCCGCAGCCCATCGGACAGATGTAGGCGAAGGTGCCGGGATATTCTGCCGTGACGGACAGGGTGTGTCCGCCGCCCATCGACAGGCCGGAGACGGCACGGTACTCGGGTTTCGGCACCACGCGGTAGTGGGATTCGATGTAGGGGATGATGTCCTTGACCAGCGAATGGATGTAGCCGTTGCGGTTCTGGCGGGCGGCGGCCGCGGCATCCGCGGGGGCCGGGATCTGCAGGAACGGAGAACTGGACTGCGTGGCATTCCCGTTCGGCATGACGACGATCATCGGCTTGGCCTTGCCTTTCTGGATCAGGTTGTCCACGATGGCGGTCACGCGGCCCATGGACTCCCAGGTATCCTCGTCGCATCCGCCGCCATGGAGGAGGTAGAGCACGGGATACTTGGTCTTCCGGTTGGCCTTGTCCTCGTAGCCGTAAGGGGTATAGACATACATGCGGCGCTCGAAACCGAGGGTCGGCGAGTCGTACCAGACCATGTTGAGGTTGCCATGCTGCGTGGCCCCGTCATAGTTCTCGGAGAGTTTGCCCGGGACGAGCAGGATGCTGAACAGGCGCATGCCGTCGCGCTGCATGAGCGGGTTGGCGAAATCGGGGACATATACGCCGTCGATATAGAAGTTGTAGGTCCACAGTTCGGGAGCCGGCGTGTCGATGGTGCAGGACCAGACCCCGTTCTCGCCGCGGGTCATCGGAATCACGCCGACCTGGGTGTCCTGGACCAGCGGTCCGTAGCAGTTGTCGTCGGGATTCATCCACGAGCCGTGCAGGCTCACGGTGATGGCCTGCGGGGCGGCGATGCTGAACGTGGTCTTGTTGCCGTCGATTACCGGGGATACGACCCGGGCGGGCTGAGGGACCACGGTAAGATTGTTCTGGCGGGGCTGAGCCATTACCGACATCGGAAGAAACAGGATGCCGGCGATCAGGGCGGAAAGATGCTTCGTGGGTCTCATGTGAATCTGGTTTTTTGTATGTGTTACAAAGGTCTTGATTATCCATCAAATGCTTTGACACAAAAAAGACAGTTGCTGACACAAAATAATTTGTCCGATACATGTTATGACCGGTTCGATTCTATCGATTATTTTTGTACCATCCTTAAAAAATTCATTATGTCTCGCTTAATTGGCTCAACGATGAGAAGAATTCTCTCCGCAGCAATCCTGCTGCTCTGTCTCTGTGCCGCCGCGGCGGCGCAGTCCCGGGAGATCACGAATTTCGATGCGGACTGGCGTTTCAGGCTCGGCGATACCGCCGGCGCCCAGTCGGCCGGTTTCAACGACCGCTCCTGGCGCAGCCTCGACCTGCCGCATGACTGGAGCATCGAACTGGACCCCGTCGAGTCCGCTCCCGGCGGCGGTGCGGTCGGGTATTTCCCGACGGGTATCGGCTGGTACCGCAAGCATTTCTCCGTCCCCGGCTACAGCAAGGACAAGAAGTACAGCATCGAATTCGACGGGGTTTACATGAACAGCACCGTGTGGATCAACGGCCACGAACTGGGCACCTGGCCTTATGGCTATTCCAGTTTTTCGTACGACCTGACCCCCTACCTGAAGGCCGGAGACAACGTGATCGCCGTCCGCGTGGACAATTCCCTGCAGCCCAATTCCCGCTGGTACAGCGGTTCCGGCATCTACCGGCACGTCCGGCTGGTATCCACCGCCAAGACCTATTTCGAGAAGTGGGGCGTGTTCAATTACACGCAGGAAATCCAGGGCGGAAAAGCCGTCATCAAGATCCAGTCTTCCATCGTCAACGAGCTCAAGTCCCGCATGAACGGGACCGTACGGCACATTCTCCTCGATGCCGACGGAAAACAGGTCGCCGACACCTCGGTCATCGTGGAGATCCTGGCCGGGACCAAGCATCCGGTCGTCCAGACCCTCGTCGTGGACGATCCGACCCTCTGGGACCTGGACAATCCTTACCTTTACACGCTGCGTTCCGTCATCCTCGACGGGAACAAGGAACTGGACCGGGTGGATGACGTGCTGGGCATCCGTACCATCGAATACGATATCGACAAAGGCTTCCTGCTGAACGGCAAGCACGTCAAGATGTACGGTGTCAACGTCCACCACGACGGCGGCGCAGTGGGCGCGGCCGTACCCGCCCGCGTCTGGGAGCGCCGGCTCGAGATCTTCAAGAGCGGCGGCTGCAATGCCATCCGCACCGCCCACAACCCGCCGGATCCGACCTTCCTGGACGCCTGCGACCGGGTCGGCATGCTGGTCATGGACGAAGCCTTCGACCAGTGGGTGGCCCCCAAGAATCCCTACGACTACAATCTCCACTTCTACGAGTGGCATGAGCGGGACCTGGAGGCCATGGTCAAGCGCGACCGCAACCACCCTTCGGTCGTGATGTGGAGCATCGGCAACGAGATCAAGGACCAATACACCGAAGTGGGCCCCGGCCTCGCCCGCGAGATGATCGCCCAGTGCCACAAGCTGGATCCCACCCGCTTGGTGACGGCGGGCAACGACGAGATCGCCTCCAACACCCCCGCCACGCCGGAATACCTGGCCGCCTTCGAGAACGATATCGTGGGATACAACTATCCGGACCGCTGGCGCGAGCGCAAGGAGCTGATGTACGCCATCGACAAGGCTGAATTCCCGAACCGGCGCGTCGTGGCCACCGAATCCGGCGGCAACGGCGGCAGCCGCGGCAACTATATGTGGGGCGGCCGCGGCATCGGCAACCTCGACACCGAAGAGCGATGGAAATTCACCCTCCGCTACGACTACGTGATCGGCGACTTCATGTGGACCGGCATCGA
>CAMVGM010000037.1 GCA_947167015.1 uncultured Bacteroidales bacterium
TTATGAAGACACCGGAAATCTCCGTGCTTCAGGCGCAGAAAGAGATTGTCGTTTACGGGGAAAAGACTCAGCACATGTTCGCGCTGGTCCGGGAACTGTATGCCGCGAAAGAAGAGCAGGCATTCTCCAGACTCTATGACCGCATCGAGAAGGGAGAGGAAGGCAGCGACCGGATGGAGAACGAGATTGGCCGATACCTGGGCGATCTCGGGTCGGCCCATCTGTCCGATGATACGAAAGAGATGGTCAGGGCGATGCTTCGACAGATCGGGGAACTGGAGTCCGTGGGTGACAGCTGCTTTAATCTTGCCCGCATCCTTCGCCGTAAGAGGATCAACAAGATTGAGTTTACCGAGCAGCAGGATGAAGGTATCCAGGAGATGTTCTCGCTGGTCGGTGATGCCCTTATCAGGATGAACGAACTACTTTCCGGGCGCAAGGAAGAACTGGACCTGGCACGCTCCGAGGAGATTGAGCGCAGGATCAATGCTTGCCGTAATGCGCTCAAACAGCAGAATATCGATAATCTTGACGATCATCGGTACGGATACGACAAAGGGACTGTATATGCAGATCTCGTGAGTGAATGCGAAAAGACGGGTGACTACATCATCAATGTTGTGGAAGCCCGGCTCGGCGCCGTCCGCAACGGAATACGTTATCTGGGCATCCAGATAGATACGGATGCAAAGAAGGTGACCGTGGACGGAGCGGATATCCCCTTCACGAAGACCGAGTATGAACTCATGAAACTCTTCCTTGAGAACCGGGGAAAGGTGTTTTCACGGGAGCAGTTGCTGTCGGCCGTGTGGCCGGATGATGTTATTGTCACGCCCCGCACGGTGGATGTGAATATTACACGCATCCGCAAGAAAATCGGCCCGTATGCCGATGCGCTTGTGGCCCGGGCGGGGTTTGGTTACTCTTTTCAGGAATAGCCCTACTCCGATATTACAAAGATAGGAGAACGAGAAAATCGAATTAATCGGTGTGAAGCATCAACGAATCGCTGGATTTCCAACAGTCCATCCAGGAAGCGGAGGTTCGAGATTCGGAGAGTTTGGTCTACGAAACGAAACTACGGCAGCCAAACGGCTGCCGTTTTCGTTTTTCCCGTCCCTGTCTTTGGGACATCAGCTACGATTCTTTCAGGACAGGTCTCCAGTAAAACGCCATTTTGTGGACACCTGTCCCGAGAGCTCTTAATCCGTATTGTGTTATTACGGGTAATGCGTATCTTTACACCGATAAATCGGAAATTAATGAAGAAAAGTCACATCATTTCAATCCTGTCCGTCCTGGCTATCAGCCTCGTCGGTTGCAAGTCCCAATCCGAATCTTGCACCGTGAAAGGCTCCGTCCAAGGTGTCAAGGATGGGGCCGAACTTGAATTGCAGGATGCATGGAACAAGTTTAAGGTCGTCGCCACGGCCACTGTCGAAAATGGCACTTTCGAGTTTCATCCCCGTTTCAAGGCTCCGACCCACGTGTACCTGTATGCCGTGGATCCAAAGGATGTCTATGCCAATCCTTTGGACTGGGGCCAATTGAAGGATTTCTTCCTGGAGCCCGGTACCATTATCGTCGACGTCCACGCCGATGATGAGGAGGATATGTACACGGGTGCGACAGGAACGGTCCTGAATGACGCCTACCACAGGATCCAGACTGCGGATGACGATGCCAAAGAAGCTCTTTGGGAAGAAGCGGTCCGGGATGGACGGACGAGTCTCCTGGCCATAGAATATGCCGATAATGAATCCGGCGATCTCACCAGGGCATCGGAGATACTGAACCGTTTGTCCCCGGACCAGGCCAAGGGCTATAAGAAATATATCGCCTCCATGAAAAAAAGATGGGCACGTAGGGCGAAAACGGAAGAACGCAGGAAGAACGCCGCCGAAGAAGGCGTGAATCTCCTTCATCAGCAATACATCGATATGGAGTATCCAGATGTGGATGACAATCGTATCAGCCTGAGTTCAATCGTTGCCAATCCGGCAAACCGCTACGTCATCCTGGACTTCTGGGCCACCTGGTGTGGCCCCTGCGTGCAATCCATTCCCATGCTGAAAGATGTGTATGCCCGTTACCATGACAAGGGACTGGAGATATACAGCGTTTCCCTGGATTCCAAAACCAAGGAGTGGAAAACCTTTGTTTCGGAGAATGGGATGACTTGGGTCAATGTTTTGGGCAAGGACGGCAAAGCAGGCCGGAATTATGGAGTCGAGTTCATTCCGGCCGTATTCCTGATTGATTGCAAGACCGGAGAAATCCTTGTCAACGACGCGCACCCCGACCTCGACTCCATCCTTTCCGACCTCCTTCCATAAATGTGTCGCGTATCTATCATGAAAAGATTGTTTGCTGCTTCGCTCCTGGTTTTTGTATGCATATGTGCTTCAGCACAAAGCATTGTTGGTTCGCATTTTTTTGAAATCGGTGGAGGAATCAATTTATTCGGTTTAATCGCTTCTCACGGCGGTCCGGATAGAGAGTTAGGCCCGGGCGTTTTTTTCGAGTATAGATATGCATTCGCGGAGCACTTTGACGTCGGCGGCCAACTGAACTTCAAGTGTGGCAAGGGACATCCGGAAGAAATGGGACTCGGCTTCCAGACATCTGAGTTTTTCGATAACCAGGTTGCTCTTAAGGCCGTAGCCGATTACAATATCTGCCCTTCCAGGCTGGCCAGCCCATATATAGGGATTGGAGCCGGCACTGGATTTATGTTTTCCAAACTTCTCGAGAATAACCAAATAAACCATTACCCATACGGTATCGTCGGCGGCAGAATCGGAATTCAGGTATGGCGTTTCCGCATCGCCCTCGAATGTGATTTCGCTTTAAAGCACGGTTTATCCTCAGAAGAAACGTCAACTGCACTCAATCTCAGTTTCACATTCTAGAGGAAAGAGTTCACCTAGTGCGATAGTAAAGACAAACAAATTTGTATTAATGCAAAGTTTATTTGGCATTTTGAAAAATAAACCTATCTTTGCATTTGAATACCAAACGCAAATGCAATGAACAAGAAAAGTATGCTTATGCCCCATGCCTGCCAAAAGATTGGCTGGGGGCTCCTGATCCTGGCCGTCTTCGCCGAACTCGCCAAGGTTCTGTTCGTACACGATATCGAACTGGCCAGGTATCTCGCAAAGGCAACCCACATCACGCTCGTCATCTCCCTTTTCTTTATCTGCATGTCCCGGGAAAAGGTGGAGGACGAGATGATTTCCGGATTCCGTTTGAAATCCATCGGGATCTCCGCCTATGTTTTCTTCCCGTTTCTTCTGGTTTTAAGCCTCATCCTGGGAGAGTTAGAATTGAGCCCCTACTTGAGCGAGTTCTTCATCATCATCCTTCCGATCATCCTGCCCGTCTTGTATTACGGGATCTTCAAGTGTATGATCTGGAAATCTAAAAAACAGTAAGGATCATGAAGAACGCCGTCCGCGTAGAAAGAGCCATCCTGGACATCACCCAGCAGCAACTGGCCGATGCCATCGGCGTCAGCCGCAACACGATCAACTCCATCGAGTCAGGCAAATACGTCCCCTCTACCGTCCTGGCTCTGAAGATTGCCCGTTACTTCGGCAAACCTGCCGATTCTATATTCATGTTGGAAGATAACGACTGAATTATTCTTCGTATCTTCACAGCGATCAATCAGAATTCTACATGGAGGATTTTATACTCAGAGAAATTGACCGACTGGGCGAGATGCTGCTGCTGATCGCCCGGAAACTGGGTCTGCTGGACGGCGACACGCCGGATTATTCCCTGACAGACGTGAAAGATGAATTCGGCAAGACCAGTCTGCCCTTCGACCTCGACACGGTCTTGCGGCAGGAGAACCCGGTCTGGTATCTGGTGGAGACCGAAGGGCTCTCAGACCATGCCCTGGAAACTTTCATCGAGATTCTTTTCCATTCGGATCTGGATGAAGACAAGAAGACCGCGCTGCTCGATGATGCCCTAGCTTATCTGGACGGGAAAGGCTATTTCTCCATCAGACTGCATTCTTTGGTCAGCAATTAGAAGGAGTACTCTCGATGAAAATCAGACTTGAAAAACCCGCCGATTACCGTGAGGTGGAGAACCTTACCCGTGAGGCTTTTTGGAATGTATATCGCCCCGGATGCACGGAGCCTTACGTCTTGCATTGTTACAGGGACAATCCGGATTTCATTCCGGAATTGGACTTTGTGATGGAGGAGGCGGACCGCATCATCGGCCACATCATGTTTTCCAAGGCGGAATTGATCCTGCCTGACGGCACGCACAAGCCCTCCTGGACCTTCGGCCCCATCAGCATCCATCCCGACTGCAAGCGCAAGGGGTACGGGCTCCGCCTGCTGAATCACGCACTGGACAAGGCCCGCGAGATGGGCGTCGGATTCCTCTGCATGGAGGGCAACATCGATTTCTACAAGCACGCCGGATTTGGCCTGGCCAGCAAATTCAACATCCACTATCACGACTTCCCCAAGGAGGATGACGTCCCCTTCTTCCTGGCCCAGGAGCTCATTCCCGGCTGGCTCAAGGCCAACGGCATCGAAGAAGCGACCTATTGCCCGCCCAAGGGGTATTTTGTCGCCAACGAGCATCCGGAAGCATTCGAAGCATATGAATCCACCTTCCCGCCGAAGGAGAAGATGCGTCTCCCGGGGCAATTGTTTTATGACGGAGTCATGGAAACGGACCGTATCATCCTGCGGCCCTGGCGCGACAGCGACGCCGCCGCGCTCTATAAATGGGCGTCGGACCCCGACGTGGGGCCGCGTGCCGGATGGGCGCCGCACAAAACCCTTGAAGAAAGCCTGGACGTGATCCGGACGGTCTTCAAGGATGCCACCAACACCTGGGCGATCGAACTCAAAAAAACGGGAGAAGCCATCGGCGCGATGGGTTACGGCCCTTCGTGCGATTGCAAGCTGCCGGCACGAGAGGGCGAGCCCCTGGCCGGATACTGGGTCGCCAAACCCTATTGGAACAGAGGCATCTGCACAGAGGCGCTCAAACTGATGATCGAGCACATCCGGCTGACCACGGATATCAAGTCGCTGATCAGCGGACATTTCGTGGACAACCCGGCCAGCGGCCGCGTGATGGAAAAATGCGGTTTCGTCCCGACAGGAGAAACCGTCATCGACGAAACCCAATATCAGGGCGCTGGCCGTCCCATCCGGGTCTTGCGTTTACAGATACGGTAACGATTATCTTCACACTGTTTAATCTTTATTTGCCATGGTTCCCGTGAGTTCGCTCATCCTGATGGCCGTCAATGCGCTTCTGGGCTTTGCCGTTCCCGTCTGCCTGTCCATCTATCTGGTGCGTAAGCATCATGCCAGGCCCTCCACCATTCTGGTCGGTGCCGGTACATTCATCGTATTTGCCCTGGTCCTGGAGAGCCTCATGCACCAGCTGGTCCTGAAGGGGCCGCACGGGGCGGCCATCATGGACAATACGCTCCTGTTCGCCCTTTATGGCGGACTGGCCGCCGGCGTCTTTGAGGAGACCGGCCGTTTCCTCTCCATGAAGTTCCTGATGAAAAAGGAACCTTCCACACCGCTTCCCGGCGTGGCTTACGGTATCGGTCACGGAGGCGCGGAAATGATCATCATCTTCGGTATCACCATGATCGGCAACCTTTCGCTTTCGGCCTTGATCAATTCCGGCCAGGCGGATGCCATCTTTTCCAAGGTTCCGGAGGAAGCCGCCGGACAATTGCAGGCACAGTTGGATCAGTTGCAGACGTTGGGTGCCGGAACCCTGCTGATCGGTCTTTGGGAGCGTTTCTCCGCCCTCGTCCTTCACGTGGGCCTTTCCATGCTGGTCTGGGTGGCCGTCCGCAAAGGCGGTAAATGGCTGTGGCTGTTCCCCGCCGCCATCGCCCTCCACGCGCTGGTCGATGCCGGAGCCGTGCTGCTCCAGAAGTCGGCCGGGATGGTTCCGCTCGAACTCATCGTCACGGCAGAAGCCGTTGCCGTCGCCGCCATCGGCTATATGGTCGCAAAGAAGCTGAAAGCGTAGTTATTGCAAGCCTTCAAAGGGAATCGGATTGCGTCCGGTGTAGGCCTGTCCGGTAAAAGTGGCGATGCGGGTGCCGTCCTGATTTGAGACCACCACCTCGGCGGAAGGGATGCGATGGTGATCGCAGGAGAGCCGACCTTCTGCCCGGAGCGTGTCCCCTTCCCGCGCAGAAACATGGTAGTAAATGGTGGAATTAATGGCAAAAGTGAGGTTTTCGCCCTGATTCACCAGCGCCGCGAACACGAGGTCCGCAAGCGTAAAAATCGCTCCGCCTTGGCAGACGCCCCCGGCGTTCAGGTGTTCGGGCGTCACTTCCATCAAGGCGACGGCAGTTCCGGGAGCGACCTCGACGAGCCGGGCTCCGCACCCAGCTGCGAAACGATCGTTGGAGTTGAGAAAATCCTTCAGGGTCATGTCAGTATTATTTCAGCGATACAAATCTAACAAATCCAGCCGAAAACCAACACGTTTGGACATATGGCGGAATGTGGTTATCTTCACATCGACAAATCAATAATCTATGAAGAAGTTGCTTTTTGCGGCAATTGTCGCCTGCCTGGCTTTGCTGACATCCTGCGGGGTATCCAGGGTCAGCCATACCGGAGATCTCACGGGGAGCATTTACGGCATATGGGCCCTGGATTCCAAGAGCGTTGTTCCCGCGAACGCAATCGGGACGGCTGCCCGGAATCAAGTTGATTATTCCGGCGTCCATTTCTATCTTTCCTTAAGCGAACCCCGCATCGCCCTTGCCAAGAAAGGCAGTTTTACGCAGTTCGACCTCAAGGATGTAGACGTGGACGGCGCCCAGTTCTCTTACAATGCATCCCGGAAGCAGATCAGTTTTAAGAAGACACTCTGGCTTACGCAAGGTCTCCAATATGAAATGCACCTGTCAGGGACCTACCAAATCCTGGAAATGACCCGCACGAAACTGGTCATCCAGAAAGATGCCATGGGGACCAGGACCATCTATTCCTTCCGCCGGTACAGATAGTCAGCGGCAGGATTCTTCACACTGAAAATGAGAAGAGTATCGTCCATACTGTCCGCTTTGTTCCTTTGCACGGCCTTGTGCGAAGCGCAGGTGCCCTATCGGGAGACGGTGCCGGATATACAATACAATGTCAGCGGGGAAAGGAGATCGTCCCGCTTGTCAAATGATGACGTCCTGTTCACCATCCTGGCTTTCGAAGATGAAAATGCCCCCAGAGAGACGCTTCCGCTCTGGTACACGGACGAAGCGATCCAACCCTATTTCCAGAATTACAATCCGGACTATGGCAGGACACTTATGGTCGTTTCCTCGATGAAAAACAGGAAAAGCATCGAGCGGAGACTGGGCGTTACCTCTTACCCGGAGTATATCCTGGTCGGTGCGGACCGACGCATTCTCACCCGCTCCAACCGGGCGGAGGACATCATCGAGTATGTCACGGCCAATCTTTCCGGATATGCCGTAACGGATTGGGTGACATACCTGTTACGGGCGAAAGACCTGTTCGGATCCGGCCAGGTCTTCGCCGCCCGGCGTATCGTCTCGGATTGCCTGCGTCACACCAGATGGGACGAAAACTTTCCGCCGGAAGTGCACAAAGCCATTCCACGGATCGTCGCCACGATGAAGGACGACGAGATGTATCTGTCTTTCGTCGGCGAAATCAAGCACAAATACAATCTCGGCATCCTTTCAGAAGAAGACGTCGCCCCTTTCAGGAACGAATTCTCCATCATCCATATCATGGGTGACAAGTAAGGGTCAGGGCTGGACGAACGGGATCTTGACGATCAGTTTGTGGATCGGGCCCCGCTCGCCGGAAGGCGGGAGCATCGGCTGGTGGGCGTCGGAGGGAAACAGGATGACCATGTCCCCGGCGCCGAGGACGACCGGCGTCGACTTCGATGAGGAACGGTAGTACTCCACGTCCTTGGCCTCGTCGTAGGCGCTTACGAGTTCCGTCATGTCCTCTGGACGACATACGTTGATGAGCTCTTCTCCCGAAACGATGTAGAAGACGTCGATCCCTTTGTGATGGTCCTCGAAGTTCATCACGTCACGGGTGCTGTCGATCTGCACCTTGGCGTAGGTGTTCTCCGTAATCTCATAGCGCCCGGCGGGAAGGGTCGCCGATGCCGGATCGGCCAGCCAGGCGAAAGCGGCGTCCCATTCGGCATGGTTGATGCGGTATTGTCCGTCATAGACCGCGCGGTCCACGGTCGTGCGGGCTTCGTTCCACAGGTAAGTCTTGGGCGTGCAGGCGCAGAATGCGAGCAGCAGGATGGTAGCGAAAGGCAGGATTCTTTTGATCATATGCAGTGTGGTTTATTGTGAGTTCCTGATAAGAGGCAGCGGTAATCTGGTACTGTGTACTGTATTTCATAATTCCTCGTTCACGAAATGCGAAGTTACTCATTTTTCCCGTGCCGACCAGCGGGAATATTGTTTATCTTTGTTTCAATATGAGCAATCCATCAGAGGAAAAACCGTCCTTCCGGCCGATGCGCCGCTTCAAGCAGGCCCTTCCGGAAGAAGAATGCCGCCGCATCCTGGAGAGCGCCTACCGGGGCTTCCTCTCCGTCAACGGAGACGGGGGCTATCCCTATACCGTGCCCGTCAACTTCGTCTTCGAAGCCGGCAAACTGTACTTCCACAGCGCCAGGGAGGGCCACAAACTGGACGCCCTCCGTGCCTGCGACAAAGCCTGCTTCACCGTGCTGGATGAACCCCAAAAAGAGCCCGACGACTGGTGGTATCACGTCAAGAGCGTGATCTGCTTCGGCCGGGTCGGGATCCTCGCCGACGAGGCGGAACGCCTGGAAAGATTCCGTTCACTGGCACGCAAATACTTCCCCGACGCTTATGATACGGAAGCCGACATCCTCCGCAACGGTCCCAGGGCGGAAATCCTGGAATTCACCGTCGAGCATATCAGCGGCAAGGCCGTCCGGGAGAAATGAGTGTTTATTCGTACATTAGTGGCATAATTAATCAAAGAATCATGAAAAGAATAGCATTGGCCCTCCTCCTTTCCTGCAGCGCGCTGGTCCTGGCCGCGCAGGATGGCGTCAAGGTGAATTTCAAAGGCGACAGGCCGACCATCAGCGACTTCGTATCGACCTTCATTCCCGCAAGCACCGATGACGAAGAATATAATGAACCGCTCGCCGCCCTTACGGAGGCCTGGGAAAGGCACCAGAAGGGTCTTCCCCAGGAAGAAGGCGAGACGCTCACCATCGACCAGCGGAACGGCTTCGTGCTCTTTGAATCCAAAGACGAGAATAGCCTGTTGCGGATCGAGATGTGCTACTGGAACCAATCTGACGGAAAGCACAAACTGTTCGCCTACAACGTGGGCTGCTACTCGGACGGAGTGTACAGCCAGGGCCAATATGACGGCCTGACCTTCTGGCGCTACGACAACGCATCGAAGACGATGGCCTGGGTCGACGCCCCGGGATTCGACGTGGAGTATTATACCGATGACGACGAACTGGTCTCGTACGCACTGCCGCGCACGGGAAAAGACATCGCCGTCACCTATTGGAAAGACGGCGCCAAGAAGCAGAAGACGCTCAAATGGGACGGGCGCCTGTTCAGTTTCTGACCTCCGGCCCCTTATTCCAGGTCCGGCCCCAGCTTGACTGACTTGCCGGCGGCCAGGGAGAAATCCCTGGTCTTCCCGGCATAGCGCACGGTGAATGGCTTCCCGAGATCGGATCTGATCTCGCAGGAAGTCATTTTTCCGTCTTTCCAGGCAATGCTCACCTCATAACCGCCCCGGGCCCTCAGGCCGCTTACGGAGCCGTCTTTCCAGCCCGGCAGCAGCGCGGGCAGGATGGAAATCTCCCCCGCGTGACTCTGGAGGAGGCACTCGGCGATGGCCGCCGTGATGCCGAAATTGATGTCCGACTGGTTGGATCCGGAGAAATGCAGATTGTTGCCGAAACCGCCCCGGCGGCCGTTTGTCAAGAAGATCTTCTTGAGGATTTCATCCGCCTTGGCGCCGTTCTCGAGCCGCGCCCACTGGGCGATGTCGATGGCGCTGTTCCAGAAAGAGGTGACCGGCCGCGGCTCCAGCCAAGTCTCGACGGCCTTGGCAAGTTCGGGCGTACCCCGCAGCGTGATCGAGTTGCCCGGGAAGAGTCCGAAGGTCCCTGACCAGTTGTGGTTTTCCCGACCGCGCGTCCAGTCTTCAATCCAGCCCTGGAGCATCCCGTCCGCGCCGACCATGTAGGGCGGGATCTTCTCGAGGGCAGCCGCGAGCTCCCCGCGGAAATCGCTGTCGATATCCAAGAGTTCCGCCGCCTCGATGCAATGCGGGAAGAGGTCCCGGATCAGGGCGTTGTCCATCGTGGTGGACGGCGCCAGGAACATCTCTTCGGGGTTGCCCTCGATGAAATAGCCCTGCTCGGGGGACATGGAGAACGGGACGGTGAGGTATCCGTAGTTCGGATTCACCTCCAGGATGTCCAGCACGAAGCGCGCGGCGCCTTTCATGATGGGATAATACTTCCGGAGAAAATCCATGTCCTCCGTGAAGAGATAATGCTCCCAGATATGCTGGCACAGCCACACGCCGCTCATCGGCCACATGCCATAGCGGGCGGCGTCCACGGGGGCCGTACCGCGCCAGAGGTCGGTGTTGTGGTGGGACACCCAGCCTCCAGCCCCATAATACAGTTTCGCCGTCTCAGCGCCGTTCTCGGCCAGGTCCTCGATCAGATGGAAGAGCGGAGCCGTGCATTCGGAGAGGTTGGTGACCTCAGCGGGCCAGTAGTTCATCTCCGTGTTCACGTTGAGCGTGTATTTGCTGCCCCAGTTGGGGAGCAGGTCCTGGCACCAGCGGCCCTGCAGGTTGCTGGGCTCGCTGCCCTCCCGGCTGCTGGACACGGTAATGTAGCGGCCGAAGTGGAAGAGCTTCGCCTGGAGGTCCACGTCGGGCTCGCCCCGCTTGAGGGCTTCCACCCGCCTGTCCGTCGGAACGTCGTTCGCGGCTCCGTCCCCGACGGTCAGATGGACCCGGCCCATCAGGCCGGTGAAATCCTTCAGATGCGTTTCCTTCAGCTGCCTGTAACTCTTCCCCGCCACGGCGGCCAGGACCTTGTCGCAACGTGCGGCCGGGTCGCCGCTGATGTCCTTGTAATTCACGAAGTCGGTCGCGATCGTCAGCACGAAGGTCACCGAATTGGCGCCCGTGACCACCAGGCTGGAATCCGTCGCCTCAAGCTTTCCCTTCTCCGGCAGGGCCACGACATCCGTCTGAAAACTCATCCCGTCGCCTTCGACCTTGGCGATCAGGTCGAAGATCCGGGTGGGCAGATAACTCCAGGTGCCCTTCATGCTCAGGCGGTTGCCCGCGGAAGAGACCTCCCGCCGGAAAGGACTCGCGAGTCTCGCTTCCACGTTCACCCGGCCGGGCTTGTCGGCGGAGACCTTCATCACCATCACGTGGTCGGGATAGGACATGAACACCTCCCGGGTCATCCTGACGCCATCTTCAATGTAGCTGACCCGGACCACGCCCGTTTCCATGTCAAGTTCCCGGTAATAATCCTCGACGGGCCCCGCGCCCGGCTTGAAGTCGAGGAGCAGGTCGCCGACCGGGACATAGGTCTGCTGGTTGGCGGGTTTCCCGTAGAAGTGTTCGTTCACCAGTTTCTCCGCCTCTTTGTATTTCTTTGCATACATCAGGGCCTTGATCCGGTCATAGTAATTGTGTGCCTCGGGATCGTTGTAGTCGTGCGGACGCCCCGACCAGAAAGTCGATTCGTTGAGTGCGATGCGCTCGTTCTCGACCCTTCCGAACACGTTGCCGCCCATATAGCCGTTGCCGATCAGCAGGCCGTCCAGCCACACCTCGCCGGCGGGCCGGTCATACCACAGGACCATCTCCCGGCTGGATTCGGGAGCGGGGCGGGAGCAGGAAACGAAAACAGAAACAATCAGGCAGAGCAGAAACGGTATCCTTTTCATGGGTTCTTATTTGAGTTTTCTTTGGATTCTCGGTAGCGGTAGTATTCGTGAACGAGGCTGCGGTAGCCCAGTGCCTTCAGGTCGGAATAACGGACCCGGTAGTTGGCCTTGGCGTGGCGGCCTGTGCCCAGATAGCGGATATATTGCTGAAGATAAGTGTCGATCTCCCGCAGGCCGTCCGTCCGGTTGATGACCGGGAAGAACCAGCGGGACCAGTTCAGGGCCTCCGGGTCGCCGTCCTCGAAGAATTTGTTGTTGAAGCTCCGGATGAGCCCTTTCATCGCCCGCCCGGCGTCCAGCCCCTCTCGGTGGCGCCAGCGCGCGATGGCCCGGGCGGTGCGGCGTATCTTGCCCTTCATCTTCCGCTTCGTCGCCTCGGCGATGTCCACGCTGTTGCCCAGACACTTGAAACCCAGGAACTCGAAGGGTTCGTCGGGCGCGTAGAGCCGTTCCTTGTCCGGGTTGATCTCCAGGCGGTAGCGTGCGAGGAAATCCAGCAGCGCCGCCTTGTGCCGTTCCAGTTCCGCCCGGTCCTGCGCGAAGAGGATGATGTCGTCGGAATAGCGCGCATAGAACACCCCCGACTCATAAAAATACCGGTCCACCTCCATCAGATAGACGTCCGCGAGGAAGGGGGCGGTGGGCGTGCCCGCCATCACCCCGCGCGGCCCGCGGACCACTTTCCCGTCCGAGAGGGCCCGGTCGTCGGTGAGCATGCGTTCGAAGAAGCGGTACAGTTCCGGGTCGTCCGACAGCAGCTCCCGCAGGACGGGCAGCAGGACGGGGATGGAAATCGAATTGAAATAGTCGTGGATGTCCAGCTTGTACGCCCACATCCGCCGTCCGCGCAACAGCTTGCGGAGCGCGAAGATGGCGTCGCTCGCCTTCAGTCCGCGCCGGAAAGAATAGCAGTTGGGACTGAAACGGCCGTCATAACGGTACAGCAGATAGGTAAGCAACTTGAGGACGCGGGTCTCGTCGGGACCGAAACTGTAAACGGTGCGCTTTTTCCCCGTCCCCATTTTGTTGACGTACTTGCGTTCCGGGATGCCGGGGCCGCCCCCGGCCATCCACGCCCGCGCCACAGGAAGATAGCGCTCTTCCGCCACGTATGCGTCCGCATCCTCGAACATCGGCCAGGTAAAACGGCCCTTCATCAGGCGGTGGGCCAGGAATTCCTCCCACACCGCCTGATTGTCCAACTGTCCGATGATGCCGTCCATCGCAAAAAAAGGAAAAAGGGGAATGATTTTGAATCGGAAAAGTTTCCGATCACGGGACGGGTACGCGGTCCGGCCGCCTGCAAGACCTGTTGAGCGGACCGCGCTGCGTCCTTAGCAGGCGCAACGGGGTTGCATCCCCTTTTTCCTGGAAAACTATCCCAAGAACCTGTGGAGCCGCGAGACGACGTAGTTCCGCTCGTTGGGCATCTGGATGTAGAAATTGATGTACGGGAGCCCGCACCTTTTCGCGAACATCCTGGCAATCAGATATTTGACATTCTGCGCATGGCTCTTTCCGGCGCCCAGCATCACTACTCCGCGCGGCACGGAGCCCTGGTAGAGGACGAAGGTGTACGGCTGTCCCCATTCGGCGCGGTACACCTGGCGCGGACGGGTCTTGTACAGTTTGAACTCATCGGCGATCGGGCCGGCGATCTCCGTCACGGGGACGTTCTCGCGCAGGCTGAAGAACGGAAACTCCGCCTGTATGACATTCCGGAAATAGGCGTTCCACTCGGCTGCGGACTTCTTCCGGACATAGCCGTCGGCGGGCTGCCGGTAGGCGGGTTGCTGGTTTTGCCAAGGCTGCTGGTTCTGCCAGGGCTGCTGGTCCTGCCAAGGCTGCTGGGGTTGACGGGGTTGCTGGTAGGAAGGCGTTTCCCGGCCGGGATCGGCGGGCTGGTTGGTGCCCTGCTCCGCAGCCATGTTGTTGATGGCCTCTTTCACCTTGTTGAGGTCGATACCGGCCACCGATTCGAGCAAATTCTTCAGGAGTCCCATAAGTCGTTCTGTGTTAGTCCTGTAAAAATAATGAATTTTTAATTCATCCCACCACTTTTATTGCGTATATTTGCACTCCCGAAACCAAAAGGACAAAAAAAGAATAAAATATGAAAAGATTTCTCATCCTCGGCGCTCTGGCCCTGGTGGCGTTCAGTTCCTGCCAGAAATCCGCCAAGTCCCCCTTTTCCAGAAGAGTATCCGAATATCCCGTCGTCACGATCGCAGCCCCGAACCTGAGCGGCATCACCGACAACGGCAAGGAGGTGCTGAACCTCTACCGCTTCGCCGCCGACGAGGTGGACGCGATCTACTGGGAGCAGTACTTCGGGGACAAGGAGGCCCTCCTCTCCGGGATCTCGGATCCCGTGCAGAAGACCTTCGCCGAGATCAACTACGGCCCCTGGGACCGCATGAACGGCAAGGCCTTCGTGGAAGGATATGAAGACCGGCTCCCCGGTGCGGGCTTCTACCCCGCCGACATGACCCTCGCCGAATTCGAAGCCTTCGACGACCCGGACAAGAACAGCCCCTACACCCTGATCCGCCGCGGCGAGAACGACTCCCTCCGGACCGTCTGGTACCACGACGCCTACAAGGACCACATCGACAAGATCGCAAACTACCTGACCGCCGCTGCCGACATCACCATCAAGCCCAGCGTCAAGAAATACCTGCTCAGCAAGGCGGATGCGCTCAAGACCGACAAGTACTATGACAGCGGCCTGGCCTGGCTGGAGATGGACGACAGCAAGATGGACCTCGTCATCGGTCCCAACGAGGCCGACGACGACCAGCTCCTGGGCCTGAAGCGCTCCTACGAGGCCTTCGTGCTCCTGAAGAACGAGGCCCGCACCGACGAACTCATGCAGTACGTCTCCCGCATCGGCGAGTTCCAGCAGGACCTCCCCGGCGACCCTGCCTACAAGACCTTCCAGCCCGGCGCGGGCTCCAACATCTTCTCCTGCGACGCCCTCTATTATGCCGGCAAGGCCAATGCGGGCATCAAGGTGATCGCCCTCAACCTCCCCTTCGACAACGACGTCCAGCGGGACAAGGGCAGCCGCACCATCCTGCTCGAGAACATCATCCGCGCAAAGTACAACAAGATCGTGGATCCCACCGGCAAGGTGCTCCTCGAGCAGGGTGCCGCCCAGCACCTCTCCCCCGAGGCCTTCCTGTGGAACATCGCATTCCGCGAGGTGGCCCACGGCCTGGGCGTGAAGGAGACCATCAACGGCAAGGGCAGCGTCAGCGACGCCCTCGGCAGCACGGCCCTCGCCCTGGAGGAAGTGAAGGTGAACGCCGCCGGCGTGCTGCTGGTCTGCAAGCTGCAGAGCCACTTCGACATCCATCATCTCTTCACCAAGGAGGACGCCCTCGCGACCTTCTTCGCCTCGATGGTCCGTTCCGAGCGCTTCGGCGAGGCTTCCGCCATCGGCCGGGCCAACACGATGATTTACAACTACCTGCGCGAAGCGGGTGCCTTCGAGCGCAAGCCCACGGGCCAGTATTCCCTCAACTTTGCGAAGATGGAATCCGCCCTGTCCGACCTCACCGCCCTCGTCCTGAAGACGCAGGCCACGGGCGACCGCGCGTTCGCCGCCGACTTCGAGAACCGCTATTCCAAGCGCAGCCCCGACTATGAGGCGGACCTCCGCAACCTCGGCCTGGAAGGCATCCCGGCCGACATCCGCTTCAAATTCAAAAAATAGTTTTTTATCTTTGGGCGTATGAAACGCCTGATCATCCTCATCCTCTGCCTGTCCGCCTCTTTGCTGGCGGGCGGGCAGACCCTTTCCGGGACTTACCGTTTCGCGCAGCGGGACACCTGCGACCTGTATCTTGACATCTATGAGCCCGTCGCCGACGCCGTGTCGGCGGACGGCCCCGCCCGGCCTTCCATCCTGTTCGTCTTCGGCGGCGGATTCATCAGCGGAAAGCGCGACGACGCCTACTTCCTGCCCTGGTTCAAGCTCCTGACCGAGAATGGTTTCCGCGTGATCTCCATCGACTACCGGCTGGGGCTCAAAGGGGTGCGGATGCGTTTCGATCCGCTGCACCTGATCGACGCGGCGGAAAAGACCAAACACGCCGTGGACCTCGGGGTGGAAGACGTCTTCTCCGCCGTCTGCTACCTGTCCGACCACGCAGGAGAACTGGGCATCGACATGGACAACATCGTCATCGCCGGCAGTTCCGCCGGGGCGATGATCAGCCTGTCCAGCGAGTGGGAAATCTGCAACGGAACGCCGCGTGCGGCCGTCCTTCCCCTGAATTTCAACTTCGTCGGCGTGATGTCGTTCGCCGGGGCGGTCATGAGCACCACCGGCGAGCCCCGCTACCCGTTCAAGCCCTGCCCGCAGCTGCTGATCCACGGCACCGCCGACGGGGCGGTCGCCTACGACAAGACCGCTTTCGGCCGCCGGGGGATGTACGGCAGCAGTTCCCTGGCCAAGATCCTCTCGGACGGCGGCCACGTTTACAACATCTACCGTTTCAAGAACCATTCCCACGACATGGCCGCCAACTTCATCGCGACCTGGCCGGAACAGATCCGCTTCCTGGAAGAGAACGTCATGGGCAAGAGCGGCCGCATCATCGACGCGATGGTGGACGACCCCGCCGTCCCCGTGATGGGCAACATCACCCTGGACGACATCTATTGATTGATTCGTAAAAGCATTTGACCGACGCGCACCATCCGCTGCCGGAGGAAATTGCTATTTTTGCGTTTGACCAACAATTGCAGACACGATGAAAAAGATTTTACTGCCGCTGCTTGCGGCGCTGTCCCTGGGCTGCTGCACCCTGGCCGCCCAGACCATCACTCCCCTCGAAGACGGCAAATATGATATCAACGCCGGCGACGTGACGATGACCGTCGATGCCGCGCACGGCGGCAAGATCGTCTCCTTCCGGCTCGGCGAAGCGGAAGTCCTCAACCAGGGCCGCATGCCGAACTCCTTCGGCAGCACCTTCTGGACCAGCCCTCAGCGCGAATGGAACTGGCCCCCGGTGGCGGAATATGACACCAAGCCCTTCCAGGCCGAGGTGAACGGCTTCACCCTCCTGCTCACCGGCGAGAAATCCCGTTTCGGCTACCGCATCCGCAAGGTCTTCAACACCGACCCCAAGGACGGCGCCATCGTCATCACCTACACCATCGCCAACGAGTCCGGAGAAGTGCGACAGGTGGCCCCGTGGGAAATCTCCCGCGTGCCCAACGGCGGTGTCCTCTTCTTCCAGGCCAAAGCCGTGGAGCCCGCCAACAACATGGAGGGCCTGCCGTTCATCTTCGAGAAAGGCGCCGCCTGGTACGTGATGGACGAGGCCCGCGTGAACCGGAAGATCAACGCCGACGGCACCGGCTGGCTCGCCTTCGCCGACAACGGCCTCCTCTTCGTAAAGAAGTTTCAGGACCTGAAGGAAGGTGAGGCTGCCCCCGCCGAGGCCGAGATCCAGGCGTACGCCAACCCGGGCAAGACCTTTGTCGAAATCGAGGAACAGGGCGCCTACACCACCCTCCAGCCGGGCGAAGAACTCCACTGGACGGTCCGCTGGTACCTCGTCCCTCTCAAGGGCGACCCCGCGCCTTCCCGCAAGCTTCTCCGCCAGGCCAGGAAACTCGCGCGATAAGAATTCGCAGCTTTTGTGAAAAGAAACGCCGAATTGGCGTTTTTTTTCGTATATTGTCCCGGTAAAATGCATTGATTATGAAGTACTGCCCGAACTGCGGGGCCCAGCTCCCCGATGACGCCCGTTTCTGCGGCTCCTGCGGCACGCCGTTTGCCGCCGGCCAGCCGGTCCAGGCCCCCGGCCCGGGGGCATATACCCAAGCCCCGCCGCCGCCCTACGGCGCCCCGGCACCCGACCCCTCACAGCTCACCGGGAACGTCCAGCTCTGCCAGGACGGCATTTACCGTTGGGTCTATGAACTCAACATGCTCAAGAACCCGGCCATCCTCATCACCCTGCTGAAGATCTTCGGCGGAATCATCGGCGGCATGTGGCTGCTGCTGAACATCTTCGACGGCTTCTCCAACGTCGTGGAGACAACCAAGGTGATGGCCATCATCCTGGCCGGAATGTGCGCCCTGATCCTGATCGGCTATCTGATCACCGTCGCCATGTACGGCGGCAAATACTGCGTCCTCTTCGAGATGGACGAGCAGCAGATCGCCCATGTCCAGCTCCCCAGGCAGTTCAAGAAGGCCCAGGTGGCCGGCTGGATCGCCATGCTGGCAGGCGTCGTCGCCGGCAACCCCGTCGCGACGGGCGCCGGCATCCTGGCGGCCAGCCGCAACAAGCTGACCAACCGCTTCAGCAATGTCAAGAGCATCAAGGCCGCGCCTTCCCGCAACACCATCTATGTCAAGGGCACGCTCAAGAGCAACCAGATCTACGCCGACGACGCGAACTTCCAGTTCGTCCTCGATTTCCTCCGTTCCCATTGTCCCAACGCCCGCTAAGCCATGAAATTCTGTCCCAACTGCGGGGCCCAGCTCCCCGACAACGCCACCTTCTGCTCCAACTGCGGCGCACCGCTCGGCGCACCGACCCAGTACCGGCAGCCCTATCAGCAGCCTTACCAGCAACCCTACCAGCAGCCCCAGTACCAGCAGCCCCAGAAGATGTCCTACATGGACAAGGTCCGCGCCGCCCGTGAAGCGCAGAAGCAGAAAAACGGCCAGATCAAGTGGTGGATGTGGGCGCTGATCGCCATCGGCTCCGGCATCCTGATCGCCCTGAACCCGCTCGGACTGTCCTGACATGGACCCGCTCATTCCCTCCGCTGGCCCTTTGGCGGACACCAATTACAAGGGCAGCCGCGTCGCCCTGTGCAAGGACGGCAAATACCGCTGGACCTATGAGTTCAACATGCTGAAGAACCCGTCCATCATCGTGGTCGTGTACAAGTTATTCGGCATCCTGCTCAGCATCCCGTTCATCATCAACGTCATCGCCCTGGCCCGTAACGGCGAGTTGCAGAAGGAATGGAACGACCGCCTGTGGAGCGGGAGCAATCCCAAGATATGGCTGGTCATCATGGCGGTTTTTGCCGTCATCATCCTGCTCGCCTACCTGCTCGTGGCCTGGACGTACGGCGGCAAGTACGTCGTCCACTTCACCATGGACGAGAAAGGCATCATCCACGAACAGGAAGCCGCCCAGGTCAAGCGGGCGCAGAAACTCGGCCTCCTGACCGTCCTCGTGGGCATCCTTGCCAAAAGGCCCGGTACGGTAGGCGCCGGCATGCTCGCGGCCTCGCACACCACCTCCACTTCCGATTTCCCGAACGTCCGGCGGATCAAGCCCCGCCGCGCCTTTGGACTCATCAAGGTCAACAAACGGCTCGACCACAACCAGGTCTATGTTCCCCGGGAAGACTTCGACTTCGTCCTCGACTACATCCGACAGCACTGTCCCAAAGCCAAATAACCCCACAGCCATGGCATTTTGTACCAACTGCGGCGCCCCCGTGCCCGATGGCGCCAAATTCTGCACCAAGTGCGGCGCACCCCTCGCTGCAGCTCCCGCTGCTCCCCAGCCCAGGCCGCAACAGCCTCCCCACCAGGGGCAACCCGTACAGACGCAACCGGTCCGGCCGGCCCAGCCGACACCTCCGCCCACCCGGCAGGCGCCCCCCGCACCGCAGGGCATCGTCATCGATGCGCCGGAGGGCGCGACCGTAACCATCTCCGACGCTCCGCCGCAGGAGACCTCCTTGCATGCGCCCGCGGAAAAGGGCGAATTCGTCCTGGTCCAATGGGACGAGCCCAAGCAGGAGAAACAGCCCGCCCAAGCGCAGCAAGCCCCGCAGTACCGGCAGCCCCGGTACCCGCGACAGCCGCAACAGCCGCAGCAGCCCCGGCAGCAACCTTACCAGCAGCCGCCCCAGTACCAGCAGCCACCCCAGTACCAGCAGGCCCCGCAGTACCCCCAGCAGCCGCAATACCCGCCCCGGCAACCTGTCGCCGCGCCCCCCGGCAAGGCCAAGAACAAACGGAAATGGTATTTCTGGCCCGTGGTCGTCATTCTGGTCATTTTCATCATCATACAACTGCTCAAGATCTTCTGATGACCGCCCGCTTCCGCCTCCCCGGCCTCCTGCTCGCCTGCTTCCTGCTGGCGAGCGTCTTCGTATATGCACAGGAGAACGACGAAGAACTGTTTTGGGTCCTTGACCGGACCGAAATCGTACGCAGCACAAACATCCCTTTCTTCACGGTGACCGAGAGTTCCCTCACCTACCGCAATATGCACCACGGCTACATCTATGTCGAAGAGCCTGATCGACTGGGACATAACGTCAAGCATTCGGCGGAACTGGTGATCACGGCCCGGTGGTCCGTGCCGGAGAAGATTCCCTTCCGGCAGGAAGACGACGTACAGATCGGATGGGTCATCGAGTCCTCCCCCATCTTCGAACACGACCTGGATCAGGTTCTCATGGACATCCCCACCTGGGAGATCAGCGCGGATATGCACACCAAGAGCGGCGTGGCGCGCAGCGGATTCGTCTATGAGCCGGACTGGGACTTTGACGACGTCAGAATCGTCCCCTGCTACCGAAAGACTTCGTCCGGCACGTTCAGCCTTACGTCCTACACGCAGAAAAACATAACCAAGAGAGATGATTTCCTGCCGGACGGCTCCTGGACCTTGACCATCGATATCAATCCCACCGTATCCAGCCAAAGCGGTTTCGGCTCGAGCGACCCCATGGCCGACACCAAGTACCCCAACGTCGCCGGGGCCCTCATCCGGTATCACTATCGCTTCAGCGGTCAGGCCTTCGTGGACGTCGAGCACGTGGAGCCCGCCGGAAAGGAACGCGGGGACAGCGACGGGACCGACATCCCGTGGGAGATCTTCCTGATCCCGCCCGGGGCCTATGTGGGCTGGCGCATCATCAAGAACCGCAAGAAGAAAAAGGAAAAAGAAGACAAGGAGAACGAGGAGCAGGAGGAGGAAGAAGAACCGGAAGAGAAAGTCGTCAGTTCCTACCGGATGGTCATCTGGAAGGACTTCGAAGACACGCTGGTGCTGGACGACCCGCCCGTCAAGGTCGGCGCCCGCATCGAAGAGATCACCCCGGACGGGGACGTCGTGGACCGCCCGGACCTGGCCCGGCTGATCACCGTCACCGGCGCGAAGAACGCCAAGGTGCACGGCCAGAAGATCGAAGGCCTCTATATGATGGGCATGGTCACCGCCGAGCGCGAAGCTGACGGCAGCTGCCCGGACATGGCCCGGGTGAGCTTCGCCCTCAGGGGGCCCGCGGGGCGCTTCGTCAACCACGTGGACTTCAAGGTGGACGATGCCGCCGCCATCATCGTCGAGCCCGCCATCAGTTTCGCCGCCGGACAGGGAAAGACCCTGTTCATGGAATTCGGCCTCTTCGGGGCGGCCTCTTCGCCCGAAGGGCTGGAGATCACCCTGGACGAAGCCGGATACGAGCACTTCACGGCGGAACTGGAACAGAGCGATGACAATCCGGACCTCTTCCGCATCAATCTCACCGAATCCGGCGACGACAAGGCGCCGGCCGGCACGATCGAATCCTATAACTGTACCATCCAGGTCACGCCGCGCAGGGGCCGCCCCGAGGTGACGGAAAGTTTCGTCATCAACCGCATCCACCTTGGATTCCGGGTCGAGCTCCGGGCACTCAAGGGCTTCCTCGTGGAGCTGGAGAGCACGCCCGACCACGACATCCTGCCGCCGCGCGGCTCCAGGCGGCGCAAGAAGCCGGCGGAGAGCCGCATCGACATGCAGCTGGTCGTCGTGGATGAACTCCACGACAACAAGATCGGGCCGGTGTCGATCGGCGAACTGGACGGCCCCCCGGAATTCAAGTTCGAGGACGACTTCACGAACAGCACGCTATTCGTGGACAAGGAAAAGGGCGGCGGCAATTACGTCCCCACGTCAGGCGAGCTGTACCTCTATGAGAACCTGTTCTTCCGCGATTTCGAAGGCAAGAACGTCCCGTCTCCCTGCGGACTGCTCCAATTCAAGTACGAGTACGTGGGCAATATGCCGGACGGGTCGTTCTGGGGCGTCATCCGCGCGACGAAGGGCTTTCTGGTACCGCCCAACCGCAGTCACGCCAAGGTTACGGTCAAGGTGAAGTGGCACGGCCAGGAATTCAAGGAGGAGATGGTCGTCCCGCTCAACTCCCAGCCTTACCGGGATGTGGAGATTCCGCCCGGGAGCGACCCCATCCGGGCCTACGACAAATACCTGCAGGAAGACCTCAGACGCAAGGAGAACCTCATCGACCTGCGTCGCAAGATCGTGATGGACCGCCGTTTCGCGGAACTCCGGCCGCTGTTCTACAAGATTGCGGTGATGCTCGAGGGTCACGACAAGGTCTTCGGTTTCGACGACGCGGACTACGAGAACATCATGCACATCTTCAAGCAGTTCGCCAGCGGCGAGATCGGCACCTATTTCGCGGTCAAACAGACCGTCTCGCCGGACGACGAGAACTTCGACGCCGCCATCGCCACCATCGCCGCGATGGACAGGTCCATTCCGGTCATCATCTGCCGCATCGGCCTGGCCATCGTGACGGGCGGTGTCTCCGAGGTCGTCCTGACGCCGGTCAGCGCCCTCGCGGAGATGAAGGAGTACGTGGACAAGGGCGGCGACAGCGTCTGGGGCGGGTTCGCCCAGGTCAGTCTCAAGATCATCGCGATGGAGCTGCTCTTCGCCGGCCTCGGCAAGGGCTTCAGCAAGTTCAAGCAATGGCGCGCCGACCGGGCCACCAAACTCGAGAAGCTGGCGGCACAGACCAAGAAGCTCACCGAGAGTTCCAAGAAAGCCGCGGAAGCCACCCGGGTCAACAAGATCCTCGCGAAACGGCCCGCTTACAGCAGCGCTCCGAATGCCGACCAGATCGGCAATGCCGCCAAGAAAGTCAAGGAAACCCTCAAGAATGCCAAGGAAATGGCGGACGACGCCACCGACCAGGTCAAGAAACTGACCGAAAAGACGGTCCAGGGCGTCAAAGAAGCGGCCGATGACGTCGTGGAGGGCACCGGGAAGAAAGCCGGGTCGCTCATCACCTCAGAACTGCGGAAGAAGAGCGCCCAGATCGCCCGCGAAGACGCCCAAAAGATCGTCAACGAGTTCAAGCGCGTGATGAACAACCCCACGGCCACGAAGGAAGAGATGCGCCGTGCCACCCTTGCCCTGCAGGGCAACAAGACCGCGCAGAACCTCCTGCGCACCCAGCCTTCCGACATGCTCCGGGCCCATTACAACGCCCAGATGCAGCAGATCTACGACGAACTGGATCCGATGGTGATCAAGCGCCTGCAGGAGAAGATCAAAGCCAGCGGCAATCGCGTCGAAGCCCCGGAAATCCGTGTCTTCAAGGGCGCCACCGGCAATGCCGGCGACGACCTGAGACTCGGCCGCAAGATCGGCGCCGACCGCGATGTCACCTACCAGTTCAAGGCCTCCGACGGCAAGTGGTATGATCTGAACGAGAATATCATGGAAGAAGCCTACAGCGAGGCCTTCAACGAGATGCAATATAAGTTCATCCCGGTCGACAAGATCGAGCGTCTCAAGACCATCATCAAGGCCGACCAGGCCGTGGTGAACGGGAAGTTCGGCCTGGAGTCCTACGGCGACGACCTCGCCCGCATCATCGATCCTACCCGGCAGACGGAGAAACTCGTCGATGCCGACCGCATCGCCGAGACCTATCTGTACAAGTGCCAGGAATGGCTGAAGCGGGGGCAGAAGGCCCACGAGACGGCCGAGCAGCTGCTCAAGTACGGCTATGAGGAAGAGGCCCTGCACGTGATCGGCTACGGGGAGGCCCTGATCGAAGAAGGCGTCCGCCAGAACGTCAAGCAGTTCAACCGCATCC
>CAMVGM010000038.1 GCA_947167015.1 uncultured Bacteroidales bacterium
AGCCTGCCAGCCGCACCCCCGACAGCGAATGGAACACCATCCACGCGGAGAGCAGCAGGCAGGCGGCGCAAAGCGGAAGCGCCCAGGCTTTGAACCTGCGCAGCGGAGTCACGCTAATAGGCGTTGGCGGCACCCGGCGTCGGGCGGCCCGTCGCGGCGGGCGTCCCGGGGGCGAAGGCTGCCTTGAGCGGAGCGGAGAGGGTCACTCCCGTACCGGAAACCTCCTCGGAGGCCTTGTGGGACTTGCGGAGCGGGGTTTTCAGGACCAGCTTGTTGTCCTGCGGCCCTACGGGACCCCACCAGCGGCGCGGCACGATCACCTGGTCCACCACGGCGCTTTCCCCGCCGACCAGCAGTTCCTGGCCGGGCGTGAAGCCCTGGGCGGATGCGACGATGAGCGTCTTCGCACCGGGACCGGCAGCGGCGACCAGCTGCGTACCGCCCGCACTGCCGACTTTCACGACGTTCAAGACCACGGCGTCCGCTCCGGTTCCGATCACGATCGGAGCACCTTCGCGCACGCCCTGCAGACTGGAGAGCTTGACGTTGTCGTCGCCGGCCTTGGCAGGCAGGGCCAGGTTGAAGGCACGCTGGACGCGGAAGTCGTTCTTGTTGTCGTCCAGGTCCGCTCCGTCGGGGAAGCGGCCGGCGCTCAGGGAAGCCGTCGCAGCGGCCACGACAGGACCGCGGCGTCCGGGATACGGAACCGGGGCGAAGTTGCCCGGCGCATCCGCGCCGGAGTCGGCCTGATAGCCCTCGGACATCCAAGGATCGGTCACCAGACCGTAGTTGAGCGCATCGGCCACGTTTCCGCGGGCGTCGCGCAGGGTGATGTTACCCGCGGACTCGGACAATGCCGGACCGCCGAAGAGCTGGTCGGGCTCCACCGCACCGCGGTAGCCGCCCGTGCCGGCCACGACCGCCTCGTCGATCGGATGCGCCGCGGCAAGCGGGCTTTCGAGTTCGATGGCGTAGCAGAGCGCCAGGACCGGCTCGTTGCTATAGTGGACGAACTTGGTGGCAGGTTCGAAGCTGATACCCGTTCCGTTCACACTGTACGGCATGTTGGAGGCGTGGGCGAACTTCAGCGGTTCGGCGATGTCCAGGCCGGTGCCCGGATCCTCGTCCGGACGGAGCGGCCCGCCCAGCGTGTTGCGCGCGGATGCGGTACCCACCTTCGTCACGGTCACCGTCTCGATGCCGTGGCCCTCGCTGGCGATGTCCAGGCGGATCTTGTCGCCCACGGAGATGTTCTGCACGGAAGAGACCTTGATATTGGTATCGCCCGGCTTGGCGTCCATCGACAGGTAACCCTGGGTGCCCGGCTTGCCGACCTCCGTGACGGTCACGACCTCGTATTTCTCGGTCGCGTTGGACACGGCGGGACGGTCGGTGCCATAGCCGATCGCCATCTTCTGCCCCACCTGGAAATGGGCGGTGGAAGTGACGGGAATGTTGGTCGAACCGACCGGGATCTCGATGCCGTGACCGCCCGGCAGGGGCTGCCAGACCGTCGTCGGCGTGCCTGCGGGCTGCATGCCCCGGCCGAAAGGCTGGGCGGCCGGAGCGGCCGCGGGACGCGGCGGAGCCGTCACCGCCTTGACACGGAGCTTCTCGCCGCCGACCAGGATCTCATCCCCGGGCTGGACTCCCTCGACGCTGCGGACATAGATGACCCCGTCTCCCTTCGCGGCATCCACCGCCAGGCCGGAACCGGCCATGCCGAGCAGATAGAAGGCCTTCGGGGCGAGTTTCGTCCCGGACGGGATCTTGATATCGGAGAAATACGGGATGTTGGCCGCGTGCTGGCGGACCGTCCAGCCAGACAGGTCCACCGCCTTGTCGGAAGCGTTGAACAGTTCGATGAAGCCGTCGGTAACGCTGAACTCGTTGATTTTGACGGGCTCGGTGTTGCGGACCTTGAGGGAGCCGGAACTCCGGACGGTCCCTGCGGCGTCCTTCCAGGCGGCCACGGCCACCAGGTCGCCGTTAAAGGAGGCGGAAGCGGAAGTGACGTCAAACTTCGCCACCACCGTCTGGCCGGGCGCGACCGCATAGGGCACGCGCATCTGCTTGCCCTCCTGGCCGCTGACCTTCCAGCCCTTCGGCGCGTTCAGCGCGAGGGTCAGGCCCTCGACGGGCCCGTCGGTGGTGTTTACGAAACGGACCACCGCCTCGCGGGTGCTGCCGGGAGCGAAGCTCATCACGTTGGACGGACGGCCGTCCTCCAGGGACGGGAAGACCTCCACGGAAGCCACCCGGTAGCGGGCGGCCACCACGTTCGCCTGGATTTCCTGGTTCAGCGCCTCGGTCGGGAAGGTGCCCGCCGCCGTCATCGCTCCCTCATAGAAAGTACCGGCGGAACCGTTGGAATTGTCGCCGCCGTTGCCGAGCAGGATGGCGCCCTGCTTGCGCATCGGGTCATAGCTGCTGCGCGGGTTCTGGATGCGTCCGCCGTCGTAATAGACCTTCAGGCTGCCTTCCTGGGCATCACCGCCCATCGAGCGCCAGTGGTGCGGCTCGCCGTCGGCCATGGCCGTGACGAAGCGCCAGTCCACGGTGTCCAGGCCGCGGCAATACTTGTCGTTGGGGTCGGGATTCACGCAGCCCACGAGATTGTTCTCCTGGTCGGTCATGATCCACGGACCGTCCCCTTCGCCGTAATACCAGCCGCGCGAATTGCCGAAATAGGTCGTCTCCATCGTGCCGTCGCCGTCGTCACGGCTGTCCGTCTCGGCATTGCCGTAATCGAAGCAGCAGCCGGAGTTGTAGTGCCGGCCGCTGAAGACCCAGTACTGGCCTTCGGCCTGGTCGTCCACTGCCGTTCCCGTCGGGTCGTTGAGGCGCAGGCCCATGCCCGGGGCGATGAAGATGCCGTACACCTTGTGACCCAGCACGTTCACCGGGGCCCAGTCGGCCACAGGCACGTTGTTGTAGCCGCCCATCGCGGGGCCGCTGAAGCCGCCGCGCGGTGCCTGGAACAGGTGATTCCCCTTGCCGGACTGGTCATACAGGACCGTGATCCAGCAATACGTGTCCTTGCAGAAGGCATCCTGGGCCGCCGCGTCGGCATAGCCGCCCGCATCTGCGGCCGTCGCCTTCACCACGCCGATGTCCAGCTTCTTGCCATCCGAGGCGCGCATCACCTGATAGAGCGGGCCGTCATAAGAGGCGTACAGGGCCCGGGTGGTACTGTGGGCGGCCACGCAGGGGGCGCCGCCCCGTTCATACACGTCGCAGGGGCCTTCGGGACGCGTCAGCGCCTTGCCCCCGGAGAGGTTGTTGCAGGCAATCACCGCCCCGACGAGCAGCAGGCAGGCCATTGCACCAAAGAGGATTTTTTTGATCATACGGACAGGATAATTGGTTCGTTTCCGAAAGATACGAAAAATCCCGCGAATGCACGCATCCGCGGGAAAAAGAATCACTTGAGCGCGTCAGCGCGCCAGGGCGGCGACGATCTCCTCCGCCGCGAGCGACGCGGTCACGATCTGCACCACGTTGCGCGTGCAGCACTCGTTCTCGCCCCAGTGGAAAGGATAGTCGTCCTTGTTCTCCATGTAGTCCGGCGCCATCAGCAGCAGGCCGGGCACGAGGCCGCCGGGGATGACGGTGTAGTCCGCGCGGTTGTTGCCATAGGCGACGTCCTTGGTCTTCACGCCCACCGCCGTGATGAAGGAAACGTTGCTGTACGGGTGGCAGCCGTACAGGTAGTTCAGGCCGGAGAGCACGAGTTCGGGGTCGATCGCGTCCGGGAAAAGTTTCCAGACCGCATAGCAGTTCAGCGCCCAACCGAGGATCTGCTCGTTGCCGCCCCAGCTGCGTCCGGAGATGGGAACGCCGTAGGGCGTGCTGGCCGCCTGGGCCTTCAGGCCTTCGACATAGGCGGGCAGGGCTGCCCGGACCTGGGCCTGGAAGTCGGCGTCCATCTCGTTGTAGATCGACAGGGCCGTGGAAAGGTTGGCGCCGCCGAAGCCGCCCCAGCCGCCGCCGGCACCGGAGATGAGCGGTCCCTGCGGGACTTCCACGCCGCGGGCCACGCCCTGGCGTCCGCCGCCGGTCCAGTTGCGCATGCGCGGAGCCGCCTCGACCGGACGGATCTGGGCGAGCACCTTCGGCTCGAAGAAGTCGCGGTACTTCTGCTCGCCCGTCGTGCGCCAGAGCTGGATGGCAGCCGCCACCCGGCCGTCGCCCCAGGCGCCGAAGCCGCCGAAGCCCATGCCGCCTGCCATGCGGGCCGGATCGGCCGCCTCGAAGTTCTCGTCCCAGAGCCGGAGCGCGTTCTTGAGGGAGCGCTCGGCCAGTTCGGGATTGTAGGGCTTCAGCACGCGGGCGGCCGCAGCCAGGGCGGCGATGGTGGACATCTGCCCGGCAGGATTGTTGCCGTTCGTCGTGAAGGCGAAGCGGTCGTCACGGGTGCCGGTGCGCAGCCCCCGCTGCTCATAAGGAGCGAGCGAAGGGTCGTACACCAGGCCGTCCGTGATGGTGGAGGCGTCACCGAGGTGATGGTACTGGTGCATCGTGCCCTGGACGATGCCCTGGGCCACGAAGCCGATGTTCTCCACCTGCGCATTGATGTTGAGCACGCCGTGCTCGCACTGCTGGATCACGTCGGGAACGCCGTCCGGACGGTGGATGTCCACGAACTGCGTCTTCTGGTCGATATAGGTCTGGTCGCGCTCGGGACGGAATTCCTCCCAGAGGGTGGCGAACTGCGTGGTGAGCCCGATCACCGTGCCGGACTGGATGTCGAAGTCGCCCGCGTCATACCAGGCGCCCACGGCCAGGTTGGGAATGTGCTCATAAGGAGCATATTTCGTGTTGGTCTCGGGGCCCTGCCGGTAGCCGTCCATCTGCTCGTAGCCCGGAGGCGCCTGCAGGGCGTCGTCCATGTGGGAACGGCCGTGCCAGATGCGGTAGCCCTCGTTGACTTCCATATGGTCCATCTGGACCGGCAGCCACACGTCCATCGTAGGATACCAGGTGCCGGCATACACATCCTTGTCGATCGGGAAGGGATTGGTCCTCGTCCCCTTGTATTCGATGCAGTAGAGGCCGGGCTCGCGCACGTCGGAGAAATCCACGGTGGCGTAATTGTAGCGGTTGTTGAACACGCCCCACTCCTGCACGCGGGCCTCCTTGGCCAGCCGGCGGGAGCCGTCCTCGGCGATGCGAAAGATGCGTGCGGTAGGCGCCAGCGGGTCGCGGCGGTCGAGTTCGAGCACGGACACCTTCTTCTGGGCCGGGGCGTATCCGATCTGGGAGAAGCCGATGTTCGGCTTGCGGATCCAGTTCGGATCATACGCGGGCTGTACGGTCCACTCCACCACCTTGCCGGTCTTGCCCGCAGGCAGCAGCGTCCGCAGGACGAAGGTGCCGTTCTGCGCCAGGTTCCGGCCGTCGAAGAGATTGATCTCCGAGTCGGAACTGACGGCTACGCGAAGGTCGTCGTCCTCCGGGGCCAGCACGAAACGGTGTCCCCGGGCGAAGGGTTCCGGGTCGATGAACTCCCCGCGTCCGCGGTCGTCGAAGGTCGAAAGGCCGAAGAACTGCGGGATCTTCTCGCTGACCGGACGCATCTGCGTGTCGCCGGCCGGATAGTTCGGCAGGATCTGCGATTTTCCGTCCACGAACACGGTCTTGCCGACATAGCTGGCGGGGAAGAACTCGAAATTGAGCCCGGCCTTGCCGGCCAGGCGCTGCGGAAGCGGCTCGTCCAGCCAGACGCTCATCGTGAAGCCGCTCCCTTTCGCGGTCACGACGATGCGGGGCCGGAAGGCAAAGTCGGGATACTCGAAGGTCATGTCGATGGACTGCTTCGCAAGGTCGAGCTCCCGTTTGAGGATGTCGGGATAAATGTCCCACTGCTCGGGGGTGTCCATCAGGCGGACGCCGCCGCCCGTGGCGATGCGCTCGCCGTGCTGGATCAGCTCGACGCCCGCCGTCTTCTCGTCGCAGAACATCCCGTTGTACTGGTTGCTGTACACGAGGACGCTCACGCCCGTCTCCTCGAAGACCTCGAATTCGTTGAGACGGAGCCCCTGTCCCGACGCGGCGGCGCCCAGGAGCAGGAGCGGAATGATCAATGCTTTCTTCATATTATTTTAGGTAAATTACGGATACCAGCGCTTCAGCAGGACCAACTTGTCGCCACTGTCATCGACCTCCCAGAACTGCGGCTTGCGCGGGCCGTTGCCTTCCACGTGGTGCACCACGTAGAGCAGCTTGCCCTCGAAGGTGCGGAACAGCATGCCGTGGCCGGAGTTGTTCGCCAGGAACGGCTCGGGCTCCTGCACCCACGGGCCGGCGATGGTGCCGGACTGTGAGTAACACACTGCCTGGAGGTAACGCTCCTTGCCCCAGGTGGACCAGAGCATGCCCAGGCGGCCCGTCTGCGTGCGGAACATCTGCGGACCGTCGGTCACCCAGCCGGGCATCTTCAGCCCGAAGGTGGCCTCGCCCAGGCTGTTCATCTCGCCGCAGCAGGGCAGTTCGCTGGCGCGGAACATCGTGACCGGACGCGGGGAAACGGTGTAGGAGAGGTCGGGGGCCAGCTCGATGTAGTCCATCGTGCCGTCGATCAGTTGCGTCCATTCGTGGACGAAGATCATGTAGATCTTGCCGTTCTCTTCGTACAGGGTGCCGTCGATGCAGTCCCAGTCGCGCGGCTGATAATCGTAGCCGGGCGTGATCGCAAAGGAGGTGAAGGGGCCGTCCGGCTTGTCCGAACGGAGCAGGTAGGTCTGGTTGTGGGGCACGTTGTAGCGGCGCGGAACCTGCTGGATGAGGTCGCTGTGGTCGCTCCAGGTGCCGGCATAGTAGTAATAGTCACCGATCTTGTGGATCTCGGCCGCGGCGGCGAAGCCCGCACGCTCCAGCCACAATCCCTTGATATCGATCACGTTGTAAGGGCCGGTCCAGGTCTTCAGGTCGGTGCTCTTGTACATCCGGCCGCCGGAGGAAGTCAGGTAGTAGGTCTTCGTGGCTTCGTCGGCAAGGATGTAGGGATCGCTCATCGAAAGTTCTTCGAACGGAACCGTGCGGATGCGGTTCATCTCGGCCATGCGGGCGCGCATCATGGCGGCGCGGCCCGTGGTATCGGTGGTGTGGGTGCCGCCGAAATTACGCTGGCCGGGGGCGGCGGGCGGAGCCTGCTCGCCCGGGAGGATCTGGGCATAAGAGACCGTACCGAGCAGCAGTGCGGCCGTGACAGTCAAGAGGATCGATTTATTCATATACTTGGATACTAATTGGTTATAACTTCGTTTCAGTGGCTGCGGGGGAAAACAAAAACGGGTTACGCTCACGCGGAACCCGTTTCCCACAATACAATTAACCAAAATCTACCACCCGGTATTATTTTCAACCGGCAGGGCTCACGGGTGTTCGCCCCGACCGTCTTTTTCATTTACGAAAACCAACTTTGCAGTTCGTTCTGCGATACAAAAGTATTTTATTCAAATGAAAACAAATATCAAAAGAGGACCAATAACCATCAATTCTGAACCACAATAGACGGCGCTTCGGCGCAGCGCCCCCGTTTGCAATGAAATCAAAACGGAATGAATCAATTATTATAGGATTTTTCACTACCTTGCGTCCCGAAACGAAAAACGATTGATGAAAAGGCTTTCCACCCTGTCAACGCTCCTTGCGGTGTTGCTTTGCCAGGCACTGCAGGCGGCTCCATATTATTATTTCGAACACTACACCACCTACGACGGGCTCCCGTCCAACACCATCCACTGTTCCTACCAGGACCGGTTCGGCTTCGTCTGGATCGGCACCCGCGACGGTTTGAGCCGTTTCGACGGCTACGACTTCCGCAGTCCCGGCGGCTATCTCGGCACCGGCATGACCTATCTGGCCAGCATGGACCTGGAAGAGGACGAGGACGGCATGCTCTGGTTCAGCACCTCCGAAGGCGTAGGTTATTACGACCCCTTTACCGGTAGGACGCACGCCGTGGGACGGCTCGGACAGTCGCTCGTCTTCGACCTGTCCACCGACCGCAAGGGCAGCGTCTGGTTCGCCGGCGACAAGGCATACCGCTATGTCAAGGAGACGGGAGAGATACAGGAATATGCCTTTGAACGGAGCGCCCCCTCCCGGGTTGCCGTCGATTCCTACGACGCCGTCTGGGTCATCCTCAACGACGGGACGCTGCACAATTACGACAAACGGACGGACAGTTTCAGCCAGGTGGCCTTCCCCCACCGGCTGACGGACATCCGGACCGCCGACGACGGAAAACTGCTCGCCGCGACCGCGGACGGGAACGTCCTGCTGATCGAGACGATCAACATGTCGGGCACGAAGATCTTCTCGGCGAACGGACTGGAGATACGCAAGATCCTGGAGCGCCGGCCCGGCGAATACTGGATCGGCACCAATTCCGGACTGTTTGTCCGCCAGCCCGACGGTACGGTCTCCGAAATCCTGCACGATGACCGGGACCCGCACTCCCTGTCCGCCAACTATATCACCAGCCTGGACAAGGACAAGAACGGCAACGTCTGGATCGGCACCTATTATACCGGCGTGGACATGTGGCAGGACAGGCAGGGGGAATTCAGCGTCTTCTACAAGAACCCCACCGAACGCTCCATCAAGGGTACGATCGTCCGTTCCATCGCCTCGGACGGAGACGGGAACATCTGGTTCTGCACGGAAGACGGCGGGCTGAACTGCCTGGCGCCGGACCATCAGTCGGGTCAGGCGTTCTCCGTGGAGACGGACCTGAACATGCAGTGCCTGAACATCGACGGGGACGTGATCTGGATCCACACCTTCGGCCGCGGCGTCTATAAATACGACCGCATCCACCACCGGACCATCAAGCATTATGACGTCCCGAGTTCCAGCGGATGCGGCCTGCTCACCGACGACGGCCGGCTTTACTCCGGCTCCCTCGGCGGCCTGTACGTCTTTGATCCCGAAGAAGACCGCTTCGTATCCGCCGAACCGGCCATCACCAACTTCGTACACAGCCTCTTCCAGGACAGCCGCGGCATTCTGTGGGTAGGCACCTATGGCAACGGCCTGCTCTGCCTGGACAGCGGCGGGAATATCCTGACGCGCCTGTCCCAGGGCATGCGCGAACGCGGGCTGACAGCCGACCGCATCACGTCCTTTTACGAAGACAGCCACCGGCGCATCTGGATCACCACGGAAGGCGGCGGCGTCTGCTACACCGATCCGGAGCCGAACCTGTCCAACCTGCAGCTCAAGAGCATCCAGCGCGTCAACGGACTCGTATCCAACGTAACCTGCGCCGTCCTCGAAGATGAGGAAGGTACCCTCTGGGTATCCACCACCCGCGGCGTATCCCGCATCGACGGCCAGACGCTCGAAGTGCTGGATTTCATCTTTGACCGGCAGCAGATCCTCGGCAGCCAGTTCTCCTACGGCGCTGCACTGGCCACGCGCAGCGGCCAGTTCTACCTGGGCAACACCCAGGGCATGGTCACCGTCTCCCCCGCCAAACTCAAGAAAATAACCCGCAATTATCCGCTCTATATCACGAGCATCGAGGCGAGCAACCCGGACAGGACCATCCAGCTCCATGAACCGGACCGCTCTACGCTTAAGACGGAACGGCTCCGCATCAAGGCCAAGGACGCCTCCCTGCTCTCCATCAGTTTCGCATCGCCCAACTATTCCATCCTCCGCCAGGTCGCCTACCACTACACCCTGACCCGTGACCGGCGGGAAATCCTCAACGGCACGCTCGCCGACAACGTCGTCAATTTCTCCGGTCTGCGTCCCGGCCGCTACCGCTTTGACGTGGGCATCGTCGGCACCGATTCAAGCAATGCCCGGCAGAGTCTCGAATTCGACATCCTGGCGCCCGCCCTGTGGAGCCGGGCCGCACGGATCGTCTATATGGTCCTGCTGGCCGGGATGGTCGCCCTGTTCATCCGCGAACTGGAGCGGAAACGCCGCCGGGACCGCGCCCGCCACCTCTCCAAGGTGGAGCACCAGAAGGAGAAAGAACTGTACGACGCCAAGATCAACTTCTTCACCAACATCACCCACGAGATTCGTACCCCGCTGACGCTCATCAAGATGCCGTTGGACAAGCTGATCGCCGCGAAGGAATACACGCCCGCCGCGGAGAAGGACATGCTGACCATCCAGGCCAACACGGACCGCCTGCTCTCGCTGACCAATCAGCTGCTCGACCTGCGCAAGATGGAGAAGAACGAGATCCAGCCGGTCTTCCTCAAGGAGGACCTGAGCGCCATCGTCCGCAAGTCCTGCCATTATTTCGAGCAGATGGCCCGCGAACAGAACATCGTCCTGACGGAAGACATCCCGGACGGTCCGTTCGAGGTGATGTGCGTCCGTGATTCCGTGGAGAAGATCGTCAGCAACCTCCTCTCCAACGCCGTCAAATACTGCCAGGGAAAGATCGGCCTCAGCCTCCGGCGCTCGGAAGACGGCAAGACCGCCATCCTGCGCGTCAGCAGCAACGGCGCGATGATTCCCGCCCGCGACGCGGAAAAGATCTTCGAGATCTTCTACCAGGTAGGCGACCGCAAGGGGAAAGGCACCGGCCTGGGCCTGCCGTTCGCCCGCACCCTGGCCAAGCTGCACAACGGAGAGCTCTACCTCGACACCGAGGTGCGCGACCGGAACTGCTTCGTGCTGGAACTTCCGGTCGAGCAGCCCGAGCGCATCCGCCTGGACGAGCAGCCCGAAGCGGAACCGGTCCGGGAAAGCGACAACGTGCAGGATTACGACAGCAGCCGCCACACCCTGCTCCTCGTGGAGGACTCCGCCGAGATGCGCGAATACCTCGCCGACGAACTCTCGGACGAATACAACGTCATCACCGCCGTCAACGGACAGGACGCCGTGGAGAAGCTCAAGGAGGAGCGCATCGACCTGGTAGTCAGCGACATCATGATGCCCGTGATGGACGGCTGCCAGCTCTGCAACTACGTCAAGACCAACATGGAGTACAGCCACCTGCCGGTCCTGCTGCTGACCGCCGCGGTCGGCGTGGAGACCCGCCTGCAGACGCTGGAAGTCGGCGCGGACGGCTATATCGAGAAGCCCTTCCCGATCGAGCTGCTGCGCGCCAACATCTCCAACCTCTTCAAGAACCGGGAGATTTCCTACAAACAGTTCACCAACTCCCCGCTCACGCACTTCAACAGCGTGAACAGCAGTAAGATAGACGAGGAGTTCATGGACAAGCTCCACGGCATCGTAATGAAGCACATGGCCGAGCAGGACCTCAGCATCGAGACCCTCACCGGCCTGATCGGCACCAGCAAGTCCACCCTGTACCGCAAGGTGAAGGCCAACACCGGCCTCAACATCAACGAGTACATACGGCTCTGCCGCCTGAAGCAGGCGGCAGAGATGCTGTCTTCGCAGAAATACCGGATCAACGAGGTGGCCTACATGGTGGGCTTCTCCTCCCCTTCCTATTTCGCGACCAGTTTCCAGAAGCAGTTCAACATCTCGCCCTCAGCCTTCGTCAAGAACCTGAAGGACTGAGGGCGGGAGGAACCGCCTATTCCCAGGTAAACCCTTCCACGTCGTCGAGGAAGATCTTCTCGCGCTCGTCCGGAGCCATCAGTTCCATCGTCACGTTCTGGAAACGGATGTTCCGGGCGTGCTGCATGGACAGGCCCCAGGCGGGCTGGATCCCGTGCGCGGAGGGCTCGGGATAGCCGCTGTTGCGTCCGAAGAAGAAGGCGTTCGCGCCCCGCTGGAGGCGGACGTCCTCCTTCGTAAGGCCGCCCTTGTAGCGGATGTGGATGTCCTTGAGCGTCACGTTCTCCACCGGGTTCCCGGGCAGCCCGACGATCAGGAGGGCATAGCGGGTGTCGCAGTTGTTTACGACCACGTCGGAGATCTCGATGTTGCGGGCGACGGAGGCGGGCAGTTCCTTCGGCCCGCGCATGCGCTCCCCGATGCGGATGTAGATCGGAGAGTTCCAGATGTCGTCCATCCGGATGTGCTTCACCTTGATGTTCTCCATCGGGGCGCCGTCCACCGTCTCGAGCGCCAGTCCGCGGCAGCGGGTGAAGGTGACGTTCTCCACGCGGATGTTGCGGAAACCGCCGTTGCTCTCGGTGCCGAGTTTCACGCGGCCGGTAGGGCCGTCGCGGTCCGGCGCCGCGGTGATGGTGGTGCCGTAGGTGCCTGCGTACACGGTGCCGGGATCATAGCCGGACACCTTGCAGTTCTTGATCAGGACGTTCTCGGTGGCCTTGGGACGGCCCAGACCGTAGGAGCACTTGAGCACGATGCCGTCGTCGTTGAGCGAATTCACGGTACAGTTGGTGATCCTGACATTGGCGCAGCAGTCGATGTCGAAGGCGTCGCGGTTGGTGTCGCACAGCACGTGGTCGATCACCAAGTTGTCCACGCCCGTGAGCAGCAGGGAGAAGTGGCCGCTGTTGAGCAGGCTGATCCCCTTGATGGTCACGTTCTTGCATTCCTTGAGGGCGATGGCCTTGTTGGCCTCGGCGATGGGTCCCTGGCGGCCCAGGCCGCGCGAGAGGGCGTCCGTGCCGTCAATCAGGCCCTTGCCTTCGAACTTGAGGTTCTTCAGGCCGATGCCCCAGATCAGCGAGTTCTTCCAGTGGCTGTGCCCGAAGTCCTGATACATGTCCCATTCATTGGGCTCCGCCACGTCATAGCCCTGTTCCGCCGTGGGCTTGGCCGCCTTGATGACGGCGCCCTCGTCCAGACGCAGGGTGATGTTGTCCTTCAGGCGGATGGAGTAGCTGCTGTACACCCCGGCGGGGAACCAGATCACGCCGCCGCCCTTCGCTGCCGCCGCATCGATGGCGGCGTTGATGGCGGGAGAGTCGATGTGCGCGCCGTCACCGGCCGCCCCGAAATCCCGCACGTTGTAAACTTTGGCCTGAAGGCCCAGGCAGACGGCCCCCAGGAGGATAACGCTCAGAATACGTTTCATATCGGATGGTAATTGGTTGGTTTCAGTGTTGCGGGAAATCTGCCGGATAGCCCAGCAGCTGGTAGGCGATCGCCCAGGCCATGCGCCAATGCCCTTCGGTGTTGGGGTGCAGACGGTCCGTATCCGCATTGCGGAAATACTTCGCATGCTCGTCCAGCATGGGATACAGGCCGCTGATGCTGGCCAGGTCGATGACGGGTACGGCCCACACGTCGGCCAGCTCCCGGACGGCCTGGATGTAGTCTTCGATGAAAAGGCCGCAGGCATTGGCGAAAGACTCGGGCGGCTGGATGTTGTCCGCGCTGAACATGGCGTAGGCGCGGTGGATCGGGGTCAGGAAGATGATCTGCTTGTCCGGGTAATGCGTCTTGAGCCAGCGGAGCGTCGTATTGGCGCGGCCGCGGAAGGTGACATCGTCATAGACGAGTTCGCGGTGCTTGCGGAAAACCTCCGTCCGTCCCGTCTGCCGGTTGGCGGCGACGGTCTGCTCATAGGAGTAGGTATACCACTCGCCCAGCGGGATGCCGCCGTTGTAGTCGTTGGTGCCGATGAACACGATGATGGCATCGACATCCTGGCCATGCTCGCGCTCCAGGCGCTCGCCCTGGCCGATGATCTGGTTCATACGGTGCCCGCTGATGCCATAGACATAGGGCCGGATGCCCAGGATGCCTTCCAGCATGTGCCAGTAGACGTCGTTGGTGGTGCCGATCTGCCGGGCGTCGGTGATCGAATCGCCCAGGAAGGCGACGCGCTTGCCGTCCCACTGGCTGGGCAGGAGCGGCTGCGCGGAAGCGGCGGCCGCGAGGCAGAGCGCGGAAAACAGGATCAGGAAGAATCGTTTCAACATGGGAATATGGTTTGATCGTATTGTTCCGGTATCAGTCCTGGATGACGTGGATGTCCCGCTGCGGGAACGGGATCTGGATGCCGTTCTTGCCCAGGGCGTTGTAGATGACCTCCTTGGCGCGGTCGATATAGCCGATCCGTTCGGGAACGAGCACGAACTGCTTCACCGCGATCTCCACGGAACTGTCCCCGAACTCGTTGAACACCACGTAGATACCCTTCTTCGGATCCACCACGTCGCGGCCGTAGGCGTCCTTGGTCCGCAGGACCTGCATCTCCTCCTCGAGGATCTCCCGGACCCGCTGCACGTCGGTCCCGTAAGGGATGCCCACTGCGATCTTGAGGAATTCGTAGGAACTCCCGCGCGTCAGGTTCGTGAAGTTCTTCGCGAAGAGCGTCGCGTTGAGGAACGACATCGTGGAGCCGTTCAGCGTCTCGATCTGCGTACTCTGGTAGTTGATGGACGTCACGCGGCCGCGCACGCCGTCGCACTCGATCCAGTCCCCCACCCGCAGGCGTCCGGACATCAGCTGGATACCATAGATGAAGTTGTTCAGCACGTCCTTCATGGCGAGACCGATACCGGCCGACAGACCGCCGGCCACCAGCGAGAGCGAGCCGGTCGGGATCCGGAGCATCACCACTACGATCACGACATAGATGAACCAAACGATCACGCTGACGAGGCTGTTGCCCAGCGAGAGGTTGATCTCGTTGCTGCGCACGACACGGCGTCCGTTCTTGCGCAGGAAGGCCTTGTAGCTGAGTTCCAGGTACAGGGACCGGGCCGCATAGCTGATGTAGTGGAAGATGAAGTACAGGCTCAGCACCATCACGATGCGGTAGAAAGAAATCTTGAGCACTTCCGTGCCATCCGGCTGGACCAGGTTGACGAAGGGCGTGGTGAATATGTGCTGATAAAGATCGGAGAAGTCGAAGACGTTCAGCGCCATCTTCAGGCAGAACGGGACGGACATCAGCGCGAACACGGGGATGAGCGTCTTCCGCACCAGGTCATAGAACCAGGTAGCCGGGAGCAGGAGCTTCTCGCGCTCGGGACCCGTCACGTAATTGACCGACTTGCGGTACTGCTCGATCCGCTGCGCCATCCGGTGCTCCTTGTAATAATTCAGTTGGTAGTAGACGGCCACCAGGGTCTCGATGCAGGCCAGCTGGAAGAACCACCACAGAAGCAGCAGGAGGGCCATGAAGATGTAACCCAGGCAGGCGGTCAGGAGCGTCGCCGCGATCACGGTGAAAGAGACCCATCCGATCACCCGGTCGCTCGGCGGCATGCCGGGTCCCACCCGCAGGCAGACCAGCAGCTGCCAAACCAGGAAGAGCAGCAGGACCGGCGGGAAGAGGATGTTCATCATCAGGTTGGGCATGAACACCATCCGGAAGCCGAAGGCCAGCAGCGCCAGACCCATCATCGGCAGGTACATCCGCAGGCCGCGGCCGAGCTGGATGGGTTCCAGCCGGAGCAGAAGCGACAGCAGGATGGCGGCCACCAGCCAGGAATAGATGAGCACCACCGACGTGGAAGCGCGGGCGACATAGCTGCCGCCCGGATTGAGCATCATCAACGAAGCGAAGAACACGATGCCCAGCAGCAGGGAGAGCGTCAGCCTGCGCTGCTTATATCCGACCGTCCGCAAATTCTTGAAAATGCGGGGCAGCAGGGCGAGGATGCCCGCAGCGAGGGCCACGCCGACCAGGAGCACCAGGATGAAAAGAATGATGAAGGAGATGAAGACGCGGCCGCCCCACTGGCTGTCCTCCATATGCTCTTCTCCTTCTTCGTGTACGTGACGGGTAACGACATAGCGGTCCTTCATGCCCGCAACGGCCTGCTTCCACTGCCGGCCGAAATCCTTCAGGATGCTTCCGTAAGCGGTCTGCCCCTCGAAGAAAATCTGGTTCTGCAGGATCTTGTAGCGGTTCTGGGCATAGTCATAAGACTCCTTGAGCCGGAGATAGACATTCTTGTAGTGCAGGCTGTCCTCGATGATATAATCCTTGTTGGCGGAATACATCTTCAGGAGGGTGGTGGCGAAGAAAATGCAGGAATCGCGCTCCAGCTGGGCATCCTCGTCCAGCGCAAAGGCGTCGTCTATCAGCGCCTCCGCGTCCTCGGGCGAGAGGCCCAGCTGCCGCTCCAGCTCATTGATGCTGAGCTGGAGGCTGTCGTTGTGGTAGCGCAGGCTGTCCGGCAGGTCCTCGATCTCCTGCAGTTGCGGCGGCAGGCGCCGCAGGGACTCGATCAGGCGGGAATAGCGGTCGATCTCGATGTCCAGCTGTCCCACGATCTGGTCGAAGGGCATGCGGTTGCGGTTGAAATCATCATATTCCTCGGTCACGGATTCCAGGGCATAGGTCAGGTCGAAGGTGTACTCCTGCTTCTGAGAATAGAGCATCAGCGCCAGTTCGTTGCACTTCTTCACGATGGAGACCATCTGGTCGTGCTGGAGCCCGTGACGTTCGGCAAGGCGGCCCTGTGAGGTGAATATCTCCTCGTATTCCTGTTCCAGCTGCCCGCGCAAGGCGTGCAGGGTGGAGGCGAGGTTCCGCTCGTTGAGCACGGCCAGCAACGGCAGCGCCGTCAGGAGCACGGCCAGCAAGGCGGTGAGTCTTTTCTTTTTCATCCCTGTTCCGTTAAGAATCCGACTTTTTCTTTCTCTTATCGGCAAATTTAACTAAATTCGCTTGAAAACCGTTATACCTTATGAATATCTTGACTTTGCTTCTCGCGCTTGCGCCTGTCCTGACCGGTCCCGACGCGCGTCTCGAGGTCCGCATCGACGACTCCGCGGACCAGCTCCGCTACAGCATCGCCTATGACGGGAAGGTCTTGCTCGAGCCTTCCCGGCTCGGCCTGGAAACCAACGAGGTCGATTACACCCGGCTCAGCGTGCTCTCCGTCGATACCGAAGACGTCCGGGACAGTTACTCGCTCGACCGCATCAAGGCCTCCCGCATCGACCACGCCGCGGTGCGCGCCGTACTGCACTGCCAGAACCCCGCCGGACGGCCCTTGGACATCGAATGGCACCTGACCGCGAACGACGCCGCCTACCGCTACCTCATCCCGCGCGACACCGAAACCGGCAGCGTCCGGGTGCTGCGCGAAACGAGTTCCTTCCGCTTCCCGGAGGGGACGCGGACCTGGCTGACCCCGCAGAGCCACGCAATGATCGGCTGGAAGCGCAGCAAGCCTAGTTATGAGGAGTTCTATACCCTGGACGCCCCGATGGACGTCCGTTCCCAATACGGCCACGGCTACACCTTCCCCTGCCTCTTCCGCGTCGGGGAGGACGGCTGGGTGCTGGTCAGCGAGACCGGGGTGGACAGCCGCTACTGCGGTTCGCACCTGAGCGACTGGGACGCCGCCGAGGGCTACTCCATCGCCTTCCCGATGCCGGAGGAGAACAACGGCAACGGCACCGTGGAGCCCGCGTTCGCCCTGCCCGGGGCCACGCCCTGGCGTACCCTGACCGTCGGGAAGGACCTCGCCCCGATCGCCGAGACCACCATCGCCTTCGACGTGGTGGAACCGCGTTATGAGGCCACCCGTTCCTACCGCTACGGAAAGAGCACCTGGAGCTGGATCGTCTGGCAGGATGCCAGCATGAACCACGACGACCAGGTGGCCTACATCGACCTGGCGGCCGAGATGGGCTTTCCCTACATCCTCATCGACGCCGGCTGGGACCAGGAGTTCGGTCACGCCGGCATGGAGGAACTGGTCCGCTACGCCCGCAGCAAGGGCGTGGAGGTCTTCCTGTGGTATTCCTCGAGCGGCTGGTGGAACGACATCGTGCAGAGCCCGGTGGACATCATGTGCGACCCGCTGCGGCGCAAGCCCGAGATGCGCTGGATGGAGAGCATCGGCGTCAAGGGCATCAAGGTGGACTTCTTCGGGGGTGACAAGCAGGAGACCATCCGCCTCTACGAGCACATCCTCAGCGACGCCGACGACCACGGCCTGATGTGCATCTTCCACGGCGCCACCCTCCCGCGCGGCTGGGAGCGGATGTATCCCAACTACGTCGGCAGCGAAGCGGTGCTCGCCTCCGAGAACATGGTCTTCGGCCAGAACCACTGCGACCTGGAGGCCCAGAGCGCCTGCCTGCACCCCTTCATCCGCAACACGGTGGGTTCCATGGAGTTTGGCGGCGTCTTCCTGAACAAGCGCCTCAACCGCGCGAACGGCGCCCCGACCCCCTCCGGCCGCGTCTTCGGCACCATACGCCGGACCACCGACGCCGCGGAACTGGCCATCGCCGTCCTCTACCAGAACCCCATCCAGAACTTCGCCATCACGCCGAACAACCTCACGGACGCCCCGGCGGCGGCCATGGACTTCCTGCGGGAGGTCCCGACCACCTGGGACGAGACGCGCCTGCTGGACGGCTTCCCGGGGAAATACGTCGTGCTGGCCCGCCGGCACGGCCTGACCTGGTACGTGGCCGCGCTCAATGCCGACGGGACGCCGCTCACGCTGGACGTGCGCGCCGTGGAGGCCCGCCTGGGCGGGACCGCCCGTGTCCTCTTCACCGGCAAGGACGGCCTGCAGGCCGGTGCGGCGACGAAAAAACCGCTCGCCATCCCGAAAGATGACGGAGCGGTCCTGATCGTCCGGTAAGCTCCCGGAAACTATTTCCGCATATAGGCGGCGAACTTCTCCGCCGTATTCAGTTCGGCTTCCTTGACCGACGCGGCGACGACCTGCGTCTTGATCCGGGAAGCCGGCTTGGATATGATGCGCACCATGTCCTGCGTCTTCTCGGGAGAAAGGAAACGTCCCGGACGGAACCACATGCCGCCGCCCAGCTCGCAGGGATTCTGCGACACGTCCGCCGGGTGCACACCCCAGACGGAGATGTACTTCCGGCCGAACTCGACCGTCTCGCCGGGGTGGAAGTTCACGCCGGTCAGGAACTGCACCTTGCGGCCGCCGAGTTCCGTGGCGATCACCCGCGCCACGCGGCTGTTGTCCTTCATTTCCACGCGGATGGAGATGTCCACGGGCTCGCCCCGGTACATCACCCCGTAGGCGATCATCTCGGCATAGGAGCCGCCCCGGATCTTCCCCACGCGGGCCGTACGGCCGCGGGTGGCGACGAGCTTGACTTCCTTTTCCCCGTCCCAGAGGGCGATGCCGCCCAGGCCGACGGTCTTGCCGACCAGGTACTCGTCACAGCCGGCGCCTTCGGAAGCCATCTGCTCCGCCGTCGGATACCAGTGGTACTTGAGCAGTTCCATCTGCTTTCCGCTCTTGGAATAGACGTCGATCGCGCCGCTGTCGTTGAAATAGATGCGCAGGGCACAGCGGGAGTTCTCCACTGCCGCGCCGTGATGCCCGACGAAATTGTACTGGACCGCCTGCTCCGAGACGATCTCGTTGACCTGCAGGCTGTCCGCGCGCCAGAACAGGCTGACCGCCGTCTGGCCGGAAGCGCACAGGCCGGATACCAACAGGAGGGCAGCAACGGCTGCCGGGAAGATTTTTCTTTTCATATCCGCAAATATAAAGAAATTTGACTATATTTGTGAATACCACTTTTAATACCGTAACCATCATGCCCACCAGAAACTACCTCGCAGTCGACCTCGGCGCCACCAGCGGACGCACCATCGTCGCCACCTATGACGGACAGAAGGTCGAGATGCGCGAACTCACCCGTTTCAAGAATCCGATGATCCCGATCGGGGGACATCTCTTCTGGGACCTTCCCGCCCTGTACAATGAAATCCTCGCCGCCCTCCGCAAGACCGTGGAGGAGCAGATTCCGATCGAGACCATCGGCATCGACACCTGGGGCTGCGACTTCGCCTTCTTCGGCAAGGACGGCCAGTTGCTGAGCCTCCCCTACTGTTACCGCGACTCCCACACCGACGGGGCCATCGAGCGCTACATGAAGATGCACGACAAGCGCGAGGTCTATGACAAGACCGGCATCCAGTTCATGGAGTTCAACTCCATCTTCCAGCTGGACACCCTGCGCCACAACGGCTGCACCGCCCTGGAGAACGCCGACAAGATCCTCTTCATCCCCGACGCCCTCATCTACATGCTGACCGGCAAGGCCATCTGCGAATACACCGTGGCCTCCACCTCCCAACTGCTGAACCCCGTCACGGGCGACCTCGACAAGGACCTGCTGATGAGCATCGGCCTGAAGCGCGAGCAGTTCGGCCCGATGACCCAGCCCGGCACCGTGATCGGTCCCCTGACCGACCAGGTCCGCGACGCCACCGGCATGAGCGCGGACGTCAAGGTCGTCGCGATCGCCGCGCACGACACCGCCTCCGCCGTGGCCGCCGTGCCCGCCAAGGATGCGGAATACGCCTACCTGAGCTGCGGCACCTGGTCCCTGATGGGCATCGAGTCCCCCAACCCGATCATCAACGACGAGAGCTACCGCCAGAACTTCACCAACGAAGGCGGCATCGACGGCACCACCCGCTTCCTCAAGAACATCTGCGGCCTGTGGATCTTCGAACAGTGCCGTCCCGAATTCAAGGACGTCCCCAAGGAGATCGGCCCGCTGACCGCCCTCTGCGAGACCACCCGCTTCGGCTCCATCATCAACCCGGACGACCCGGCTTTCGCGCATCCCGTCTCGATGTGCAAGGCCATCGACGAATACTGCGAGCGCACCGGCCAGATCGCGCCGCGCACCCCGGCCGAGTACATCCGCTGCATCTACAAGTCCCTGGCGCACCGCTACACCGCCATCATCGACATCCTGCGCAGCCTCTCGCCGACCCCGATCAAGTGCCTGCACGTCATCGGCGGCGGTTCGCTCAACAAGTACCTGATGCAGTTCACCGCCGACGAGCTCCAGATGCCGGTCATCTGCGGCCCGACCGAAGGCACCGCCCTCGGCAACGTCCTGCTCCAGATCAAGGCGCAGGGCCTGGTGGGCAACCTGCCCGAGATGCGCAAGATCGTCGCCAACTCCGTCGAACTCAAAGTCTATAATCCCACAAAATAAAACCATTACAAAAAGATGAAAGAGAACAAAATCCTCCAGGCCTACGAGATCGCCAAGGAGCGCTATGCCGCCATCGGCGTCGACACCGACAAGGCCATCGAACAGCTCGAGAAAACCCCCATCTCCCTGCATTGCTGGCAGACGGATGACGTGATCGGCTTCGAGAGCGCCGCAGGCCTGTCCGGCGGCATCCAGACCACCGGCAACTACCCGGGCCGCGCCCGCAACATCGAAGAGGTCCGCGCCGACGTCAAGTTCGCGAAGAGCCTCCTCGCCGGCAACCACCGCCTCAACCTCCACGAGATCTACGGCGACTTCGGCGGCAAGTTCGTGGACCGCGACCAGGTGGAAGTCAAGCACTTCGAGAGCTGGATCCAGTGGGCGAAGGAGAACAACATGAAGCTCGACTTCAACTCCACTTCCTTCGGCCACCCGAAGAGCGGTGACCTGTCCCTCGCCAACCCCGATCCCGCCATCCGCGAGTTCTGGATCGAGCACACCAAGCGCTGCCGCCGCATCGCCGACGCGATGGGCAAGGCCCAGGGCGACCCCTGTATCATGAACATCTGGGTCCACGACGGAAGCAAGGACCAGACCGTGGAGCGCAAGCGCTACCGCGAGATCTTCGCCGCCGCCCTCGACGAGATCCTCAAGGAGGACCTCCCCGGCATGAAGACCTGCCTCGAGGCCAAGCTGTTCGGCATCGGTCTGGAGAGCTACACCGTGGGTTCCCACGACTTCGTCGCCGGCTACTGCGCCACCCGCAAGCTGATGTACACCCTCGACACCGGCCACTATGAGATGACGGAGAACGTCGCCGACATGGTCGCCTCCCTGCTCCTCTTCGTGCCCGAGCTGATGCTCCACGTCAGCCGTCCGATCCGCTGGGACTCCGACCACGTGACGATCATGAACGACCAGACCCTCGACCTCTTCAAGGAGATCGTCCGCGCCGATGCGCTGGACCGCAGCCACATCGGCCTGGACTACTTCGACGCCGCCATCAACCGCATCGGCGCCTATGTGATCGGCACCCGCGCCACGCAGAAGTGCGTCCTGAGCGCCCTGCTCGAGCCGCTCGCCAAACTGCGCGAGTACGAGGACGCCGGCAAGGGCTTCCAGCGTCTCGCCCTCCTCGAGGAGGCCAAGACCCT
>CAMVGM010000039.1 GCA_947167015.1 uncultured Bacteroidales bacterium
GCGGAAGCGGCTGGCCTGGATGTGGCCGACGCGGAACGGGACGTTGCGGATGAAGGAGACCTCGCCGGTCTTGAGGTTCATCTTCCGGAGGCCGCTCATGCCCTGGCCCACCTTGACGGGCTGGTCCTCCCGCGGCTTCTGGGCCACTTTCTCCTGGATGGCGAGCTCTTCCTCGTTGGGCATCACGTTGCGGGAAACGGTGATGTAGGCGTAGGTGTCGTCGCTGTTGATGCACCAACCGCCCGGACGGCCCATCTCCTCGCTGTTGGGGAAGGTGCCGATCTTCTTGATGTAGTCGTTCATCTTGCGGGCCTTGTTCGGCTGCTTCTTCGCATCGGCGAATAGCTTGTCCAGGTCCATCACGTTCATCACCCACTGGGCATCCGGGCCGTTGCCCTCGCGCGTGTTGATGTAGAGGGTGTTGGCGGTGTTGCCGAGGAAGGCGGAACCGACATTGCCCTCGGTGACCTGCATGATCTTGCCGGTGGCGACTTCGATCATGTAGAATCCGGTCGGGGAGATGCGGCGCGTGCTGCCGTCGGGCATCGTGCGCTCTTCGGCCTCGCCGCGGGAAGACGAACGGAACAGCAGGTACTTGCAGTCCGGCGTCCACATCGGGTCGGTCTGGTAGAGGAAGCGGTCGTTGAGGTCCGTCTTGGTCAGGACCGTGAGCTCGACCCCGGTGCCGGGATCCTTGACCTTCTGGGTCTCGGAGGCCTGCCAGACGCCGAACTGCGCGTGGGCGCTTGCCATCGCGGCCAGCAGGAGGGTAACGACAAACAGTGTTTTTTTCATGACTAACTGATTTTAATTGGTTGGTTTGTATTGAAAATGTCTGATCTGTGTCCGGGAGAGGGTGGTGCGGAAGCCGAACCAGCCGCGGGTGAGCGGGGCGGGGTCGGCGTAGTCGAACAGGAGTACGCCGTCGCGCCAGTACTGCACCCGGCCATCCCCGCAGACGAGCCGGATCCGGTACCAGCGGTTCGCCTCCAGCAGGTGATCCGGGTCGGTGTACTCCTGCAGCAGGGGCGGGTCGGGCATGCCGTTGTAGCGGCGGAAACGGGTGGTACTGTTGTAGTTGCCGCCGTAGCCGACGTAGTAGAGCTGCAGGGTGGCGCAGTTGGCGAACTTGCCGCCGCGCTCCGGCAGCCGGGCGAAGACGTCCTCCGCGGCCGGGTCCGTGGCCATCCAGAAGCAGTTGAGGTCGCTCAGGCGGTCGCCTTCGCGCTCCAGCATCACGCGGGCCTCGTACTCGATGGTGCAGGGGGCCTCGAGGGGCTTGCGGTACCACATCGTCAGGCCCTTGGGGGCGAGGAGCTCCACGCCTTCGCCGATGAACTCCACCCGGTAGTCGGGCGACTCGGATTCGACGGTCCAGCAGGAGTCGAACGCCTTGATGCTCAGGCCTTCCGGGTAGCCTTCCCCGTGGGAGAGGATCCAGGCCATTCCGGCGCCGAGGAGCAGCACCAGCGCTCCGGAGACGATGCCGATTTTCGTGCCCTGCTTCATCTATTGCAAGAGGTTCTCCTTGAATTCGATTTCCACGATGCGCAGTTCGTTGCTGGGCTCGCCGGCGCCCTGCGCCTTGAAGAGGCCCAGTTCGCCCGCGGCGGGAGCGACCACCTCCTTGATGGCGCCGAAGGCGTCCTCTTCGGAAGCGGAGCCCTTGAGCCGCAGGGTGATCTCACGCGTGGTGACGGGCTTGACCGGGATGTGGACATAGCCCAGCGAGCGCTCGGTCTCGCCGCTCCAGACGAGTTCCTTCCCGGCGTAGATCTCGATGGGGTAGGAGCGCATCCGCCAGCCGGTGAACTTCACGCAGACCTCGTCCACGGTGGCCATCCGGCCAAGCCGGTAGGTGATCCAGCCGGTGGAAAGCTTGCCGTCGTTGGTCCACTCGCTCAGTTCGTTGTCGTCCCAGCTGGCAGCAGCCTTGTCGGCGTTGGCCCCCGCCGTAGCCCCCGTGATTTCCACGTCCACGCAACGGTCGATGTACGAGGGCGTCCGGGGCGTCTCACCGCGGTCCAGCCGGGCGGCGAGGTGCTCGCCGGGGATGTATTCCGACAGGCCGCCCTTCACCTCGAAGGGCACGGTCTCGAAGCTGACGGAAGCGCCCTGCAGGCCTTCCGCGCTGGCTTTCAGCGTGATGCGGCCGGCCTTCGTGGTGGAGCGCAGGATGGCGCGGTTCACGCCGCATTCCACCGGGAAGTCCTTCGCGAGGATGTAGTTGTCCGGGCCTTGGGCGAGGCCGCCGCGCCACTCCGCGGGGCCTTCCAGTTCATAGCGGATCATATCGTTGGCGAGGGGGCAGCGCCTGCCCTGCGCGTCCACGACTTCGACCTGTACCAGCGCGACGTCGGCCCCGTCGGCCTTCCAGCCGCTGGGGTCCTCCAGCTTGCTCAGCCGGATCGCCGCCGGGGCGCCGGCGGTCTCCAGGGCGTAACGCGTCACCTCACGGCCGCCGTCGTAGCCCACCGCCTCCAGCTTGCCGGGGGCGAAGGCCACGTCCTTGAAGGTGAACAGGAAGTGGTACTGCCGTTCCGGGGCGGGGAGTTCCCGGCCGTTGAGGAACAGCTTGACGCTCTCCGTGTTGGAGACCACGTACACGGGCTTGACGGTGCCGTTGTCGTAGTTCCAGTGGCCCACGATGTAGATGTGCGGCCGCTCGATGTCCACCCAGCCGTCCCACATCACCTGGTGGGCGAAATAGGTGTCCTTGGGGATGCGGAGCGGGTCCACGTTGCCGCTGCGGCGGTAGTTCTCCACGCCGCGGAAATGGGTGTTGGAGTCGGAGAAGATGATCTTGACGCCGCCGCTGCTCACGCGCGTGCCCGTGCCCGGGCGCTCCCGCCAATAGTCGTACCAGCGCGCCACGTGTTCCACCACGAAGCGGTCCTGGTTGTGGTTGTAGGCGGCCGCGCTGCCGGGTACGTAGGCGTTCTGCGCCGCGGACCAGACCATGTTGTTGCCTTCGCCTTCCTTGTGCCCCGGGTAGGACCAGTCGTCCCAGTATTTGCGGAGCGCCTCGTCACGGCAGTACTCCATGGCCCACATGGGGGAGTGGGCGCTCTTGTTGATGTAGAGCATCTCGCCGCCGTACTCGGCCTCGCGGATGTCCAGCATCTCGCGGCTGCCGATGGCCCGGCCGCCGTAGAAGTCATACCGGTCGCGGATCTCGCGCATCTCGACCATGTGCTCGCGGCTGATGGACTCGTTGCCGCACTCGTAATAGATGATCGAAGGGTTGTTCCGGTTGTAGATGATCGCGTCGCGCATCAGTTCCTTGCGCTGCTCCCACTGGCGCCCGCTGCAGTCCTTCTCGGCGTCGCCCGCCTGCATCGACATCATCAGGCCCACGCGGTCGCAGCTCTCGACGTCCTGCTTCCAGGGCGTGACGTGCATCCAGCGCACGGTGTTGGCGTTGCTCTCCACCATCAGGGCGTTGGAGTAGTCGCTCAGCCACGCGGGGACGCTCATCCCGAGCGCGGGCCATTCGTTGGAGGTGCGCTGCGCGAAGCCCTTCACCTGCAGCACGCGGTCGTTGATCCAGATCTTGCCTTCGGCGAAGCGGGTCTTGCGGAAGCCGGTGCGCGTGACAACCTCGTCCACCACGGTGCCGTCCACCTTCAGGGCGGTCTTGACGTCATAGAGGTAGCCGTAGCCCCAGCTCCACCAATGCAGCCCTTCCACGGGTGACTCGGCGCAGAGGGTCGCGGTGGCGCCCGCCGGGATCTCCTCCGGAGCGGAGGAGAAGGTCTTGAGCGGCTTGCCGTTCCGGTCGATGAGCGTGACCTCATAGACGGCCGTCTGCGGCCGGCCCGTCTCGTTGCGGACCTCGGACTCGGCGTGCAGCAGCGCGCTGCCCGCGGCCACGCGGATGTCGGCGGCATAAACGTACACGCCGGTGGTGCCCAGGTTGCTGTAGAGCGGGAGGGTCTGGTAGAGGCGGTCCGTGACGTGCAGCCATACGTTCTTCGGCAGGCCGCCGTAATTGGCGTTGAAATTCTTGTTGCTCCACTGGTACTTCACGCCCGTGGTGCGCTCGGCGTAGTCCCAGTCGTTGTCCACGCGCACGGCGATGACGTTCGCGCCGGGCTTCACGTAGGGGGTGAGGTCGAAGCCGAAGGCCATCACGCCGTTCTCGTGCTGCCCGACCATCTTGCCGTTCACGTACACATCCACGCCCTGCCGGGCGCCTTCGAACTCGATGAAGACTTTCTTTCCCTTCGTCTCTTTCGGAAGGTTGAAATGCTTGCGGTACCACATCACCGTGTCGGTGAGGTCGTGGATGTCCACCCGGAATGCCTCGTCCTCGTTGAAGGCGTGGGGGAGGGTGACGGCCTGCCAGCCACGGTCGTTGAACCCGGGCTTCTGCGCGCCGGGAACGTCGCCGACCTTCAGCAGCCAACCGGGATTGAAGTTGTACTTTTCGCGTGCATCGGCGCACGGCAAGGCGAGAAACGCCAGGAGGAGAAGGGAAAGGATTCTTCCGGAACGCATTGGTGTGGTATTTTGGTCCGTTAAAGATAATGAATTCTGCGAGAAAACAAAAGAGGCCGGCTCCGTAAGCCGACCTCTTTCATGTCAGGTTGAAGGGGCTCAGCCCCTGAATGTTCCGTTACCAGCCCGGGTTCTGCTTGTACAGGCCGGGTGCGGCGTTGGTTTCGCTGATGGGGATGGGGAGGAAATGACGGCCGTCCTGGATGTTGCCGGCGTTCATGTTGGTCCGGTAGGATCCGCCGATCTTGTAGCGGTCCCACATGGCCAGGGTGGCTTCCTTCCATTCGCCGTAGCGGACTTCGTCGAACCAGCGGACACCCTCCTGGTAGAGCTCGAGCTTGCGCTCCAGCTTGACCCACTTCATCGCCTGGTCGGCGGACACGCCGCTGTCGCGGGCGGGCACGCCGGCACGCTCGCGGATGCGGTTCACGAGGGCCATGGCGTCGGCGACCTTGCCGTCTTCCACGTAAAGCTCGGCCTGGAGGAGCATCATGTCCTCATAGCGGAGGATCGGGAAGTTGATCGGCCACTGGTTGCGGGAACCGGTGCCCGTGCCGATGGCGGAGTCGTCGAAGCTCACGCCGACTTCGTCCCGCTTGGGGATGGTCGGGCAGAACTTGACGTTGATGGCGTTCTCGATGGACTCGATCTCCGCGCCATTGTACATGAAGGTGGTCGTCTGGGCGGCATAGGCCGGCGTGGAGGCATAGGCCTCGTAGCCGTCGATGAAGCTCCATCCGAGGCCGCGCAGGTCGCCGTTGGAGACGAACTCATAGCGCAGGGTGCCTTCGGGATAGAGGGAGGTCATGCCGGAACCGGAATGGTAGCTGTCCAGAACCACGTTCGGGTTGTCGATGCCGACACCTTCCTCGAAGGTGATGGTGTTGCCCGTTCCCAGACGGTGCTGGATGGCGAAGATCTGGTACTTGTTCGCGGTCTCGTTGTCGGTGACCCACTGCTTCTTCCATTCGGTGATGTTCGGGGCGAAGCAGGCGGCGCCGTTGCTGAGCACCTTGGTCAGGTAGCCCTGGGCGTTGGCCTTGGCGGAAGCGTCGTTGAAGGGGAAGCCCTTGAGGGTCATGTACAGGCGGGCGAGCAGGGCCTGGGCGGCGAGCTTGTCGGCTCGGCCGTTCTTCTCGATGCTGCCGCCGCTGGAATCCTTCATCGAAGCGCGGTAGGGCAGGAGATTCTCCGCCTCGGTGAGGTCGGCGATGGCGGCCTTCATCACGGTGACGGGGTCGCTCTGCGCGAGTTCCTTGGATTCGCCCACGGACATGATATGGTCCACGACGGGCACGTTGCCGAAGGTGCGGGCCAGTTCGAAGTGCGCGAGGGCGCGCAGGAAGAGCAGTTCACCCTTGAACTGGTTCTGGACGGCGCTGTCGGTGAATTCCACCGCGTCGATGTTCGCCAGCACGGTGTTGGCGTTGTAGATCAGGCTGTACCAGTTGGCCCAGAGGGAACCGAGTTCGCCCAGCGAGCTGTTGATGCGCAGGAAGGCTACCTCGGAGCAGGAACGGACGCCGTTCGGATCCGGATCCGCCCAGATGTTGTCGGAACGGTCCTCGGAGAAGAGAAGATACTGCGGATTCTCGATGTTCCGCAGCTTGGCATACACGCCGAGCACACCGGATTCGATGTGGGCCGGAGTGGTATAGAAACCGTCCGGGGAAAGCGACCCCACCGGCGGTTCGTTGAGATAATCCTTGCAGGAGAAGGCGAGCAGCGCTGCGCCGACGATCATCAGGATGTGCTTGATATTCTTGAACATGGTGCAGTCAGATTAGAAGTTGATGTTGACACCGAGGGTGAAGGTGCGGGCGGACGGATAGGCGCCGTAGTCCACACCCGTGAATCCGCCCTGGTTGGCGGCCTCCGGGGAGTAGCCCAGGTAGTAGCTGTCGAGGATCAGGAGGTTCTCGATGGAGAGATAGACGCGCGCGGACTCGATGAAGTTCTTGAACGGGATCTTGTAGCCGAGCGTGAGGTTCTTGATCCGGAAGTAATCGGACTTGTAGATGAAACGGGAGTCCACGTTGCTTTCCTTGGTCGTGAGCGGGTAGGGCAGCCAGCCGGCACCCGGCTCGCTCTCGCTCCACCAGGCCTCATAGAGCCAGTGGCGCAGGGTGTTCTGCTGGGTACCCATGTGCGGACGGTCCACGGCACGGCCGAAACCGCCGAGGATGTAACCGCCGGTCTGCGCGGTAAAGAGCAGGGAGGCGTCGAAGTTCTTCCAGGTGAAGCGGTTGGTCATACCGAAGACGAACTTCGGAGCGGGATTTCCGCAGACCTGCCAGTCGCGGGCGTCGTCGTTGACGTTGCCGTCACCGTCCACGTCTTCGTAGCGAGGGTCGCCCGGGACGACGGCGGCACCCTTGTACTTGGGGGTGAGGCCGGTCTCTTTGATGTAGGCGTCGATCTCGGCCTGGTTCTTCCAGACGCCGAGGTACTTCAGCTCGAAGAATTCGTACATCGGGGAGCCGATGCGGAGGATCTGGTTCATCTGCATGTTGGAACCCGTGATCACGTAGTCACCCACCTTGGTGTTGTCGCCGAGCTGGAGGACCTTGTTTCGGTTGTAGGACACATTGAACGAGGTGCTCCAGGTGAAGTCGCGGTTCGAGATGTTCTGGGTGTTCAACTCGATCTCAAGACCGTGGTTGAGCACGGAACCCAGGTTGTCGGTGATGCTGGTGGTACCGAACACGGACGGGGTCGGGACGCTGTAGAGCAGGTCGGTCGTGGTCTTGGTGTACCAGTCCACGGAGAGCTGGATGCGGTTGCGCAGGAAGCCCAGGTCGATGGCGACGTCGGTGGAGTGGGTCTTTTCCCAGCTCAGGCCGATGTTGCCGAAGGAACCGGCGTAGTAGGCGAGGTCTCCGCCGTAGTCGCCGGCGGTCAGGGTGGAATAGGCGGCGGCTTCGCCGATGCCGTAGTTACCGGTCTGGCCGTAGCTGACACGCAGTTTGAAGGTGTTCCACCAGTCGAGGTCGGCGTTCTTGAAGAACGGCTCGTTGGAGATCATCCAGCCGGCGGAAGCGGAAGGGAACCAGCCCCACTTGTTCTGGCTGCCGAAGCGGGAGTAACCGTCACGGCGCAGGGAGGCGGAGAACATGTAGCGGTTGTCGTAGTTGTAGTTCACGCGCCCGAAGACGGAAAGGAGCTTGGTGTGGGTCTTCTCCGACACGTTGGAACGGGAGACGGTCGGCGTGGTGGTGGAGTTGCTGCCCACGAAGGTACCGCGGATCACGTCGTTGGCCAGGTTGGAGTAGCGCTGGTCCGTGCTGTAGCCGATGCTGCCGACTTCGGAGGAGCCACCGAGCATCGCTGCCACGCTGTGCTTGCCGAAGGTCTTGTTGTAGTTGGCCACGAGCTGGAGCAGGGTGTTGATGCTGTAGTCCGTGGTGTGCGTTTCGCTGGAGGTGGATCCCTCGGGCTTCAGCCAGTTCTGGTTGGTCAGCGTGTTGGCGGTGAAGGTGTTCGTGTTGTTGTTGAAGTAGTTGGCGGAAGCCGTCGCCTCGACCTGGAATCCGTCGAACGGGGTCACGCGCAGGAAGGTGCTGGCCTGCAGGCGCAGCTGGTGCGAGTGGGAGGCGGTGTCTTCATAGTACTCCTTCGGGCGCATGCCGGTACCGCCCCAGAGGTAGGTCGTGTTCGGGTAGTACTGGGTGTTGTAGCCCACGCCGGTGTCGGAGACGGGCGGGGAGGTCAGCACGTGGTGGGCGCGGGTGTCCTTGCCGTTGCCCTGGCCCGCACCGGTGTTGATGATGAAGGAAGGGGCAACGTTGAGGCCGGCGGTGATCCAGTTGTTGAGCTTGCTCTCCACGTTGGTGCGCAGGTTGATGCGCTTGTAGTTGGAAGCCGGGGACAGACCGTCCTGGTCCAGGTAGCCGAGGGAGAACATGTACTTGGCGGCGTCGGTGGCGCCGGCGATGCTCACGTTGTGGCTTTGCTGGAGGGCGGGGCTGTAGGCATAGTCCTGCCAGTCAAGCAGGCTCAGTTCGCTGCCGTCGTCGTGATAGGTGTGGCTGGCCTGCATCTCCTTGCTGAGATACCTGAACCAGCGGTCGTCGAAGTTGATGGCGTTGCCGCCGGTACGCTGCGGGCCGCTGAGCTTGAGGTTGGCCATACGCGTGGCGTTGTCGTCGGCGATGCTGCCCTGCGGGTAGCGCTGCAGGTAGGTGCCATCCATGCAGCGGACGGCGAATTCCATCCACTCCACGGCGCTCATCGTATCCATCTTCTTCTCCAGGGTGGCGACGCCGAAGGTGCCGTTGTAGCTCACCTTGGGCTTGCCCTTCTGGCCGGTCTTGGTGGTGACGATCACCACGCCGTTGGAACCGCGGGAACCGTAGATGGCGGAGGAGGCGGCGTCCTTCAGGACCTCGATGGAGGCGATGTCGTTGGGGTTGATGCCGGTCATGCTGGTCTGGGGCACGCCGTCGATCACGTAGAGCGGGTTGTTGCCCGCGCTGATGGAGGCGGCGCCACGGACGCGGATCTCGGGATCGGCGCCCGGCTCGGAGCTCGTCAGACGGACGCTGACACCGGCCAGCTGGCCCTGGAGAGCCTGCTCGGCACGGGCCATCGGACGGTCTTCGATGCCCTTGTTGTCCATCTTGGCGACGGCGGAGGTCAGGTCGGAACGCTTGACGGAGCCGTAACCGATGACGACAGTCTCTTCAAGCATTTCGGCGTCCTCTTCAAGGACGACGGTCATGGCCGCGGCGGCGGATACGAGCTTGGACACGTAACCGATGCAGGAAACTTCCAGCTGGGTGCCGGGAGCTACGCGGAGGGTGAAATTGCCGTCGAGGTCGGTGGTGACGCCGGTGGTGGTGCCGGGCACCATCACGGCCGCGCCGATGACGGGAACTCCGTTGGAGTCGAGGACTTTACCTGAGATGGACTGCGCATAGGCGCTTCCGCCCACCAGAAGCAAGGCCACAGTGGTCAGCAAGGCACAGAACGCCTTGTGACCGGCAGAGAAGAAAGATCTCATCAGGCTTTGATTTTGGTTAAACAAATTTGATAATTTTCAAATAACAAAGATAGATACTTTTTTAAGAAAAACGCAGTAAAATGTTTCAGATTTTTCCCTTTTTGGCACGATCCTGCGTAAAAACACTAATGAAAGAAGGAGGCGGTCCGTGCGGATCGCCTCCTTCATGATCATGAAAGAGCCGGACTGTTACCAGCCGGGATTCTGGGTGTACAGGCCCGGTACGGTGTCCATTTCCGTCTCGGGGATCGGGCAGAGGTATTTGCCGTCCGCGATGGCGACGGTGGATACCGTGCTCTGGTATCCCGGGTTGGAGGAGTTGAGGTAGCGGTTGAACATCTTGATGGTAGCTTCCTTCCACTCACCGTAGCGGATCTCGTCGAACCAGCGGATACCCTCGCCGAAGAATTCGAGTTTGCGCTCCTTCTTCACGAAGTTGAGGGCGTCGGCGGCGGAGCAGTCCGTCGGGCGTGCCTCGACGCCGGCCCGCGTGCGGATCTTGTTGACGATCTCCATGGCACCGGCGACGTCGCCGTCCTCGACGAGGAGTTCGGCATAGAGCAGCATCATGTCCTCGGTGCGGATGACCGGGAAGTTCATCGGCCAGCCGGTATTCAGGTCAAGGTCGTCGAAGGAGACGCCGATGGATTCGCGCTTGGCGGCATAAGGGACCCACTTGGTGTTGAGCGAACGCTCGTAGGCGGTGACTTTCTCGCCGTTGTCGAGCGTGAACTCCGTCTCGCGGTTGGTGTAGCCCTTGTACGTGCCGACGGGAGCCATCGTATCCAGGAGGCAGAAGTCGCCGCGCTCGTCGCCGGTCACCTGGAATTCGTAGCGGGTGGTCGCCTCGACGAAGCCCGTGTACATGGCGTTGCCGTTGAAGCGGCTGTTGGTGCCCTGCGTGGGGAGGTAGTCCACGGTGAGCGCCTCGGCGCAGGAGATGAACGCCAGGGTGTTCGAAGTGGCGGCGGTATGCTGGATGCTGAAGATGAAGTACTTGTTCTGGGCGACGCGGTCGGTGGAGAACATCTTCTTCCACTCGGTGGCGTTCGGAGCCCAGTAACCGTTGGCGGTGGCGTAGTCGATGACCGACTTGAGCAGGCTCTTGGCTTCGGACTTGACGCTCTTGTCGTTGTAAGGCCAGCCGTAGAGGGTCATCAGGGCGCGGGCCAGCATGGCCTGGGCCGCCAGCTTGTCGCCGCGGAACTCAGCGGAGGCGCTGCCGCCGGTGTTGGACAGCATGCCGCTCTGGTAGGGAAGCAGGTTGACGGCTTCCTTGAGATCGGGAATCACCACGTTCTTGAGGATGTCCACGCCGGGAGTCTGCTTGAGTTCCTGGGCCTCGGAGGCGCTGAGGACGTGGTCCACGACGGGGACGTTGCCGAACACGCGGACCAGTTCGAAGTGGGCGTAGGCACGCAGGAAGAGGAGCTCGCCGCGGAACTGGTTCTTGACCGCTTCTTTGGTGAACTCTACGTTGTCCAGGTTCGCCAGCACGGTGTTTGCGTTGTAGATGACGCTGTACCAGCCGGACCAGGTGCTCTCGAGCGTACCCAGGGAAGAATTGAAGCGGTAATGGCCGATTTCCGTGGCGTCACGGGTGGCGTTCGGGGCGGGATCGGCCCAGACATTGTCGGAGCGGGTCTCGGAGAGATAGATATACTCATTGGCCTCGACGCCCGTGACCTTCGCATAGACGCCGCGGATACCTTCTTCGATATGGTTCGGCGTGGAGAAATACCCTTCGCTGGAGAGGGAACCTACCGGGGGAATGGTGAGTTTGTTATTACAGGAAACGCTGAGAAGAGCAAGTCCGGCTACGAGTGCAGTATATTTGAAAATGGATTTCATGGCTTTTCTCATTTTTAGAAGTTGACATTGATACCGGCGGTGAAGGTGCGGGCGGCCGGGAAGGCACCGAAGTCGAATCCCGGGAAGTTGTTGCCCTGGGTGGTCGCCTCAGGCGTATAGCCGTGGTAGTAATTCGTGAGGATCAGGACGTTCTCGACGGAGAGATAGACCCTGGCGGAAGAGATGAACTTCTTGAACGGGATGGAGTACCCGAGGGTGATGTTCTTGATACGGAAGTAGTTGGAGGACTCGACGAAGCGGGAATCGCCGTCCGGTTTGACGGTGCTGAGGGTATAAGGAACCGTACCGTCGCCGGTCTCGGTCTCGCTCCACCAGGCGTTGCGCCAGTGCCCCAGGACGTTCCAGTTGCCGTTGCCGGCGCGGTCGATGGCGCGGCCCACGGTGCCGTAGATCTGTCCGCCGGTCTGTGCGGTGAAGAGGATGGAGGCGTCGAAGTTCTTCCAGCGGAAGGTGTTGGTCATACCGTAGATGAAGTCGGGCGTCGGCTTGCCGAGATACTGGCGGTCATCGTTGGTGATGTTGCCCTCACCGGTGATGTCCTCGTGCTTGAGGTCGCCGGGCTTGAGGGGTTTGCCGTTGTACATCGGCACGTTGCCGGTCTCCTTGGTGTACTGGTCGATCTCGGCCTGGGTCTTCCAGACGCCGAGTGCCTTCAGGCCATAGAAGTAATACATCGGCATGCCCACTTCCAGACGGTTGGCCGCACCGTTGTTCGTGCCGGTGACAGGCGTGTTCTCAGCACCGAGCTGGAGTACGCTGTTGCGGTTGTAGGACACGTTGAAGGATGTGCTCCAGCTGAAGTCCCTGTTCTGGATGTTGTGGGTGTTGAGCTCGATCTCGAGACCGCGGTTCCGGATACTGCCGAGGTTCTGGGTGACCTTGGTCGTACCGAACACGGAGGGTACCGGGACGCTGTAGAGCAGTCCGTCGGTGAGTTTGTTGTACCAGTCCACGGAGACCTGGATGCGGTTGTCCAGAAAGCCCAGGTCGACGGCGACGTCCACGGATTTGGTGTGCTCCCATCCGAGGTCCTGGTTGCCGAAGGAACCTGCGTAGTAGGCGTTGCCGTCGTTGTAGGTGCTGGCGGACAGCGTGGAGTAGGCGGCGGATTCGCCGATGCCGTAGTTACCGGTCTCACCGTAGCTGGCGCGGAATTTCAGGGTGTTCCACCAGCCGAGGTCCGCGTTCTTGAAGAACGGCTCGTTGGAGATTACCCAACCGGCGGAAGCGGACGGGAACCAGCCCCACTTGCTGTTGGCGCCGAAGCGGGAGTAACCGTCGCGGCGGATCGAGGCGGAGAACAGGTAGCGGGAGTCATAGTTGTACTGGGCACGGGCGAACATGGAGTACAGCCGGGTCGGGGTCCTCTCGCTGTAGCTGGAACCCTTCACGGTCGGAGTGGTCGTCGTGTTGTTGCCGGAGAAGGTGCCGTGGATGGTGTCGTTGGCGAGGTTGTTGAAGCTCTGGCTGGTGCTCCAGCCGACATTGCCGTATTCGGAGGAAGCACCGGCCATCAGGTCGACGTTGTGCTTGTCGAAGGAGTGGTTGTAGTTGGCGACAAGCTGGAGCAGCGTGCTGAGCGTCCAGGAGGTCGAGTGCGAGGCGCTGGACTTGACGCCTTCCGCCGAGGTGAGCCAGTTGCCCTTCGCGACGGTCTCGTTCGAGAACTGGTTGGTGTCGTTCGAGAAATAGTTCGCGGACGCCGTACCGGTGATGGACAGGTCCTTGAAGGGGGTCACGCGGATGAAGGTCGTTCCCTGGAGACGGAGGCCGCGCTGGGTGGCGGCTCTGTCGATGTAGTATTGCTTGTAAACGACGTTGGTCGAACCCCAGAAGTACTTGTCGTACGGATAATAGTAGATCTGATAGCCGGTCTCGGGTTCGGAGATAGGCGTCGAGTTGAGCACGTGCGTACCGAGTTTATCCTTGCCGTTCTCGGAACCGGCGCCCCGGTGGATGATGAAAGAAGGGGCGAGGTTGAGACCGACGGTGACCCAGTCGTTCAGCTTGCTCTCGATGTTGGCCCTGGCGCTGACACGTTTGTAGTTGATGACGCTGCCGAGACCGTCCTGGTCCATGTAGCCGAGCGAGAACATGTACTTGGTATTGGCGCTCGCGCCGGAAACGCTGACGTTGTAATTCTGGGTGCCTGCGGGAGAATAGACATAGTCCTGCCAGTTGAGCAGGGCAAGTCCGCCCTTGGTCTTGTCGTAATTGTGCGCAGCCTGGGTGGCGGGGCTGAGGTACTGCAGCCACCTGTCGTCGAACAGGTAGGTGGCGCTGTTGGACGGAACGCCCTTGGCGATACGCTCTGCGTTGCTGTCGGAAGCCGATCCGCCATAGTCACGTGCATACTGGGTGTCGATGTACCGGAGCCGGAATTCCATGAATTCGACGGAACCCAGCACGTCCATCTTGCGCTCCATCGTGGAGAGACCGTAGGAGGCGTTGAAACTCACCTTGGGTGCACCCAGCTGGCCGGTCTTGGTGGTGACGATGATGACACCGTTGGAACCGCGGGAGCCGTAGATGGCGGCGGAGGCGGCGTCCTTGAGGACTTCGATGCTGGCGATATCGTTGGGGTTCACGCCCTGGAGGGTGTTGTTAGGCACGCCGTCGATGATGTAGAGCGGATCGCTGCCGGCGCTGATGGAGGCGGCACCGCGGACGCGGATCTGCGGATCGGCGCCCGGCTCGTTGTTGGTGTTCTGCACGGTCACGCCGGCCAGCTGGCCCTGGAGGGCCTGCTCGGCGCGGGCCATCGGGCGGTCGGCGATGGCGCTGTCGTCCATCTTGGAGACGGCGGAGGTCAGGTCGGAACGCTTCACGGAGCCGTAACCGATGACGATGGTCTCTTCGAGCATTTCGGCATCCTCCTCAAGGACGATGTTCATGTTCGCGGCGGCGGAGACATACTTGGTCACGTAGCCGATGCAGGAGACTTCCAGCCGGGTGCCGGGAGAGACGCGGAGTTCGAAGTTGCCGTCGATGTCGGTGGTGACGCCGTTGGTGGTGCCGGGCACCAACACGGCCGCGCCGATGACAGGTTCTCCGTTGGTGTCGATGACCTTACCTGAGATGGTCTGGGCGAGTGCCGGGACGCCGCTCAGCAGCAAAGCCACGCAGGCCACGAGCACGGCAAGTGCCCGGTGGCCGACAGAAAAGATAGATTTCATCTAGCTTTGATTATTAGGTTAAACTTAATAGGTAAAATGAATTGCTTCTTGGCAGGTTTTGGTTTCAGTGCGTCTATGCAAAGATACGCGGATGTCCTCCCCGGGACGGTTTGCTTATCCTTCATAAGTAGTATGCGATTCGTTCATATTTGTCCGCTTTTCTTTCGCGTGTATCGCTAATTGATTCATAGAAAAGGCTTTTCTCGTTTTTTTGCTAACTTTATCCGTTCATTAATCCTTTTGTCATGAAAAGAATCCTTTCCTCCCTGTTCTTTACTTGCCTCCTGCAGCTGACCTGCCTGGCCGGGCCGGTCGATATCCGTCCCCTGGCCGGCCGCCCGGACGGCTTGCGGCAGGGTACTTCCTGGGGCGTCCCGTTCGGGCGGGGCAGCGTCCTGCCCGGATCCTCCTTCGTATTCACGGATGCGGCGGGCGACCGCGTTCCGGCGGAGTCCTGGCCGCTGGCCTGGTGGCCGGACGGTTCGCTGAAGTGGGTGGGCTTCGCTATGCAGTCCGCAGGCGGAGACCTGAGGCTGGAAGTGCTGCCGCCCCCGAAAAGACCGGTCCGCGGGGCCGTGGTGCTGCAGCCTGCGGCAAGGTCGCTCGCCAGCCAAGGCTCCGACGGCATCCGCATCGATACCGGCGTGCTGAGCTGCCTGCTGCCTTCGGAGGGCGGCGCGTTCATCAGGGACCTCTCTTTGGGAGGCCGGCTGATCGCTTCCGAAGCGGAACTGACGGCCGTCCTGGAGCAGCGGAGCGGCGGCGTGGCGAAAGCCGTCGTCACGCGGGAAGAATGCCTGAGCCGGGTGGAAAAGCTGACGCTGCTGCAGGACAACCCGATGCGGGCGGTCGTCCGGATCGAGGGAAAGCACCGTGCCGCAAGCGGCCGGGAATGGCTTCCGTTCGCCCTCTACTGCATCTTCTATGCGGACATGCCCACCATCCAGATCACCCATTCCTTCGTGTTCGACAGCGACGGACGGGAAGACTTCATCGCCGGGCTCGGGGTCCGCTTCCGCGTCCCTTTCCGGGAAGAGGTGCATAACCGCCACGTGCGTTTCGCGGGCGACGGGAAGGACGGTGCGGGCTTCTGGTGCGAGCCGGTCCGGCTGGCACCCGGCTACCGTCCCAGCGCCGGCAGCATCTTCACGGAGCATTATGCGGAGTACCTGCGCGGAGCGCGGCTCCCGGATGAGGCGGAACTGTCCGAATCAGAGCGGGCCGCCCTGCGGACCTGCCCGGTCTGGGGCGACATGCGCCTGCTGCAGAACGGATCCAACGGCTTCTCGATCGACAAACGCACCGGCCCGGAGAGTTCCTGGGTGCACTATGTGGAGGGCGGCCGTTCGCTCGGAGGCGCCCTGCTGGGCGACTGCACGGGCAGCATTTTCCTGGGAGTCAAGGACTTCTGGCAGAGCTACCCGGCTTCGCTGCAGGTGGACCGGGCGGGGGAGGAAGCCGGTTTCCTGACGGCCTGGCTCTGGGCGCCGGACGGTCCCGCGATGGACATGCGCCACTACGACACCGTGGGGCACGACCTCAAGATCAACTACGAAGACTACAAGGAGGGCTGGGAGTCTCCCTACGGAGTCGGGCACCGCTCCACGCTGGAGGTCCGCCTGTTCGACGGCATCCCGGACGACGGGGAATTGCTCGCCGTGGCGCAGGCCGTCCAGAAGCCGCTGCAGTACGCCTGTACGCCGGAGTACTTCTATTCGGTGCACGCTTTCGGCGATTACTGGGCGCTTCCGCGTCCGGAGCAGCCCGTTTTCGCGGACATCGAGCGGCAGCTCGACGAGACCCTCGAATTCTACCGCCGGCAGGTCGAGGAACGTTCGTGGTACGGCTTCTGGAACTACGGCGACGTGATGCACAACTATGATTTCACCCGCCACGATTGGCGTTACGATATCGGCGGCTGGGCCTGGAACAACGTGGAACTGGCGCCGAACGTGCTGCTTTGGACCTGTTTCCTGCGGACCGGCCGCGAGGAGCTCTGGACGATGGCGGAAGCGATGGAGAAGCACGCCAGCGAGGTGGACGTGCATCACCTCGGGCAGTTCGCCCCGCTGGGCTCCCGCCACAACGTGAGCCACTGGGGCGACGGCGCCAAGCAGCCGCGCATCAGCTATGCCGGCATGAAGCGCTACCTGTATTACCTGACCGGCGGAGATCCCCTGACCGGCGACCGGATGACCGAACAGCTCGGCGCCGAGAAGGCCTATGACTACGCCCGCCGCATCAGCACCTGGGGCGCCGTGGGCGGCACCTACCTGAAATCTTCCCTGAACGACTGGGGCTATTATGCCGGCAACTGGATGATCGAGTGGGAACGCACAGGGGACCCGCGCTGGCGGGACCGCCTGCTGAACTCCATCAAGGACCTCACCGCCCTGAGCCGCATAAGCGGCGCCCTGGCCTTCGACTACTTTGACCCGGAAACGGGCCGCTTCATGGTCTGGCTGGGGGAGGATCCCGCCGTGCGCGGGGAGGTGGACGCGCCCGCCTCGGAGTTCGTGCCGGCCTCCACGCTCAGCGACCGTAAACTGAAATCGCTGCTGGGCTACCGCCTGTCGCAGATCCGTCCGGACACTTTCAGCACCATCTTCGGCGTGCCCGAACTGCTCGCCGACCTGCGTGCGACCGTGGACGCCCCGGAATTCTGGAAATACGTGGACGGTTCCTTCCGCGCCCTGGTCCATACGTCCGGCGGCAGCATGACCGGTCCCCGGATGGCGGCCTGGACCGCCGCGGCGGAGGGCAATGCCGAAATGGGAGCGCTGGCCTGGAAGAATCTGCTCGACAACGGGATGACCGTCAAGGAGAGCGACGGCACCGCCGTGCAGCCGCATCCGCTGGACGTCCGCGTGGCTACCCCGGACCTGGTGAAGCCCTATGGCGAGCCGCATTTCCTGGGCGCTTCGGCCGGATGGCAGTTGCACACGCCCAGCACGGTGCAGTGGATGCTCAACGCTATCGAGGTGATGGAGTGGGCAGGGGACTACGTGCCGCGCTGAGCCGAAGTCGGCCGATCAAAAAAAAAGACCGCTCCGGATGGGGCGGTCTTTTCAGATTCTGCCGGGCAGGCCGGCAGAAGGGGGTCAGCCATTAATAGCCAGGGTTCTGCATGGCCTGCTTCTCGTCCTGGGTCAGGGCGTGGCCGTCCTTCTGCAGCGTGTTGAGGAACTGCTGCGGGATCGGACGGAGGTAGTGGCGCTCCTGGATGTTGCCGGCGGCATCCTCGTTGAATGCCTTCACGCGGGAGAGCAGGGTCTTGGTGCGGGCGAGGTCCACCCAGCGGACGAGCTCGAGGCTCATCTCGCGACTCTTCTCGTTCAGCAGGAAGCAGAGGGCGACATCCTTGTCACCGCTCACACCCAGGGTCTTGACGATCCACTGGTCTTCGGCCGGGAGGTCGGCGACGTTGTTGATCGTGCCCTTGATCTGGAGGTCGGAGGCTTCAGCGTTGAGGGAGCCGAGCGCCAGGTTGTTGGACTCGTAGTAAGAGCTGCGGTTGCAGTAGCTGCTCACGCCGGGCTCCTGGGCACCGGTGGTGCCGTCCCAGGACTGTCCGCCGTCACGGTGTTCCTCACGGTCTTCGCCGGCCTTCCAGGCGGCGCGGGCGCGCACCTTGTTGAGGGTCTCGGTCGCAGCGGCGTAGTCGCCCTTGCGGAGCTGCGCCTCGGCGAGGAAGAAGTAGTCTTCCACGGAACGGGCGATGATGCCGTCACGGAAGCAGTGGGAATCGGCGATGCTCTGGCGGCTGCCGTCCACGTACTTGGTGTTCATCGGGAAGTACTTGCGACCGTCGTTGTTGGCGACCTTGTCCATCGGGCTGTCCTCGCGGACGGTACCCTTCGGGAAGAACACGAAGGTGGTGCCCACCTTGGAGCCGTTGTCGGCTTCCGTGATGTTGTTCTCGAGCGCGTCGTTGTGGCGGACGCCTTCGAAGCGGTCGTCTCCCGGCTGGTTGAAGATGTACATCAGGCCGAGGTCCTTGCCGGCGGTATAGCCGAGGGAGGCGGCTCCCTTGATGTTGTTCATCGTCATCTTGGTGCGGAAGGTCTTCCACACGCGGGAGTCGTTGACCAGGTCGTACTGGTAGATGGAGTAGGTCGTGGTGCGCAGACGGTTGTACTCGCGTCCGCCGGGGACGTCACGGAACATGCCCGGGAGGTCGCGGTACTGGGAGGTCGTGTAGAAGTACAGGGCGCCGCCAGCGTTCCAGGTGGCGGTGGTAGGACCGGTCATCTGGGCGGCGAGGACGATCTCGTCCAGCTGCTCGTTAGGTCCGTCCGGGGTGGTGTAGTCCCAGATGTCCACGAAGTTCGGGGCCAGGGGGTGGTTGGCGATGACCTCGTTGGCGTACTTGATGACGTTGTCCAGGTCGGCGCCCTTGGTGGTACCGTTCCAGTCGTCGTTCAGTTCGGAAGCCCTCCAGAGGTAGGACTTGGCGAGGAAGTGCGCGGCGGCGTCCTTGGTGATCTCACCCGTCTTGGAAGCTTTGGCCGGCAGGTTGTTGTAGGCGGCCAGGAAGTCCTTCTCGATCTGGTCGAAGACATCGGCCTTGGAGGCGCGCTCGAACTCGAAAGATACCGAGGTAGAGGGCTCGAGCTTGATCGGCACACCACCGAAATGGGTCAGCAGGTTGTAGTAGTGGAGGCCGCGGATGAAATAGGCGACGCCGGAGTTGGTCTTGGCGTTGGCGCCGGTGTAGGTACCATCCTCAATGCGGGCGATCATGGTGTTTGCCGTGTTGATTCCGGTGTACATGTAGTCCCACCAGGAACCTGCGTTGACGGTATTGGAGTTGACGGTGCCGCCTACAGGCGTGAGTTGGGCGTTGTAGTCGTTCCACATACCGTTGGAGTTGTCGGCACCGACGGAGTACTCGTCGGTACCGTAGTTGAGCAGGCTGTAGCCTGCCTCGGAGCAGTGGTAGTAGCGGAGGTAAGAATACAGGCCGACGACGAGCTGGTCAAGACCTTCGGTGGTGGTGAAGTAGTCGGTGCTGCGCACGGTGGTATGCTCCTCCTTGAGGAAATCCTTGCTGCAGGAGACCGGGACGATCATGGCAGCTGCCAGCAGACCGGAAAGGATATATTTGTGCATTTTCATATTCCAAATACTTTAAGCGGTTAGAACGTCACGTTGACACCGAAGGTGACACCGCGGTTGTAGTAGGTCTGACCCGTATCCATGTCACGGACCTCGGAGCCGTTGAAGATCGAGCCGAGGTTCTTGGCCTGGAGGTAGAAGCGCAGGGCGCTGATCGGGGTGTTCCTCAACATCGCGGACGGGAAGTTGTAGCCGAGGGAGATGTTGCGGATCTTCAGGTAGGAGCGGTCCATCCAGTTGTCCACCGTCTGGTAGAACTCGTCGGCACCGGCCTCGGAGAAGATGGGCTTGGTGTACTTGGCGTTGGGGTTGCTCTCGGTCCAGTAGTCGTACTTGCGTACGTTGTATCGGCCGCCGACCCACGGGGCGTCGGAACCGGAGATGAACTTGAAGCGGCCGTAGAGCTGTGCGGAGAGCGTCCAGTTTTTGTAGGAGACGGCGGTGTTGAAGCCGAAGGTCCAGCGGGGCATGGTGCAGCCGAGGATCGTGCGGTCGTAGTTGGCGTCGATCTTGTAGATCGGGTTGCCGTCCTTGTCCGTGGCGTTGTCGAGGTCCGCAGGGCGGGCCATACCGGCCTGGAACTTGTTGCCGTTGGCGTTGTACTTGGCCATTTCTTCGGCATCGGAAACCTGCCAGATGCCGTTGCCCTTGTAACCGTAGACGGAACCGATGGAGTAGCCGATGAACCAGTTGTTGCTGAGATCATCCTCCTTGCCGTTGGACAATTCCGTGATCTTGTTCTTGGTATATGCAGCGTTGATGTCCACGGTCCACTCCCAGTCACGCGTGCGGATGGGTACCAGGTTGAGGGTAAGGTCCACACCGACGTTCTCGGTCTTGCCGATGTTGTTATAAGTGCGGGTGTAGCCGAGGATGGCCGGCAGGGCCTGGGTCATGAGGAGGTCGGAGGTGAAGGACTTGTAGGCGTCGATCACACCGCCGATGCGGCCGTTCAGGAAGTTGAAGTCGAGACCGACGTTGTACTGCATGGTCTTCTCCCAGCCGAGGGACTTGTTGGCCATGGCCAGGCGGCGGGCGTCGCCGTCGCTATGCATCGAGTCGAACAGGGTGTAACCCTCGGTGACGGTGCTGCCGAACGGATAGAACAGACTCACGATGTCACCCTTTGTCTGGTAAGGGGTGATGGCGGAGTTGCCGGTGATACCCCAGCCGGCGCGGAGCTTGAGCTGGTTGATCCAGCCGACATTCTGCATCCAGGGCTCCTGGTCGATCCTCCAGCCGAGTGCGACAGAGGGGAAGTTGGCCCATTTGTGGCCTTCAGCGAGGACGGAAGCGCCGTCCCGGCGGATGGAGGCCGTCAGCAGGTAACGGTTGTCGTAGGAGTAGTTGACACGGGCCATGTAGGACTCCATCTGCGACTGGGTCAGGTCGGTGCTGTACCCGCGCAGGGCGCTGACGCTGCCCATGTTGTTCCACAGGGCGCTCTCCAGCGGGAGATTCTCTGCATCCATGCTCATGACACGGTTGTCATAGGAGTCGGCAGAATGCAGCAGGGTCACGCCCACGCTGTGCTTGCCGAACTGGCGGTTGTAGGACAGGATCTCATCGAGCGTCCAGGAGAAGTTCGTCGTCTTGCTGTTCAGCGCGTAGTTGGTACCGGCGCGGTTGAAACTCTGTTTCGCGACATACAGACCGCGGTCGTTGTAACGGAAGTCCGGACCGAAGTTGACGCGGAGGCTGAGGCCCTGGAGAGGCTCCCACATTTCGCCGAAGTTCAGTTGGGCATAGACGCTGCCGACGGCACGCATCACCTTGCGCAGGTCGGTCTGGTAGTCCCACTCGCCATAGACGTTCTTGACGCGGTCGTCACCGCCCGGGAACTCGATGCGGTTGCCTTCATCATCGAAGGGGACAGCATAGGGATAGCCCTGTGTGGCGACGCCGTAGGCGCTGCTCTGGGAACCGCCCTGGAAGTTGCCGGCGCCGGACAAACCATAGTTCTGGATGCTGTAGGTGGCGTTGATGCTGGCACCGAGGGCGAGCCACTTGTAGGGCTGGAAGTCATTGGAGGACTTGAGCGTGAAGCGCTGGTAGTCCTGGCCATGGATGGTACCCTCGTTGGAAAGGTATCCCATGGACATGTAGGACTGGAATTTGTCGGATCCGCCGGAAGCGGAGATGGTGTGCTCGTGGGTGATGGACGGCTTGAGGATCAGGCTCATCCAGTCGGTGGTCTCGACGGCATTGCCGTTCCAGCTGCCGCCGGCCCAGCCCTTCATGATGTTGCGCCAGGCGTAGG
>CAMVGM010000040.1 GCA_947167015.1 uncultured Bacteroidales bacterium
GCCATCGACTGCGAGGCTTCCGTGATGATGTACCGCGACGGCTGGTACTACCTGCTGGGCACCCACGGCACCTGCTGCGACGGTGCGAACTCCACTTACAACATCATCGTCGGCCGTTCCCGCAACCCGTACGGACCGTTCCTCGACAACGTGGGCCGCGACATGCTTCAGGGCGGCGGTAAGATGGTTGTCGCAGCGGAAGAGCGGCGCTTCGGTGCCGGTCACTTCGGCCGCTTCATCGTGGAGCCGGGCGTGGAGAAGATGTCCTTCCACTGGGAGGGTGACTTGGACCTGAGCGGCCGCAGCACGCTGGCCATCCGTCCGATCCTCTGGAAAGAAGGCTGGCCCGAGGCCGGCGAAATCCTGCAGGACGGCAATTACAAGATCCTTTCCCGCCGTCGCGGCTATGCCCTTGAGCTGACCGTGGACTTCGTCCGCGCGGCCGGCGGCATGCGCGGCTTCGGCCGTCAGGCCAACGAGACCATCGTCAAGGTGGAGAACCAGAAACTCGAGGAAGTGATCGGCGACTGGCCGAAGGGCGAAATCCCCGTGCGCGCCAATGACTACATGGCCCGCCCGCACCAGCAGTGGACGATCGAGGCCGTGCCCGAGGCCGGCGGTTATCTCGGAGGTCCTTGGTACAAGATCGTGATCCAGGGCACCAACCGGGCGCTCGCCGCCGTGGAAGGCCACGAACTGACCACCGTGCCCGAGTTCACCGGCGCCGACGAGCAGCTCTGGAGAATCGAGCAGCTCATCGACGGTACCTGGCGCATCGTGCCGAAGGCCATCCCGGGCTGCCACCATCCCGAGAAGTTCTGCCTCTACTCCGTGGCCGACAGCACCCCCACCCTGGCAAAGTTCGACTTCAACAACGACAACGCCAAGTGGGACATCAAGGCCCGCTAGTGCGCGAACGCCACGCTCCCAACAAAAAGCTATCCTTCCGGGGATAGCTTTTTTCGTAACGGTATCGCAGTATTTTTGCGATACAGTAGTTATTAATAATATGGACGAGCAGGAACTGGCCCGGCGTTGTGCGCAAGGAGACAATGCGGCGCGGCGGGAGCTGTATGAAAAATACGGCTCCCGCCTGCTCGCACTCTGCCGCCGTTATGCCCGGGACGCCGCCGAAGCGGAAGACCTGATGCAGGACGCATTCGTCAAGATTTTCCGGGTGATCGGACGCTTCCGCTGGACGCGGCCCGGCTCGCTGTATTCCTGGATGGCGCGGGTGGCGCTCAACCTGGCCTTTGACTCGGCAAGGAAGCGCCGGCGGCTGGGCCGGGAACTGGTGGAGGTGGAAAACCTGGCCGAAGGACCCGCGGAAGAGCCGGGCTACGAGGAGACCCTTTCCGTGCCCGCCGAGGTGATCCAGGCAATGATTGCGGCGTTGCCGGACGGCTACCGCACCGTTTTTACGCTCTACTGCATCGATGAGTTGTCCCACAAGGAAATAGCCGCCCTGCTGGGTATCAAGGAGAAGAGTTCTTCCGCCAGCCTTGCCCGGGCCCGGGCCTCTCTGGCCCGGACCATCCGGCAGTACCTGAATGGGGAAGAAGGCGCTTGGAGCAGTATTCCGGACAAGAAGGAGTTATGATATCGGAAGGATGATGAAACAAGGATTAAATAAAGATTGGACCGACGCCGTGCGCGAGAAAGCGCTTTCCGGCGGGGCCGCCCCTTCCCCGGTGAGTTGGGAGGCGGTCGGGCGGCGGGTGCGCCGCGCGGCCGCCCTTCGCCGCACCGTCCTGTCCGCAGTTGCTGCCGTTCCCATCCTGGCCCTGCTCCTCTGGGCACCCTGGAAAACTCCCGCAGTTCCGACCACCCCGGTCGCGCAGGTCACCTCTCCTGTCCCGCAGGTGGCCCCCCCCATCATTCCCGACCCGACCGGGGATCCCATCGTTCCGAGCGTGCCACCCTCAAATCCGGTCTCCCGCGAGGACAAACCGGCCCTGAATGAGGAGGACCGTTCCCGTCCGGAAATCCCCAATCAGATCGGGGATGACAGGGGTATGGCCCAAGATGACACGAGGGCTGATGCGGATGATAACGGGAAAGACGAACAGCAGGTTCCCCGGAGGAAACCGGAGCCGTTTGTCTGGCCGGAGGCTCCTGGTAAGGCGGACCGTCCCCGCGTCGCCATCGGCCTCCGGGCCGGTGCCGGAACCGTTCGCCGCACCGGTGACATTGCGCTGCAGTCCGCGCCCTATATCGCCGCCCTGACCTATCTGAACGCCTGGGATACCATGGTTGCGCCGGGCGTCAAGTCGAATTATGCCAATACCCTCTCGTATGCCGCGGAAGCGAACATCCTTTATCCGAACGCCGTCAACAACTATACCCACGATCTTCCTCTTACCCTGGGCCTGTCCGTCCGACTGGACCTGACGCCGCGTCTCGCCGTGGAAAGCGGACTGGAATACACGTACCTGCATTCCGTGGAGGAATCCGTTGCCGGGCGGCTGGACCAGCGGCTCCATTTCATCGGCATTCCACTGCGGATGGAAACCACGCTCTGGTCCCGGGACAGACTCGGCCTGTACGCCGGAATCGGAGGCAAAGTGGAGAAATGCGTCTCGGCCAGCCTGGGAACCGTCCTGTGCGAGGAATCCCGCCTGCAATGGTCCGCGGAGGCCTTCGGCGGCATCCAGTACCGGCTCGGAGGCCGCGCGCATCTTTATTTCCAGCCCGAACTGTCCTATTATTTCACCCGGACCGACCTCATCACGTACCGCACGGAGCACCCCCAGGGTCTCTCGCTCCACGCCGGCCTGAGATTTGATTTATAAACCACAAATCGATATATTTGCATATGAAACGGATTATTACACAATTAGCTGTCCTGATGGTCGCCATCCTGGCGATGTCCTGCTCTAAGGATCTGATCTCGCCCGAGGAGTTGTTCCGCGACGAATCGAAGGTGGCAAAAACCACGATTCACACGAAGGCGAATGACGCTGAGGACACGGTCACCGCGTTCCGCGACAAAACGGTCTACAGGTATAGCGATACGGAGGGCCAGTCCTGGTTTTCCGGATTCAGCGGAGGCAGGATGTATTACGATGCATTCATGATGAGTGTCTATTTTGACGACGTAGAGCGCATGAGAATCGGGGAGAAACTGAACATCCGCGGCTTCCGTTTCAGTTTTATTTTTTCAAGCGACTCGAACGCCCACACGAACAAGTACAGCGGATCGATCACGCTCGCGGACAGGGGGGACGACTATGTCATCCTCCGCTTCAACAATTTCAGGTGCAGTTGCTCCCTCGGGGATTGCGCGACCGACGGATACCTGTATTGCCAGCTCAAGGACAAAATCATCCCGATTTACGAATGACAAGCAGGGGCTGCCGGCCCCCTGCCGTATTATATTAGAGGATTTTTTGTTACATTTGTAGATTGGAACAAAAAGTCCTCAAACTATGTACAGAAGCCATACTTGCGGCGAGTTGAGGCTCGCCGACCAAGGTAAGAAAGTCACCCTCGCGGGATGGGTCCAGAAATCCCGCAAACTCGGCGGCATGACCTTCATCGACCTGCGCGACCGTTACGGCATCACGCAGCTGGTGGTGGAGGCGGACGCCGCCCCCGAACTCGTCGAGGCCGCCTCCGGCCTGGGCCGCGAATTCGTCATCCAGGCGACGGGCGAGGTGGTCGAGCGCCAAAGCAAGAACCCCAAGATGCCCACCGGCGAGATCGAGATCAAGCTCAGCGCCATCCGCATCCTGAACAAGTCCGTCACCCCGCCCTTCACCATCGAAGAGAATTCCGACGGCGGCGAAGACCTGCGCGCCAAATACCGCTACCTGGACCTGCGCCGTCCGCCCCTGCAGCGGGCCCTCGCGCTGCGCCACCGCCTGGCGCAGGAAGTCCGCTCCTACCTGGACGGCCAGGGCTTCATGGAGATCGAAACCCCGTACCTGATCAAGTCCACCCCGGAAGGCGCCCGCGACTTCGTGGTGCCGTCCCGGATGAACCCGGGCACTTTCTACGCCCTCCCGCAGAGCCCCCAGACCTTCAAGCAGCTGCTGATGGTGGCGGGCTACGACCGCTACTTCCAGATCGTGCGCTGCTTCCGCGACGAGGACCTGCGCGCCGACCGCCAGCCGGAGTTCACGCAGATTGACTGCGAGATGTCCTTCGTGGAGCAGGAAGACGTGCTGAACACCTTCGAGGGCATGATGCGGCAGATGTTCAAGAACGCCCTCGGCGTGGACATCCCGGACCCGCTGCCGCGGATGAGCTGGTATGACGCGATGGACGACTACGGCTCCGACAAGCCGGACGTCCGCTTCGGGATGAAGATCCACGAAATCACCTCCCTCGTGCAGGGCTGCGGCTTCAGCGTGTTCGACAGCGCCCCGTACGTCGGCGCCATCGCCGTCCCGGGCGGCGCCGAGTACACCCGCAAGCAGATCGACGAACTGACCGAATGGGTCAAGCGCCCGCAGGTGGGCGCCAAGGGCCTGGTCTATGTCCGCTGCAACGCCGACGGCAGCGTCAAGTCCAGCGTGGACAAATTCTACACGCCGGAGCAGCTGAAGGCCGTGGCGGACGCCTGCGAGGCCCAGGCCGGCGACCTGCTGCTCGTCCTCTGCGGCGAGAAGCGCAAGACGCAGACGCAGCTGGGCGTGCTCCGCATCGAGATGGGGAACCGCCTGGGCCTGCGCGACCCGAAGGTCTTCGCCCCGCTGTGGATCGTGGACTTCCCGCTCCTGGAGTGGAGCGAGGAGGACCAGCGCTTCTACGCGATGCACCACCCCTTCACGGCCCCCAAGCCGGAACACGAGCAGTGGTTCTACTCCGACAAGAAGGAGGACCTGGAGCGCGTCTGCGCCAATGCCTATGACTTCGTGCTGAACGGCACCGAGCTCGGCGGCGGATCCATCCGGATCCACGAGGCCGCGATGCAGGAACGGATGTTCGAGGTGCTCGGCATCAGCAAGGAGGACGCCGAATACAAGTTCGGCTTCATCATCAACGCCTTCAAGTTCGGCGCCCCGCCCCACGGCGGCCTGGCGTTCGGCTTCGACCGCGTCTGCGCCCTCTTCGGCGGGCAGGAGACGATCCGCGACTACATCGCGTTCCCGAAGAACAACCAGGGCCGCGACGTGATGATCGACTCACCGTCCCGGATCGACGAGGTGCAGATGGAGGAACTCTTCCTTTCTTCCACCTACACGCCGCCGCAGCCGTGAGGATCCAATTGAACTACGACCTGGGCGCGCAGAACACTTTCCGGATGAAGGTGTCCTGCGCGTACTATGTCGAGTACGAGACCGTCAAGGAGCTGGAAGGGCTCAATTTCGAGCGCCTCCCCAAGCCCCTGCTGCATATCGGCGCCGGGAGCAACCTGCTCTTTACCAAGGACTTCCCGGGCACGGTCCTGCACTCGAACATCGAGTTCATCAAATACGTGGACGTCGGCCTCGAGGAGGTGCCGGTGATGGTGGGCGCGGGCGTGGTCTGGGACCATTTCGTGTCCGAGACCTGCCGCCACGGCCTCTGGGGCGCGGAAAACCTCTCGCTCATCCCGGGCGAGGTGGGTGCCGCCGCCGTGCAGAACATCGGCGCCTACGGGGTGGAGGTGAAGGACATCATCTCCGGGGTGGTCTGCTACGACCTGCAGGAACGCAAGAAAGTGAAATTCACCCGCGAGGAATGCCGCTACGGCTACCGCGACTCCCTGTTCAAGCAGCCGGAGAACCGGGGCCGCTACGTGGTGACCAGCGTGCTGTTCCGCTTGTCGCGCAAGCACAACCCGAAACTGGAATACAAGGGCGTGCGCGACGCGCTGGAGGGGAAGGAGCCGCAGACGCCGCAGGAGGTGCGGGAGGCCATCATCCGCATCCGGCGGCAGAAACTGCCTGATCCCGAAGAACTTGGCAGTGCCGGCAGCTTCTTCAAGAACCCGGTCGTGAGCCGGGAGGACTTCGCGCGCATCTCCCCGGACGGGAGCGCGCCGCACTACGACTTGCCGGATGGCACGGTCAAGGTCCCGGCGGCCTGGATGATCGACCAGTGCGGCTTCAAGGGGGCCACGGAAGGGGGCGCCGCCGTGTATGAGAAGCAGCCCCTGGTCATCGTGAATGCAAGCGGCGAGGCCTCCCCGGAGGAGGTGCTCGCGCTCGAGAACCGTATCATCAACGGGGTGCGGGAGCGCTTCGGCGTGACCCTGCACCCGGAAGTGGAGCATATATGAGCAGTTTTGTCATCGAAGGCGGACACCGCCTGAGCGGCGAGATCCAGCCCCAGGGCGCGAAGAACGAGGCCCTGGAGGTCATCAGCGCCGTCCTCCTCACGGCGGAGAGCGTCACCATCACCAACGTTCCGGAAATCCTGGACGTGAAGAACCTCATCGCCCTGCTGCAGGGGATGGGCGTGACCGTGGAGCGCCGCGCCAAAGGGGAGTACACCTTTACCGCGAACCACGTGAACGAGTTCTATATCCGCAGCGCGGAGTTCGTCAAGAAGTGCGCCCAGCTGCGGGGCTCCGTGCTGGTGGTGGGCCCGCTGCTGGCCCGTTTCGGCAACGCCTTCTTCCCCAAGCCGGGCGGCGACAAGATCGGCCGCCGGAGGGTGGACACCCATATCGAAGGTTTCATGCGCCTGGGCGCGAAATGCGCCTACGACACCGCCAAGCGCGCCTACAGCCTCTCCTCGGGCCGTTCGATGAAGGGCTGCTACATGCTGCTGGACGAGGCCTCCGTGACCGGTACGGCCAACATCATCATGGCAGCGGTGCTCGCCGAAGGCACGACCACCATCTACAACGCCGCCTGCGAGCCCTACGTGCAGCAGCTCTGCCGCCTCCTGACGGCGATGGGCGCCAGGATCGAGGGCATCGGTTCCAACCTGCTGACCATCCACGGCGTGGAGGCCCTGCACGGCGCGGAGCACCGGATCCTGCCGGACATGATCGAGGTCGGCTCCTTCATCGGGATGGCCGCCATCACGCAGAGCGAACTGACCATCAAGGACGTGTCCTGGGAGAACCTCGGCATCATCCCCGAGTGCTTCCGCCGCCTGGGTGTGAAGCTGGAGCAGCGCGGCGACGACATCTACATCCCCGCGCAGCAGAGCTACGAGATCGAGTCGTTCATCGACGGCTCCATCATGACCCTCGCGGACGCGCCCTGGCCGGGCCTGACCCCGGACCTGCTGAGCGTGCTGCTGGTCGTGGCCACGCAGTGCAAGGGCAGCGTGCTCATCCACCAGAAGATGTTCGAGAGCCGCCTGTTCTTCGTGGACAAGCTGATCGACATGGGCGCGCAGATCATCCTCTGCGACCCGCACCGCGCCGTGGTCATCGGCCACGACCACAAGATCAACCTCCGGGCGAACCGGATGACCTCGCCGGACATCCGCGCCGGCATCGCTATGCTGCTGGCGGCGATGTCCGCCAAGGGCACCTCCACCATCGACAACATCGAGCAGATCGACCGCGGCTACGAGGACATCGAAAGCCGTCTGAACGCGCTCGGTGCCCATATTGAACGAATCTAGACGCGTATGCAGGTTCTCAAGTTCGGAGGCAGTTCCGTCGCGGACGCCACGCGTATGTCGCGGGTCCTGGACATCGTCCTCGCTGCGGCGGAAAAAGACCGGGTGATCCTGGTCAGTTCCGCCGTCAGCGGCTGCACGGACGCGCTGATCGCCCTCGGAAACGAGACAGACCCGGCCGTGAAGGCGCAGCAGGCCGAAGCCCTGCGCCGCCGGCACCACGCCATCGCGCAGCGCCTGTTCACCGGCGCCGAACGGAGGGAGATGCTGGAGGAGCTGGACGGGCTCTTCGAAGAGCTCGCCGCCGCGGAGCCGGAGGCCTGCGTGACCTTCGGCGAACTGTTCTCCACACGCATCCTCGCGCGGAAACTCGCCTGCGAGGACGTTCCCACGCAGTGGTTGGACTCGCGCAAGCTGGTCCGCACGTGCGACGGGGTCGTGGCGGAACGGCAGACCTACGCGAACATCCTCGCCGCCGTCGAGGCGGCCCCCGGGATCCGGGTTTTCGTGGCCCCGGGCTTCATCGCCTCGGACGGAAACGGCCGCGTGACCACCCTCGGCCGCGGTGGCTCGGACTATAGCGCCGCCCTGTTCGCCGCCGGCGCCAAAGCGTCCGCGCTGGAAATCTGGACCGACGTGCCGGGCATGATGACCGCGAACCCCAAGGTGGTCCCCGCGGCCGTCACCATCCCGGACATCTCCTACAAGGCCGCGCTTACCCTCGCCGAGAACGGCGCCAAGGTGCTTTATGCCCCGACGGTGGGGCCGGCGATGGAGGCGGGCATCGCGTTCAGCATCCGCAACACTTTCGATCCCCGGCATCCAGGCACCCTCGTGAGCGGCCGTCCGGCCGTGAAGGAAGGGGAGTGGATGGGCGTGACGAGCCGACCGCTCCCCGACCGGGGCGAGTCCGTGGTCTGCCTGGTGGGCGAAGGCATCCGGAACCGCGCATCTGCTTCCGGACGCATCCTGGCAGCACTTTCCGAGGCCGGCATCCAGCCGCTGGGCGGGGTGAGCGGCGCGGGCGACACCTTCTTCATCCGCGTCCGTCCGACCATCGAGCGGGCGGCCGTGGGCGCCATCCACCGCGAGTTTTTCGAGTCCCGCGCGGTGACGGTCATCCCGGTCTTCATCGCGGGTTACGGCGCGGTGGGCCACGAACTGGTGCGCCTGACGGGCCTGAGTGCGGAGCGCATCGCCGCCCGGCGGGGCCGCAGCATCCGCATCGTCGGCCTGTCCGACAGCCGGCGCTGCGTCATCGACCTGCGGGGCATCGGGCCCGAAGAGGCGCGGACGCGGCTGGAAGCGGGGGAGAGCGCCGCGGACGGAGCCTTCATCGACGCCGTGCTGGCCTGCGCCCCGCGCGGCAGCGTGTTCGTGGACTGTACCAACGACCACCACCTGCACGGCCGCTATGCGGAACTCTTCCGCGGCGGGCTGAACATCGTGACTTCCAACCGGCGCAGCCTGGCGCTGCCCTACGTGCAGTATGCCGCCCTGAAGGCGGAGGCCCGCGAGAACGGCGCCTTCTTCCGCTACGACACCACGGTCGGCAACGCCCTGCCCATCCTGGAATCCATTGCCAGCGACGCCAACTGCAGCGACGGCATCGAGGCCATCGAAGCGGTGGTGTCCTGCACCCTCAATTATATCATCACCTCCTACGATGGCGCCCGTCGCGAAAGTTTCGCCACCCTGCTGCGGCGCGCGCAGGACGAGGGCCTGACCGAGTCCGACCCCCGTACCGACCTGGGCGGCCGCGACGTGCTGCGCAAACTGCTCATCCTCGCGCGGGAAGCGGGCGTGCCCCTCGAGGCGGAAGATGTAGAAATCGTCCCGATGCTGGGCCCCGAATTCTTCGACTGTCCGCTGGAGGAGTTCTACCGCAGGCTGGCGGAATACGAGCCGCAGTTCGTCGCCCGCGAGGCGGAACTCGACGCGGCCGGGCAGCGCCAGCGTTTCGTGGCGTCCCTGCGCCGCGACCCGTCCGCGCGCCTGGGCTACCGGGCGGAAATCAAGATGCAGCGCGTCGGGCCCGAGAGCCCGTTCTACTGGATCAGCGGCACCGAGAACGTGACCGTGGTCCGCAGCGAATATTCCGCCCCGCTCGTCATCAAGGGTGCGGGCGAAGGGGTGCGCCTGGCCGCCACCGGTATCATCAAAGACATCCTGATGTAGTATGGAACTCTTCCGCCAAATCCTGTCCTTCGATTCCACTTCCGGCCGCGAGCGGGAACTGGGAGAATGGCTTGCAGCCCATCTGGAGGCCCCTTCCGTGGAGACCTTCGAGGTCGGCGACGGTACGCTGAACCTGCTCCTGAAGTGGAGCGACGCCCCCCGCGTGGTGTTCTGCTCCCATATGGACACCGTCCCGCCCTACATCCCGCCTACCTTCGGGGAGGACCGGGTGTGCGGGCGCGGCACCTGCGACGCCAAGGGGCAGTTCTACGCGATGTACCGGGCCTGCCGGCGGCTGGCCGACGCGGGACACCGGGACTTCGCCCTGCTGATCGTCAGCGGCGAGGAGACGGGTTCCTGGGGCGCCAAGGCCTTCGCCAGGCTGCCCTTCCGCGCCCCGCTGCTGGTGGTGGGCGAACCCACGGACAACTGCATGGTCAGCGCATCCAAGGGCACCAAAAGGTTCAACCTGAGCTTCACCGGCCGCCCTTTCCACTCCGGCTATCCGGAGCACGGGCAGAGCGCCGTGGAGCTGTTCGTCGATTTCATGGAGCGGCTGCGCGCGGCGGGCTTCCCGGACGACCCGGTCCTGGGCCCGACCACCTGGAACGTCGGCAAGTTGCTGAGCGACAACCCCCAGAACATCCTCAGCCCGGAACTGAGCTGCCGGATTTATTTCCGCACCACCTTCGCTTCCGACGCGGCCGTGGTGGCGTGGATGCGGGCGCAGGCCGGTGAGATGCTGCGCGTCGAGGAATTCGGCGGCGACGCCCCGGCGCGCTACCTGACCCTGCCCGGTTTCCCGCAGAAGACCGTGGCTTTCGGCAGCGACGCCCCGCACCTGTCCAATTTCGAAAAGAAAATCATCTGCGGCCCCGGCTCCATCACCGTCGCCCACCGCGACGACGAGTACCTGTCCTTCGCGGACCTGGAGCAGGCCGTCACCAATTACGTAAGGATCTATGAAAGTTATCATTAGCGGTTACGGCAAGATGGGCCACATGATCGAGGCCGTCCTGCAGCGGCGCGGCATCGAGCTGGTCTGCGCATCCGAAGACATCTGCGCCATTCCCAAGGAAGTGGCGCGGGAATGCGTCTGCATCGATTTCACGACCCCGGACGCCTTCCGGGCCAACTACCGGACCCTCGCGGAGAACTTCAAGGCGGTCGTGGTAGGCACCACCGGCTGGTACGACATCAAGGACGAAGTGGCCGCCGCCTTCGATGCCGCCGGGACCCCGATGATCTGGGGCTCCAACTTCTCCGTCGGCGTGATCGCGCTCTTCGCGGGCGTCGCGCGCGTCTGCCAGGTGCTCAAGGGCCACGGCTATACCCCGCGCGTGGAGGAGATCCACCACATCCACAAGCTGGACGCCCCGAGCGGCACCGCCAAGAGTATCGGCGTGCTGATCGAGGATTATCTCGGCGAAAAGCCGGAAATCGGCTCCCAGCGCATCGGCGAGGTGCCCGGCACCCACACCGCCGAGTTCACGTCCGGGGTGGACAAGCTCAGCTTCACCCACGAGGCGTTCTCCCGCCAGGGCTTCGCCGAGGGCGCCGTCGATGCGGCGCTGATGACCGAAGGCCTGCAGGGCGTCCACGAATTCAAGGACCTGATCCTGAAATAAACCAAAAACACCACCCGATGAAAATGAAAACCCCGTTCGTCATCCTGGCCGCCGCCTTGACGGCGTTTGCGGCCTGTTCCTCCGCCGGCCCGGAGCTCCGCGTCCAGCGTACCGATGCGCTGGATGACGCAGCCTGGGACGCTTCCGTCTGGATTTCCGTCGCGGACGCGCCGGTCGTGACCGGGCGGATCGGCGGCAGCAACGAACTCGCCGCCGACGGCCAGAACTGGTTCGTCTCGGCCATCACCCCGGAAAAGGAGGTCGTCTCCGCGAAGTGGATGACGACGGGCCTGGGCGTCTATGAGCTCTATGTCAACGAGCACCGGATAGGCGCGGAGGTCCTCAAGCCGGGCTTCACCCACTATGCCAAGACCAAGTATTCCTTCACTTACGACGTCACGGCCGCCTTCCGGAAGAAAGCCGGCTCGGAGAACGTCCTCGCCGCTTCCGTCACGCCGGGCTGGTGGGCGGACAAGATCGTCACCCCGGGCGGACACGAGGGTATGGTCGGGAAGAAATGCGCTTTCCGCGGCGTGCTGGAACTGAGCTACAAGGACGGCAGCAAGGAACTGTACGGCACCAACCTGGCCGACTGGAAGGCCGGGATCGCCGGCCCGGTGACCCACGCGGCCATCTTCGACGGCGAATACTACGACGCCGGCCGCCCGGAGGGCTATCGGGCGTGGCAGAAACTGCCGGCCCCGGAGGAGAACCGGGAATTCACGGGAGAGATCCTGCCTTCCGACGGCGCGGAGATCTACCGGCGTTCCGACCTGGCGCTTGCACCCGTCCGCGCCTATGTGTGGAGCACCATCGCGGACGCTTCCCAGGAGCAGTACGGCAAGGTGGTCATCGACCGGGAATACGACTCCCGGGAGACGATGGTCCTCCGGCCCGGCGAGACGCTGGTCGTGGACTTCGGCCAGAATGCCGCGGCCGTTCCGGATTTCACCTTCCGGGCAGAAGGCGGCACGGTGCTGACCTGCCTGCCGGGCGAGCTGCTCAACGACGGGAATGGCGCCCGGAGCCGCGGGATGGACGGTCCGGAGGGGAGCGTGCACCGGACCAACCTGCGCATGCACGAGAACGCCATCCGCCTGCAGTACACCTTCGCCGACACGCGGGCGCTCGACCGCCCCGGCAATGGGCTCGAATGGTCGGAGTATTCGCCGCGCTGCACCTTCTTCGGCTACCGCTACCTTTCCATTTCGGCCACGGATGAGGTCGAGATCCGCGGCCTGGTTTCGGTGCCGGTGACCTCCATTTCGGAAGAACTGGAGACGGGCCGGATCAGCACCGGGGACGAATCCATCAACAAGCTGATTTCCAACACGCTGTGGGGCCAGCGCTCCAACTACCTTTCCGTGCCCACGGACTGCCCGCAGCGCAACGAGCGCCTGGGCTGGACGGCCGACACGCAGGTCTTCACAGAGACGGGCAGCTTCTTCGCCAACACCGACCGCTTCTTCCACAAGTGGACGCGCGACCTTCGGGACAGCCAGAGCGAGACGGGCGGGTTCCCGGGTGTGGCGCCGCTGGCGCAGTACGGCGGCGACATGATGCGCCTGGGCTGGGCGGACGCCGGCGTCATCGTGCCCTGGACGGTCTGGAAACAGTTCGGCGACCCGGCCATCATCGGGGAAAACTGGGATGCGATGGAGCGTTTCATGGAACACGTGAACGCCACCCGCTACGACCACAATGCGCTCGTCGCGGAGAACGGCAATTACCAGTGGGCCGACTGGCTGAGCTATGAGCCGCTCGAGAGCCACGGCGGCAGCGCCTTCACCCGAGACGCCCGGGGGCAGCGCGTGCCCTTGCCCGAGTCCGTGGTCTATTGGAACTACCTGGGCGCCTGCTACTGGGCCCTGGATGCGGAAATGATGCGCGACATGGCGGCCGCCACGGGCCGGGACGCCGCGAAATACCAGGCCATGGCCGATGCCGCGAAGGCGTACCTGAAGCAGACCTTCCTCGATGGGATGGGTGGATTCAAGACGCAGATTTTCAATACGATGCAGACCCCGGCCCTGTTCGCGCTCCGCTGCGGACTGGTCGAAGGCGACGCAAAGGCGGCGCTGACCGCCCGCCTGCGGGAGAATTTCGCCGCCCACGGCGGCTGCCTGCAGACCGGCTTCCTGGGGACCTCCATCCTGATGCAGACCCTTACGGAAAACGGGATGGCGGACATCGCCTGGGACCTGCTCTTCCAGCGGAAGAACCCGAGCTGGCTGTATTCCGTGGACAACGGCGCCACCACCATCTGGGAGCGCTGGAACAGCTATACGCTCGAGAACGGCATGGGCCCGCAGGGCATGAACAGTTTCAACCACTATGCCTACGGCTGCGTCTGCCAGTGGATCTGGGAGACCGCGGCCGGCATCTGCGCCGACCCGGCCGAGCCCGGCTTCAAGCACATCATCATGCGTCCGGTGCCGGACAAGCGCCTGGGCCACCTCGAAGCGGAATACGCTTCCGCGGCGGGCACGGTCAAGAGCGCCTGGCGCTACGAGGGCGACAAGTGGATCTGGGAATTCACCATTCCGGACGGCGCCACCGCCACGGTGACCCTGCCCGGGGAGACGGAAGCCAAAGAATATGGTCCCGGCAGCTATACGGTTGAAAAGTAAGATTATTTTCCTATCTTTACTGCCGTTAGTTAAATAGTGTAGTTATGAAAGATCTCGTCCTGCAAGGATGCGGCACGGCGTTGGTGACCCCGTTCACCGCCGACGGAGCCGTGGATTACGAAGCCTGCGGCGCGCTGGTGGACCGCCAGGTTGCCGGCGGCGTACATTTCCTCGTCCCCCTCGCCACCACCGGCGAGACCCCGACCCTCTCCCAGCAGGAGAAGGTGGCCATCTTCCAGACCGTCAAGGCGCACGCGGCCGGCAGACCCCTGCTGGTCGGCGTCGGCGTGAACAGCCTGCCGGACACCCTCGGGAACATCCGGCTGCTGGAGCCGCTGGGGCCCGATGCGCTGCTGGTCGTGGTGCCCTATTACAACAAGCCCACCCAGCAGGGACAGTATGAGTATTTCAAGGCCGTGGCGGCGGAAACCGCCCTGCCGATCATCATTTACAACGTGCCGGGGCGCACCGGCGCCAACATGCTTCCCGATACGGTACTCCGCCTGGCCAATGACGTTCCCAACATCCGGGGCATCAAAGAGGCCTCCGGCAAGTATGACCAGGTGAGCGAGATCCTGCGCCGCGCCCCCGAGGGCTTCACCGTGCTGAGCGGCGACGACGACATGACGCTGGCGTTCATGGCGACGGGCGCGCACGGCGTGATTTCCGTGGCGTCGAACGTGGCGCCGAAGGAGGTGACGGAGATGGTCGAGGCCGCGATGAAGGGTGATTACGACACCGCGCGCGTGCTGCACCACCGCCTCTTCCCGCTCTTCAAGGCCTGCTTCGTGGAGTCCAATCCCATTCCGGCGAAGGCCGCGCTCGCGCAGCTGGGGCAGATGCGTGCCACGGTGCGCCTGCCGCTGGCCGAGGCTTCGGACGCGACGAAGGAACTGATGCAGAAAGTGTTACAGGATTTATGGAAATAACGATTGAACAGTTTGAAGGCGTCATCGCCGACCTCGAGGCCGGCCGGCTCCGCGTCGCCGAAAAGGTGGACGGTGTCTGGCAGGTCAACGCCTGGGTCAAGGAAGTGATCCTGGCGGGCTTCCGGCTCGGCGTGGTCAAGGATATGTCCCAGGGGCAGTTCCCCTTCTTCGACAAGGACACCTTCCCGGTACGGAAGTTCTCCCGGGAGGACGGCGTGCGCATCGTGCCGGGCGGCACGAGCATCCGGCGCGGCGCTTACGTGGCGCCCGGCGCCATCGTGATGCCGCCGGCCTACATCAACGTGGGCGCGTTCGTGGACAGCGGTACGATGGTGGACAGCCACGTGACCATCGGCTCCTGCGCCCAGGTGGGCAAGCACATCCACATTTCCGCCTCTACGCAGATCGGCGGCGTGCTGGAACCGGCCGGCGCCCTGCCGACCATCATCGAGGACGGCGCTTTCGTGGGCGGCAACTGCGGCATCTACGAAGGCACGATCGTGCAGGAAGGCGCCGTGATCGCCTCCGGCGTGATCATCACCTCCTCGACGGCCCTGTTCGACGCCACCACGGGAGAATTCGTGCCGCGCAATGCGGACGGACGTGTGGTCGTGCCGCGCGGCGCCGTGGTCGTGTCCGGCAGCAAGCCCCTCAGCCGCGGTCCCGCAGCCGGCAGCGGCGTGGCGCTCTACTGCCCGGTGATCGTGAAGTACCGCGACGAGAAGACGGACGGGTCCGTCACCCTGGAGGACCTGCTGCGCTGATGCCGGAATTGCATAAATATTCGGGCGCGGGCAACGATTTCGTGGTCCTGGACGGCCGGAAGGAGGATGTTTCCGAGTTCCGGACGCCGGAGCGCATTTCCGCCCTCTGCGACCGCCAGACCGGGTTTTCCGCGGCTGACGGGAGGATAGGTGCGGACGGTCTGATGATCCTGGACGAAGGCGACGGCGAATATGACTTCCGGATGGAGTACTACAATTCCGACGGTTCCGGCGGGATGATGTGCGGCAACGGCGGGCGCTGCATCGTGGCCTTCGCCGACGCCCTCGGCCTGAAGCCCCGCGAGGGGAACGTCTTCCGATTCCTGGCCGCGGACGGGCCGCACACGGGCGAGATCATCGCCCGCGAGGGCGGCCGAAAGACCGTGCGGCTGCGGATGATCGACGTACACGAGTTCCGCCCCGCGCTGGACGGCTGGTTCGTGGACACGGGGACGCGCCATTTCGTGCGTTTCGTGCCGGACGCCGAGGCCGTGGACGTGGAGGTGGAGGGCCGCCGGGCGCGCTGGGATCCCGTTTTTGCGCCGATCGGGGCCAATGCCAATTTCGTGTCGGTGGATGCTGACGGGACGTTGCGGGTGAGGACGTTCGAGAAGGGCGTCGAAGCCGAAACGCTCGCTTGCGGCACCGGCATCACCGCCGCCGCGATTGCCGCGTTCCTGTCGGCGGATGCGGCCCTTCGCGCTCCCTCGCGGGCGGACCGAAATTATTTTTCGGACAGGTTTGCCGAAAAACCAATTTCGGCTCCGCCCTCCACAAATCCCGCGCACGCCGCCGTTATCCGGTACGATATCCAAGCGCGGGTGGACCGGCTGGCGGTGGAGTTCCGGCCTTTGCCGGAGGGCGGATTCACGGATGTTTACCTGACCGGTCCTGCGGAGGAAGTCTTATGAATTACGAAGCGTTTTTCTCCGACGACGTAGGCTCGTTCCTGCGTTCGCCCGTGCGCGAGATCTTCAAGAAGGTGGATCTCGCGGCCATCTATTCTTTCGCCGGCGGCTATCCCGACGCGGCGACCTTTCCCATCGACGACATCCGGCGCATCAGCGCGCTGGTGCTGGAAAAATATGGCGCCAAGGCCCTCCAGTACGGGGCGACGCAGGGCGTGACGGAACTGCGCGAGGTGATCGCGAAGCGTTATGGCGTCCCCCTGGCGAACGTGCAGATCACCACTTCTTCCCAGCAGGGGATCGACGTCTGCACCCGGGTGTTCGCGAACCCCGGCGACGTGATCCTGACCACCGCGCCCACCTACCTGGGCGCCCTGCAGTCCTTCAAGTCGTACCGCGCCCGGATCCGGACGCTCGACGACGCGGACGCGTTTTCTTCCGGGCGGGTCAAGTTCTGCTACGTGATTCCGGATTTCCAGAATCCGAGCGGCGGGACGATGAGCCTGGAGGAGCGGAAAAAGCTGGTTGCAATGGCGCGGGAGCGGGATTTCCTGATCGTGGAGGACAGCCCGTACCGGGAACTGCGCTATTCCGGCGAGGAGGTGCCGACGATCTATTCCCTGGCGCCCGAAAGGACGCTTCACCTGGGGAGTTTCTCCAAGATTTTCGCCCCGGGCTTCCGCCTGGGCTGGATCCTCGGGCCGGAGGAACTGCTGGACCGCATCTACGTGTGCAAGCAGTCGCTGGACCTCTGCCCGCCCGTCTTCGACCAGTACATGGCGGCGGAATTCATGGGCAGCGGCGCCCTGGACGCCAACCTGCAGAAGAGCATCGCGCTCTACCGCGCCAAGAGGGACAAGATGCTCTCCCTGCTGGAGAAATACATGCCGGAAGGGGTGTCCTGGACGCATCCGGAGGGCGGCCTGTTCCTCTTCCTGACGCTGCCGGAGGGTTTCGACACGGTGGCGCTGTACGACCGTGCCCTGTCCGCGGGCGTGGCCTACGTGGCGGGTTCCTTCTTCTACCCCGACGGCTCGCACCGCAACACGATGCGGCTCAATTTCTCCTTCCTGGACGCCTCCCGGATGGAGGCCGGCGTACGGCTCCTCGCCGACGTGATCGGCGGCCGGAGCCAGGAATAATCCGCCCGCAGCCGTCCAGTTCCGGAGGAATTGTTATCTTTGTACGTATCAAACTGAAACCACATATGAAAAAAGCATTGCTCCTTTCCTTCGCGGCCCTTTCCGTCCTTGCCGCCTGTACCCGTGCCGAGAAGACGTCCCCGGACGTCCGCACCTTCGGGATGATAGGTAATGTCGAGGAAGTCCTCTATTCCCTTACGAACCTTTCCGTCGATCAAGATGAGGAAGATCCTTTGCTGGCAAGGGACGAAGTGGCGCTGCGCTTCGACGAGCTGGGGCGCGTGACCCTCGACGACTATGGCAATGTCTATGAATACGACGAAGACGGTAATTACACCGGCCTCTATTCCGACTATATCAAAGTGACCCGCGATGCTTCCGGACGCCTGAAATCCTTCGACAACACCTCGATTCCCGAAGGGGATTTCGACGATTTCGACGTCATGGACTACTGCAGCGTGACCTACGAATACGACGCTACGGGGCGCGTGACCACGGAAACCTACGCCGGCTGGGAGTGGGGGACGGTCACGACCTATACCTACGACGGAGACAAGCCCTGGCCTTCCAAGATCACGCAGAAAAGCTACGACGAAGGCTATAACGAGAACTCCGACATCACCTTCAAGTATCTCGAATTCGACGCCCGGGGCAACTGGACCAAGCGGCAGTCGACCATCGTCACCGAAAGCTATGAGGAAGGCGCCGAAGACGAGAAGGAATCCTACACCCAGGAGAGGCTTGAGACCCGTTCCATCAGTTACTGGTCCGAGTCCGATCAGAAATGACTCCCGCGTCCATGCCGAACATCAACGAAAAGAAACTGGATACGATTTCCGCGTTGCTGAAGGACGTGTACGACGGCTATGCGTCCCGGCTGGACGACGAGGAGATCGCCGGCGGTCTCCAGCGCCTTTGGCGGCGCTCGCAGGAGTATCGCCACGGCTCCTTCATCATGCTGGTGGTGGGGCCCGTGAAATCCGGGAAATCAACGCTGGTCAACTTGCTGGCGCACAGGTATGTAAGCCCGACGGACAAGCTGGAGTGCACGCTCCGGCCGACCATCATCTCCAGCGTGGAGCCGGGGGCTGAACCCGCCATCGAGATTTATTCTTCCAAGGACGAAAGCCGCAAGGAGAAGGACCTGGACCTGATCATCGACAAGCTGCGCGGGATCATCGACGACGACGCGGAGCTGCGGGAGCACCTGACGCGGGAAAGCTATCCGCTCAGCGACGAGAACATCGAGAACTACATCGCCCCCTCCTATACCCGGCAGGACAATTCCATCATCACGGCCATCACCACGCCCGGCGGCAAGATGCTCGCGGGCTCGGACGGCGGCAAGATCTTCCTGGCGGACATGCCCGGCTTCGACGGCAACCGCATCAACCTGTCGGGCCCGCTCTATGACGCGATGTCCCGGCGGGTGGACCTGATCCTCTTCGTGCACAGTTCGGTGTCGGCCTTCAACGTCACCTCCAACGAGTACCTCGACAAGCTCCGCGAATACAACGGTTCCGTGCCGGTGTATCTGATCCACAACGTCTTCGACGCGTCCTGGTGGCAGGACGAGGAGGCCCGGCGCGCCGAGGTGGAGCGGCAGAGCCGCAGCGAGTACGAGGAAATCAAGCGCAAGGGCTTCAACATTGAGCCGGATTACGTCAGCTGCATCAACCTCGGGATGGTCACCGACTGCCTCCGGGGCGCCGGCCGGCCCGGCACCGAGGCGGACCTGGAGCGCGCCAGGGCGGAGTTCCAGGCCGTGGAGGACCGGCTGTACGAGAAGATCACCACGCGCATCGGGAGCCAGCGTCTGGAGCGCTGCCTGGAGCGGACCGACAAGCTGCGCGACGACCTGGTCCGGCGCGTTTCGGACCGCACGGAGCAGCTGGACGCCCGGCGGCGCGACCGCCAGGCCCTCCGGCTGCACATCGACCAGCTGGAGCAGAAGCTCGGGCTCACGCAGGCGGACTACGACGAGATCATCGGCAACGTGTCGGAAGACGCCGACCGCTCCCTGTTCAAGACCCTCGCCAAGAGCATGGTCAACAAGTCGATGTCCAACAAGGAGTGCCTCGCCTTGCTCAAGGAAATCCTGGCCTCGTTCCTCTTCGACGTGGACGAGAAGCTCACCGGAAGGCTGTACCGCCGTTTCGGCGACAAGCTCCGCGACAGCCTGGAGGAGATCAACGCCGTCCTGGGTGAGCCGCTCGCGCCGGTCGATCCTCTCACCGTGGTGCGGGCCGAGAGCGAACGGGGCATCCCCGAAGACCGCGTCAAGCGCTTCATGCGCCCGTCCCTCTTCCCGCTCAAGGCGGAGGCGGTCCGTGAATCCGTCGCCAACATGGAGCATTACTTCTACGGCGACCCCGACAACCGGACCATCCAGAACCTCAAGCGCCTGCTCACCGCCGAGATCGAACGCATCGAGGCGGGCTACCTGCAGCAGATCCGCGACCGCTTCTCCGCCCGCCTGGCGGCGATGGCCGCGCCCGGCGAAGAGGAGCAGCTGGAGACCCTGGAGTCGCTGCTCAAGCAATTGAAAGACATAATCATATGAAAAAGTCCCTGATCGCCCTCGTCGTCGCGCTGGCGCTGTTCCTGCTGATCGTGCTGGCCGGTGGCGTCATCACCATCGGCGACAAGCTCGGCGCCGCCTCGCCCGTGCTGGCCTGGGCGTTCTACGCCTTGCTGCTGGCCGCCCTGGTGTGGCTGGTGGTCCTGCCGACCTGCCGGATCTTCCTGGCGAAGCCGTTCCCGAAACTCTCGGTGGACCCCGCTGCGGAGGACACGCCGGAGCTGCGCGCCGAGCTGAAGGGTTTCGCCCTGTCGCTGGCCGACAATCTCGGCGACCTGACGCCCGAAGAGGCCGCCGTCCGCCGGAAAGAGCTCCTCGCCGAGGTGGACAACTATTACGATGTCAGCGAGTTGCGTTCCATCATCGGGAACGAGCTGGACCGCCGCTTCGACAAGGCGCAGGCGCACATCTACCAGTGGGCGAAGACGGTGTTCCTGGTGACCACGGTCTCGCAGACGGGTACGATCGACGCCGTGACCTCGCTGGTGATCAACTGCCGGATGATCGCGGACGTGATCCGCTGCTC
>CAMVGM010000041.1 GCA_947167015.1 uncultured Bacteroidales bacterium
CAGGGCACCGACATCGCCCGCTCCTTCTGCGGCCTGAACGACCACCGCAACCTCAAGCTCTCCGTGGAGTTTGCCAAGAAGGCCGGTATGATCTCCCAGGCGGCCCTGTCCATCACCCACTCCCCCGTCCATACGGTGGATTACTACCTCAAGCTGGTGGAAAAGCTGGTGGAATACGGCACCGATGAGATCGCCCTCAAGGATATGGCGGGCGTCGGCCGTCCCACGGAACTCGGCCAGATCGTCGCCGGCATCAAGAAGAACCACCCGCACGTCAAGGTGCAGTACCACGGACACAGCGGCCCGGGCTTCGCCCCCGCCTCGATGCTGGAAGTGGCCCGCGCCGGCGCCGACTACATCGACGTGGCCGTGGAGCCCCTCGCCTGGGGCAAGGTCCATCCGGATGTGATCACCGTCCAGCAGATGATGAAGGCGGACGGCTTCCTGGTGAAGGACATCAACATGGACGCCTACATGGAGGTGCGCCGCCTGACCCAGGAGTTCATCGACGACTTCCTGGGCTACTGGATCAACCCCACCAACTCCCAGATGACCTCCCTGCTCGTGGGCTGCGGCCTTCCGGGCGGCATGATGGGCTCGATGATGGCGGATCTGACCGGCTTCAAGGCCGCGATCAACGCCTCCGAGCGCGCCAACGGCAAGCCGGAAAGCAGCCTCGACTCGCTGATGGTCCAGCTCTTCAACGAAGTGGAGTACGTGTGGCCGCGCCTGGGCTACCCGCCCCTCGTGACCCCGTTCAGCCAGTACGTGAAGAACACCGCCCTGATGAACCTCCTCGCCATGGCGCAGAACAAGCCGCGCTTCTCCACGATCGACAAGGACACCTGGGGAATGATCCTCGGCAAGATGGGCCAGCTGCCCGGTCCGCTCGCTCCGGAAATCATCGCGCTCGCAAAGGAGAAGGGCATGGAATTCTACACCGGCAACCCGCAGGACATGTATCCCGACGAGCTTCCGAAGTTCCGCGAGATGATGAAGGAAGAGGGCTGGGACTGCGGCCAGGACGACGAGGAACTGCTGAACATGGCCATGTTCGAGCGTCAGTACCGCGACTACAAGAGCGGCATCGCCAAGGAGCGTTTCAACAAGGACCTGGAGGCCTTCCGCGAGAAGGCGGGCGCCCCCATCGTGGTGAAGCGCGCCGTCGTGGAGATGCCCGAGTTCGACCTGAACGCCCTGCTGGCCAAGTATCCCAAGGCCACGCCCGTGCAGGCGCCCGTCGCCGGCCAGATGCTCTGGCAGGTGGACGTGGAGGATGCCTCCACCGCCCCGGCCGTCGGCACGAAGGTCAAGGCCGGCAAGCCTTGCGGCTATGTCCAGGCCTGGTACGGCATGGAGGAACTCCTCCCCGCCACGGACGGCCAGATCGTCGCCGTGACCGCGCCTCAGGGCAAGAAGGTCGCCAAGGGTGAGATCGTCGCGCTGGTGCAGTAAATGCTTTCCCACCCATTGGGCGGGACATTCAGAAAACTGCCGCAACGGAATTCCATTGCGGCAGTTACTTTTTTTATCCGGTCCCTTTACCGGGCGAGGTTGTAACCGTAGATGGTGTCGGGCCGTCCGAAGGGGTACAGGATGAGCAGGCGCTGCGAGCCGCTTTCGTGGGTGCAGATCCAGAAGCGGCATCCGGCGTTCCGGGCGTCCAGGGCCTCATACTCCACATAGGACCAGCCGTCGCGTGTCTGGAACGGGCGGCTTTCCGTCAGCAGGATGAAGGGTTTTTCCTTCTTGCGGTCGAGCGACAGGACGGCTTCCCGCTTGTCGAAGTCCACCTTCAGCGTGCCGGGGGTCTTGCGCCAGCGGGGGATGTTCATCTCGCCGATAGAACGCTCGGGGAAGGATCCCGCTACGGAGATTCCGTTTTCTATCCGGCCCCAGCCGGATTCGGTGACCGTCCAGGTCCGTGTCTGGGCCAGCGCCGACAGTCCCGCCGTCAGCGCCAGGCAAAGTATGATGATCGTTTTCTTCATAGCAAAAAGCATTTCTTAACCCAAATATACAACTTTTTCTTTTCAAAACCACTTTTTCCAGAACCGGCAGGCGCAGGTGAGGCAGGCAGTTGCCTGAGCAAACCGTAGCCGCCCGCGGCTCATGAGCGGGAGGGGCCCGCGCCGTCAGGCGTGGGAGGGGCGAGCGAAGCGAGGGTTTGCGGGGCAGATTGCCTGCGAACCGGAGCTGCCGGAACGGCAAAGAAAGGGGCTTGTGGATAAGTTGTGGAAAAATTTGGAAGAGAGTGGAAGAAAATGGAAAAAATTTGTTTATCTTTGTCCCTTGCGTATAAGAATTGATTGATGGTCACTTTCATCGGCGAATATATCTCCCGTGTGGACGACAAAGGCAGGCTGGTCCTGCCCGCGCCGCTCAAGGGAGCCATGCCGCCCGGAAGCGACATGAGGTTCGTCATCAAGAAAGACCTTTTCGAGCCCTGCCTGGAAATGTACTGCTTCGAAGAATGGGAGCGGCAGTCCGGGCGGGTCAAAGACAGCCTCGACCTCACCTTCAACCGACAGCACGCAACATTCTGGAGAGAATACATGCGTGACCGGGACATCGTCGAGCCGGACGCCAAGTTCGGCCGCATCTCGATCAGCCGCAAGCTCCTTGATTCCATCGGTGTGAACAAAGAAGTGGTTTTCTCCGGCAATGATTTCAAGATCGAGATCTGGGCCCGGGAACGGTTCGAGGCATCCAGACTGCCGAACGAAGAATTCATTGCCATTGCGGAAAGCCTCTCCAAAAAGTAGAGGCCCGCAATGTCCGAATACCACGTCCCCGTACTCCTCCTCCCCAGCATCGACAACCTGGTCCTCGACCCGGACGGCTTCTACGCCGACGCCACCTTCGGCGGCGGCGGGCACAGCCGCGAGATTCTCTCGCGTCTCTCGGCACGCGGCCGCCTGATGGCCTTCGACCGCGACGCCGACGCCCTGGCGCAGGCCCCGGCGGACTCCCGTTTCATTCTTATACACAATAACTTCCGGTTTATCCATAACTACACCCTCCTCCACGCGGCGGAGGGCCTCGACGGAATTCTCGCCGACCTGGGCGTGAGTTCCCACCAATTCGATACGGCGGACAGGGGCTTCTCCTTCCGCTTCAACGCTCCGCTGGACATGCGGATGAACGTGCAGGGCGGTAAGACCGCGGCAGACATAGTCAATTCTTATACGCAAGAAGAATTGGAAAACATTTTCCGGCTCTACGGAGAGCTCGACAACGCCCGCCGGATCGCCTCGCTCATCACGGGCGCCCGCGCCGCTGCGCCGATACTCACCACGGACGACCTCGACCGTGCCATCGCGGCGGCCCTGCCTTCATTCGCTCAACATAAGTACCTCGCCAAGGTCTATCAGGCCCTGCGCATCGAGGTCAACGGAGAGATGCGCGCGCTGGAGAAATTCCTCTCCGGCGCCGCCGCATCCCTCAAGCCGGGCGGCCGCCTGGCCGTCATCACCTATCATTCCCTCGAAGACCGGATGGTCAAGAACTTCATCCGCAGCGGCGACGTCCGCGGCCTCGAGGAGAAGGATGTCTACGGGCGCATCAACGCCCCGCTCCGTGCCGTCAACCGCAAGCCCGTCCTGCCGGACGAGACGGAGATCGCCTTCAACACCCGCGCCCGCAGCGCCAAACTCAGAATCGCCGAAAAGCTATGAAAACCTGGAAGATAGCTGACATCGGACTGTTCTTCAAGAACAGCTTCCTGGCGATCCTGAAGGGAGAGTTCCTGCTCCGCCTCAACATCGGGCGTTACTTCATCCACATCGCCTACACCTTCCTGCTCTTCGGGCTGATCATCTGGATGAGCCTGATGATCGAGACGACGATGAGCAAGGTCGAGAAGAACAAGGCGGTGCTGAAAGAACTCGAGATCGTCCACTCCCAGAAAGTATTCGAGGTGGTGGGCGTAAGCCGCCGCGGCAGCGTGGAGCAGGCGCTCGGAGAAATGGGATCGAAAGTCAAGGAGGCTGAAAAGCCCGCAATCACCGTGAAGAGATGAGCGAGACGACCACCACCACTGCACCCAAGCCCAAGAAGCGCGACAGGATCGGCGTGATCCTGTACCTGTTGTACGTGCTGCTGCTCGTCGCGTCGCTGGTGCTCTTCCTGCGGCTCGCCCAGATCCAGCTCTTCTTCCGCCCGGATCCCAAGATCGAGGCGGCGCTCACCCCGTCCAACACCGTCACCGTCATCGAGCCCGCCCGCGGCAACATCCTGGACGCCGAGGGCCGCCTGCTCGCCATCTCCTGCCCCACCTACCAGTTCTACATGGACTGCACCGTCCTCAAGGACACCAACACCCCCGAGCAGGAGCAGGCCTGGCTGGGCAAGGCCCGGCAGCTCGCCGACGGCCTCGCGAAGGAGTTCCAGGACAGGACGCCCGACCAGTACTACAAACTGATCAAGGACAGCCGCGCCGCCGGCAAGAAATACGTCCGCATCGGCCGGCCGGTGGACCGGAACGCTTACAACCGCATCATCGAACTGCCCCTCTTCCGCGAAGGGCGCTACCGCAGCGGCATGGTCGTGGAGCAGGAGAACATCCGCCAGTACCCCTACGGCAAGCTCGCCCGGCGCACCATCGGTTTCGTCCGCGGCAACAAATCGCCCGTGACCAACACGCACATCGGCCTCGAGGGCAAGTTCGACTACGTGCTGCACGGCCAGGAGGGCCGCGAATGGATGCGCGTGACCGACTACGGCCGCGTGCGCAACAACGACAGCACCTTCGTCCGCGCGGTGGACGGCAAGGACCTGCGCATTACCCTGAACATCGACTACCAGGACATCGCCGACCAGGCGCTCCGCGAGCAGATCACCGAGGAGCCCGACCTCGAAGGCGCCTGCCTGGTGCTGATGGAAGTGAACACCGGCGCCATCCGCGCGATGGTCAACCTCGTCCGCGAGGACGGCAGCGGCCCCTTCGAGGAGATCCAGAACCTGGCCATCGGACGCAAGGGCGAGCCGGGCTCCGTCTTCAAGACCGTCACGCTGATGTCGGTGCTCAACGACGGCTACATCCAGAGCCTCGAGGAGACGCTCCCCGCCACCAACGGCCACGTCGCCGGGACGACCATCAACGACTCCCACATCCCGGATTTCGCCCGCCAGCACGGCACCAACCGCATTTCGGTGCTGGACGGCTTCAAGATCTCGTCGAACTACGTCTTCGCGACGCTCGCCGTCCAGAACTACGGCATCGACAAGAGCAAGGGCCGCGGCAAGGGCCTCGAGAAGACCGAAAAGTTCCTGCAGAACCTCTATAACTACAAGCTCGGCGAAGCCTTCGACTTCGACCTGGACGGCCTGCAGACACCGACCATCCCCAGCCCGGCCACGCGCTACTGGACCGACACGGACCTCGGTTCCATCGGTTTCGGCTACAGCACCGGGGAGACGCCGCTGCACATCCTGACCTTCTACAACGCCATCGCGAACAAGGGCCGGATGATGAAGCCCTACCTGGTCGAAGACATCGAGCAGGGCGGCGTCGTGACCGAGCGGCGCGGCCCCGCCGTGCTGAACGCCGCGGTGTGCTCGAAGGCCGTCGCCGACACGATCACCCGTGCGCTCAAGGCCGTGACCGAGGAAGGCACCGCCAAGCGGCTCAAGGGCGCCAAGTGCGAAGTGGCGGGCAAGACCGGCACCTCCTTCGGCACCTATGCCAACGGACAGTATTCCGACGAACTGGGACGGCGCAAGTACCAGGGTACCTTCGTGGGCTTCTTCCCTGCAGACGCCCCGCGCTACAGCATCATCTGCACGGTCTATTCCAAACCGACCAGCCGGAGTTTCCAGGGCGGCGGCATCCCCGCCCGCGCCATCCGCACCGTGGTGGACCGCCTGTACAGCATCGATCCCTGCTTCCGGACGGAACTTGAGATAAAACAACCTGATAAGCAACAGCTTGCAGAAAAATGAAACTGAGTGAAATCATACAGGTGTGCGACGTGGTCTCCGTCCTGGGCAATCCGGACGTGGAGATCACCGGCCTCACCAACGACTCCCGCCGCGTCGTGCCGGGCGGCCTGTTCATCGCCGTGAACGGCTGCGGGAACGACGGGCGCGCATATATCGACAAGGCCATCGAGAACGGCGCCGCCGCGGTCCTGTACGAGTCGCAGGAGGGTGCGGACGAGCGGGCGTTTCCGCAGCGGAGCGAGGACGCTTCCCAGCCCGCCCGGCTGCAGCCCTCCGGCGACGGGAAAGTGACGTTCGTCACCGTCAGCAACAGCCGGAAAGCCGTGGCGCTGGCCGCGGACAAATGGTACGGCCACCCGAGCGGCAAACTCAACCTGGTGGGCATCACCGGCACCAACGGCAAGACCACGACCGTGACCCTGCTCTACAACATGTTCCGAAGCCTGGGCTACGAATGCGGCCTGCTCTCCACGATCGCCAACTACGTGGGCACCCGCCGCAGCGAGACCGCCAACACCACCTCCGACCCGGTGACGCTGAACGCGCTGCTCGCCGAGATGGTCGAAGCCGGCTGCGAATACTGCTTCATGGAGGTCAGTTCGATCGGCGTGGAGCAGGAGCGCATCGCCGGACTGGAGTTCCGCGCGGCCATCTTCTCCAACCTCACCCACGACCACCTCGACTACCACGGCACATTCGCCGAATACCTGCGCTGCAAGAAACTCTTCTTCGACCGCCTCCCCGCCTCCGCCACCGCCATCATCAACCTGGACGACCGGCACGGCGAGGTGATGGTGCAGAACACCCGCGCCCGCGTGGTGGGCTACGCCTGCCGCGGCGCCGCGGACCACACCGCCCGCATCCTCGAGCAGAGCCCCGAGGGCATGCTGCTCAAGATCGACGGCCGCGAGGTGTGGACGCGCCTCATCGGCGCCCACAACGCCTACAACCTGCTCGCCGTCTATACCACCGCCCTGGTGCTCGGCACCCCCGCGGACGAGGCGCTGCTCGCCCTGTCCCGCCTGGAGTCCGCCAAGGGCCGCCTGGAGACGCTGCGCGGGCCGAAGGGCCTCTGCGTGGTCATCGACTACGCCCACACGCCCGACGCCCTGGAGAACGTCCTCAAGACGCTGCGGGAGGTCGCCCAGGACCGCCAGCTGATCTGCCTGTTCGGCTGTGGCGGCGACCGCGACAAGACCAAGCGTCCCGAGATGGGCGCCGTCGCGGGACGGCTCGCGGACCGCATCTTCATCACTTCCGACAACAGCCGCAGCGAGCGCACGGAAGACATCATCGAAGACATCAAGGGCGGCCTGGACCCCGCCGCGCTGGCCCGGACGGTCTGCATCGCCGACCGCCGCGAAGCCATCCGCACCGCCATCCTGCTCGCCCCGAAGGACGCCACCATCCTGCTCGCCGGCAAGGGCCACGAGACCTATCAGATCCTCGGCGCCGTGAAGTCGCACTTCGACGAACGTGAAATCGTACTGGAAACCTTCAAGAACCTCGAATCATGCTGAATCACCTCATAGAATGGCTGACGTCCCTGGGGCTGGACATTCCCGGCGCCGGCCTGATCAACTACCTCTCCTTCCGCGCCATGCTCGCCGCCGTCATCAGCATGCTGATCGCCTTCTTCGCGGGCGGACACATCATCCGGGCGCTGCAGCGCCACCAGATCGGCGAGGAGATCCGCGACCTCGGGCTCGAGGGACAGATGCAGAAGAAGGGCACGCCCACGATGGGCGGCCTGATCATCATCGCCGCGGTGCTGGGCTCCTCCCTGCTGGTCTGCCGGCTGGACAGCATCTACACCCTCCTGCTGGTCGTGACCACCCTCTGGTGCGGCGCCATCGGCTTCACGGACGACTACATCAAGGTGTTCAAGCACCACAAGGAAGGGATGAGCGAGCGCGGCAAGCTGATCCTCCAGTTCGGCCTGGGCCTGTTCATCGCCCTGACCGTCTGCTTCAGCCCCGCCATCCCCACCGACCGGCTCGTGACCACGATCCCCTTCGTGAAGGCGCACGAGTTCGACTATTCCTGGCTGTCGCCCTTCCGCGGGCAGCTGGGCGTGTACTGCTCCTGGGGCATCTACATGGTGATGATCATCGTCGTGATCCTGGCCTGCTCCAACGGCACCAACCTTACCGACGGAATGGACGGCCTCGCGGCCGGCACCTCCGCCATCGTGGGCGTCGCGCTCGGCGTGATTGCCTGGCTGAGCGGCGACGTACTGGATGCGAAGTACCTGAATATCATGTATATACCCGGCGCCGGCGAAGTCGCGATCTATATGGCGGCCTTCGTGGGGGCGCTGCTGGGATTCCTCTGGTACAACACCTTCCCCGCCCAGGTGTTCATGGGCGACACGGGCAGCCTGACGATAGGCGGGGTGATCGGCGTGAGCGCCGTGCTCGTCCGCAAGGAACTGCTGCTGCCGGTGCTCTGCGGCATCTTCTTCATGGAGAGCCTGTCGGTAATCATCCAGCGCACCTATTTCAAGCGCACGCGCATCAAGTACGGCGAGGGCCGGCGCGTCTTCCTGATGGCCCCCCTCCACCACCACTACCAGAAGAAGGGCATCCCGGAGCCGCGCATCGTCACGCGCTTCTGGATCATAGGCATCATCCTGGCGGTCAGCACATTGGCATTATTGAAGATCAGATAGGAAAATGACAAGAATCGTAGTATTGGGAGGAGCGGAAAGCGGTGTGGGCGCCGCGGTGCTCGCAAAAGTGAAGGGCTTCGAGGTCTTCCTGTCCGACAACGGACAGATCAAGGAAGAGTACCTGCAGCTGCTGCGGCAGTGGGACATCCCCTTCGAGCAGGGCGGCCACACCCCCGCGCTCGTGCTGAACGCGGACGAGGTGGTCAAGAGCCCCGGCATCCCCGACACCGCCCCGATGGTGAAGGCCCTGCGCGAACAGGGGACGCACATCATCTCCGAGATCGAGTTCGCCGCGCGCTACGACAGCGCCAAGAAGATCTGCATCACCGGCTCCAACGGCAAGACCACGACCACCTCGCTGATCCACTACCTGCTCTGCGAAGCCGGGCTCGACGCCGGCCTCGGCGGCAACATCGGCAAGAGTTACGCCCTGCAGGTCGCGACCGAGAAGCACGATTATTACGTACTGGAAATCAGCAGTTTCCAGCTGGATGACGCCTACGACTTCCGGCCGGACATCGCCATCATCACCAACATCACCCCGGACCACCTGGACCGCTACGACCACAAGCTCGAGAACTACGCCCGGGCGAAGTTCCGCATCGCACGCAACCTCCGGCCCGAGGACTGCTTCATTTTCGACTCCGACGACGCGATCACGATCGAGCAGCTCGGCCAGATCGTCATCAAGGCGAAGATGCTCCCCTTCACGCAGGAGAAAGAGGTCGCCCAGGGTGCCTTCGTGCGCGACGGCAACATCGTCATCCGCTATGAAGACGACGAGACGGAAATCTGCCTGAAGGAGCTCGCCCTCGGCGGGAAGCACAACATCTACAACTCGATGGCCGCCGCCCTGGCCGCCAAGGCCACCGGCATCAGCGACGAGGTGATCCGCAAGAGCCTGCGGACCTTCTCCCCCATCGAGCACCGCCTCGAGCCCGTGCTGAGCATCGGGGACGTCCTGTATATCAACGACTCGAAGGCCACCAACATCGACGCCGCCTGGTACGCGCTCGAGTGCCAGACACGCCCGGTCGTATGGATCGTGGGCGGCAAGGACAAGGGCAACGACTACGGCGTCCTGGAGGAGGTCGTCCGCCAGAAGGTCAAGGCCATCGTCTGCCTGGGCGTGGACAACGCCAAGATCCACGCCGCTTTCGAAGACATCGTGGGCAGCGCGCGCATCGTGGACACCCTGTCTGCGGAAGAAGCCGTACGGGCCTCAGCCCGCTTCGCCGAACCCGGTGACGTGGTGCTGCTGAGCCCCTGCTGCGCCAGTTTCGACCTGTTCAAGAATTATGAAGACCGCGGCCGCCTGTTCAAGGAGGCGGTCCGGCATCTGTAAGATATGGCAGCCAGGGAGAAGAAAAAGACATTCTGGAACTTCGCGGACAGTTTCGAAGGGGACAAGGTGGTGTGGATCATCGTGCTCCTGCTGATCCTGTTCTCCATCGTCTGCATGTTCTCCTCCTCGTCCCGCCTGCTGCGGGACGGAAACACGCGCCTGGACCTGATGAAGGACCAGATGCTCGTGGTGCTGGCCGGCCTGGGCGTCATCATCGTCCTGTACAACATCAAGAATATCGGCTTCTTCCGCTGGTGCAGCAAGTGGGGTTTCTTCGTCTCGCTGGCCTTGCTCGGCCTGCTCGACGCGCACGTGAACCTGCCCTTCATCAAGGCCGTCAACATCAACAACGCCTGGCGCATCCTGACGATCGGAGGCTTCCAGGTCCACGTTTTCGAGGTGGTCAAGATCGCGATGGTCCTCTACCTCGCCTGGGCGATGGACGCCCTCAAGCAGGGCAAGATCAAATGGCCGGAGAAGGTCTTCTGGAAGAAGGCCTGCTACCTCTATATCCCCTTCCTGCTCATCTTCGTGATGATCATCCCGGGCTCCAACTCCAGCGCCCTCATCATCGGCCTGCTGATGTACGTGATGATCCTGCTGGGCGGCGGCAATTTCAAGGACATGGCCATCCTGGGCGCGGCGGGCATCGCCGCCATCGCCATCATCTTCGGCCTGTACAGCGCCACCAAGACGCGGGAACACCCCCTGTTCGACCGCATCGGCACCGGCATTTCCCGCGTGTTCGAGGACAAGGACTGGGAGAAGCAGGCCGTGGAAGCCCCGCGGGGCACGCTCGCCTGGCAGGAGGCCATCGACGCCATCCGGCAGCCCTACAGCGCCAAGATCGCCGTCAAGCAGGGCGGCCTGCTGGGCAAGGGGCCGGGCCAGAGCACCCAGCGCTACGTGGTGCCTGACATGTCCGAGGACTACATGTACAGCTTCATCATCGAAGAGTACGGCCTGGTCGGCGGACTTCTGGTGATCTTCCTCTACGTATCCCTGCTCGCACGCGGCTCGATCATCGCGCGCAACTGCGGGAATGACCACTACGCCAAGCTCACGGTGGCGGGCCTGTGCCTGCTGATCACCGGACAGGCTTTCCTGCACATGTTCGTCAACGCGGACATCGGCCCGATGACGGGCCAGACCCTCCCGCTCATCAGCCACGGCACCAGCGCCTTCCTCTGCTTCAGCGTCGCCTTCGGCATCATCCTGTCCTTCAGCCGCATCGCCGCGCGCCGCATCGACCGCGAGACACGCGCCGCGGCGCCGCTGGTTGAGATGCACGAGACGGCCACGGTGGAGGAGCGCCTCGGCGACCTGGACGCCTACGAATCCGGACAAATAGACAACGACCTGACAGATAACGGCTATGACTTATAAGAAACTGCGTGTAATCATCAGCGGCGGCGGCACGGGCGGACACATCTTCCCGGCCATCTCGATCGCGAACAAGCTCAAGGAAGTGAATCCGGAGACCGAAATCCTCTTCGTCGGCGCCGAAGGCAAGATGGAGATGGAAAAGGTCCCCGCGGCGGGGTATGAGATCATCGGCCTGCCGATGGTCGGCCTGCAGCGCCAGCTCACCCTGCAGAATGCACGGAACAACCTGAAAGTCCCCCACAAGGTCGCCGCCAGCCTGCGCAAGGCCGGACGCGTGATCGACAAGTTCCGCCCGGACATCGCCATCGGCGTGGGAGGATACGCCAGCGCCCCCCTGCTCTGGCAGGCCGCGCGCAAGCGGATCCCGACCCTGATCCAGGAGCAGAACGGCTTCGCAGGGGTGACCAACCGCATCCTGGGCCGCCGGGTGAACAGCATCTGCGTGGCCTACGACGGGATGGAGCGTTTCTTCCCGGCCGGAAAGATCACCTTCAGCGGCAACCCGATCCGCTCGATCATCCACCCCTACACCGACGAGGACCGTGCCGAGGGACTGGCCTGGTACGGATTCTCCGCAGAGAAGAAGCACCTGTTCATCGTGGGCGGCAGCCTGGGCGCCGGCACGCTGAACCGCGCGATGCGCACCTGGATCGAGAAGGGCTGCCCCGGCGGCGAAGACGTCGAGGTGCTCTGGCAGTGCGGCCGCTACTACAAGAAGGACATCGACGCCTTCATGCAGGGGCGGGACCTGCCGCAGATCCATTACAGCGATTTCATCGACCGGATGGACCTCGCCTACGCCTGCGCGGACGTGGTCGTGAGCCGGGCCGGCGCCTCCTCCGTATCGGAGATCTGCGCGGCGCAGAAGGCCGCCATCTTCGTCCCCTCGCCCAACGTGGCGGAGGACCACCAGACCCACAACGCGATGGCGCTCGTCCGCCGGGACGCGGCCCTCATCGTGCGCGACGCAGAAGCCGTGGAGAAACTCCTCCCGACGGCGCTCGACCTGCTCCGGGACCCGGAGCGCATCACCGCGCTTTCCGTGAACACGGCGCCGCTCGCCCGGATGGACGCGGCCCAGACCATCGTTGACGAAGTATATAAACTGGTATGAGATACAGCAACTACTATTTCATCGGCATCGGCGGCATCGGCATGAGCGCCATCGCCCGCTTCTGCAAATTCAAGGGAGCGTCCGTGTCCGGCTACGACCGGACCCCGTCCGACCTCACCCACGCGCTGGAGGAGGAAGGCATCGCCGTCCACTACGAGGACGACCCGTCCCGCATCCCCGGCACGCCCGCCGACACGCTGGTGGTCTATACCCCGGCCGTGCCCGCCGAACTGGGCGAACTGTGCCAGGCCCGCGAACGCGGCTTCCGCGTGATCAAGCGCTCGCAGATGCTGGGCGAGCTGACCGCCGGCCAGACCTGCCTCGCCGTCGCCGGCACCCACGGCAAGACGACCACCTCCACCCTCGTCGCCCACATCCTCACCGAGGGCGGCGCGGGCTGTTCCGCCTTCCTGGGGGGCATCTCCAAGAACTACGGGACCAACATGCTGATGAGCCGCACCCCCACGGTGGTCGCGGAGGCCGACGAATTCGACCGTTCCTTCCACCAGCTGCATCCCGCCATCGCCGCCATCACGGCGATGGACGCCGACCATCTCGACATCTACGGCGACCTTGCCCACGTGCAGGAAGCCTTCCGAATCTTCGCCTCGCAGGTCAGCGAGGCCCTCATCCTCAAATACGGCCTGCCCATCTCCAGCGAGGACACGCCCGCGAAGATCTACTCCTACCACTTCGACGAGCCCCGCGCCGACTTCCACAGCCGCAACCTGCGCCTCGACGGCACCGGGCACTACACCTACGACCTCGTCTATCCGGGCGGCGTGCTGACCGACATCCGCGTCGGCACCATCGGCTGGGTGAACGTGGAGAACAGCATCGCGGCGGCGGCCATCTGCCTGTGCTACGGGATGGACGCCCAGAAGGTCCGCCGCGCCATCGGCACGTTCGAAGGCGCCGTCCGCCGCCTGGACGTGCACCTCAACACCCCGTCCCTGACCTACATCGACGACTACGCCCACCACCCGGCCGAGCTGGAGAGCGCCATCTCCTCCATCCGCCAGGTGTTCCCGGGCCGCCGCATCACCGGCATCTTCCAGCCGCACCTGTACACCCGCACGCGGGACTTCGCCCCCGAATTCGCCCGTGCCCTGAGCGGACTGGACAAGCTCATCCTGCTGGACATCTACCCCGCCCGCGAGGATCCCATCCCGGGCGTCACCTCCGAGATCATCTTCCGGGAAGTCACCGCCCCGGAAAAGGTGCTCACGACGCGTCCCGAACTGCTCTCCCTGCTGGAGAAGGAGCCCCTCGACGTGCTCGTCACCCTGGGCGCCGGCAACATCGACCGTTTCATCGAACCCATCACCGAACTCCTCAAGCAGCGCCTGTAGATGAAGAAAACCGTAGCATACGTCCTCGCAGCCCTGCTCTCGGTCCTGTTCTGCATCGGGATGGCCCTGCTGTACCGCAACATGCGGCAGGAGCAGGCCCTCACCACCTGCAACCAGCTGGAAGTGAGCTTCTCCGACACGCTCCGCTTCGTCAGCGAGGAGGACATCCGCGAGTATCTCGACACCCGCTACGGCACCTACATCGGACAGCGGCTCGACAGCGTGCAGCTGTCCCGCATCGAGGACCTGCTCGCGGAGCGGAGCGCCGTCCAGGGCGGAGAGGCCTGGACCACCGCCGACGGCGTCCTGCACGTACACGTCACCCAGCGCGCCCCCGTCCTGCGTTTCCAGGACGGCAAGCGCAGTTTCTACGTGGACGCGGAGGGCAGCATCTTCCCGCCGCACGACAGTTACATCGCCTCCGTCCCCACCGTCGAGGGTACGATCCCCTTCGAGGTCCCGGACGGCTTCCGCGGCGAGGCGCCCTCCGAAGAGGCGCACCGCTGGATCCTCGGAATGATCGGCATGTACCGCTACATTTCCTCTTCCCGCAACTGGCAGCACCACATCAATACCGTCCGCGTGCGCGGGGACGGCGACCTGGTCCTCACCATCGACGGACGCACGGAGCAGTTCATCATCGGACAGCCGGACAACATCCGGGACAAGTTCCTCCGCATCGACCGCTACATCGGCACCATCGCCCCTTCCGTCGGGGACGGCCTCTACCGGACAGTGAACGTAAAATATAATAATCAAATCATATGCAGGCAGAAAGATACATAGCAGCAGCCGACCTTGGCTCCTCCAAAATCGCCCTGAGCGTAGCCAAGATCGTCGGAGATGACATCCAGGTCATCTACTACAAGGAGACCCCGTCCGACGGGATCCGCTACAGCTGCGTGCTCAACCCGAAGCGCGCCGCCGTCCCTCTCCGTGCCGCCATCCAGGAGGCGGAAGAAGAACTGAACATCAAGATCTTGCAGGTGGTCGTCGGACTGCCGCGCTACGACGTGCGCCAGGAGATCGCCAGCGCGCGGATGGAACGCAGCGACCCCGACACCTGCATCACCAAGGAAGAGGTGAACACGCTGAAGAGCATCGCCATTGATTCCTACCCCATCGCCGACGAGGCGAAGGAGGAGATCTACGGCGCGGTGGCCCAGTCGTTCTCGGCGGACGAAGAACTCGTCTGTGCGAGCGAGCACGACGTGGTGGGTGTCACCGCAGATGCGCTGGAAGGCAATTTCAAGGTCTTCGTGGGCGCCCACAAACCGGTGAGCAACATCGACATCATGCTCAACGACACGGGCGTCGCCCCCGCACGGAAACTCTTCCTGCCCAACGCCGTGGCCCGCGCCGTCCTCACCGACGGCGAGAAGGAGAACGGCGTGGCGCTCGTGGAGATCGGCGCCGGCGTGACCTCGCTGACGATCTACCGCGGCAAGATCCTGCGGCACTACTCCGCCATCCCCTTCGGCGGCCGCGTGGTCACCACCGACATCAAATATGAATGCGGCTTCAACGAGCAGCTCGCCGAGAACATCAAGCTCGCCTTCGGCGCCTGCCTGCCCGACAAGCTCCAGTCCCTGTCCGAGAAGGTGATCCAGATCAACGACGACGAGAACGGCTCCTACGAGCAGCTCCCGGTCAAGTACCTGTCCGAGATCATCACCTGCCGCACCCGCGAGATCGTCGAGGCCGTGCTCTTCCAGATCCAGGACAGCGGCTACGCCGACAAGCTCCGCAACGGCATCGTGCTCACCGGCGGCGGCGCCAACCTGGTGAACATCGCCACCCTCATCAAGGAGATGTCCGGCTACACCGTGCGGATGGGCTATCCGCGCAGCCAGAACTTCACTTCCGCCGGATGCGCCGGCGTGGGCGAGACCAGCGCCGCGGCCACCATCGGCATGATCCTGGAGGCCAAGAAGGACTTCCGCCTGAACTGCATCGAGGACGTCGTGCCCGAGAAGGACGGCACGGAGACCGCCGCCCCGGAGACGGAGACGCAGCCGGACGCTCCCGTGCAGGAAGGCGCCGCCGGAGAACAGGAGACCCCGCAGACGAACCTGTTCGGGCCCGCCTACGACCAGGAGGTGCTCGTGCCCAGGAAGAAGAACAAGAAAGACAAGGAGAAATCCCAGAAGGAGCCCAAGGAACCGGGCAAGTTCGTGACCTGGTTCCGGCAGCAGACCTCCCGCGTGGGAGCGGCCGTCGAAGGTGCCTTCGACAGCACCGTGGGAACGCTTTTCGATAACATGGAATAAAAAAGACAGCGATATGATAGACGACAGCATGATCGATGCGATCGCCCCGATGGACTGGGCGACCTCCGACGAAATCATCAAGGTCCTCGGCGTGGGCGGAGGCGGCTGCAACGCCGTCAACTACATGTATTCCAAGGGCATCAAGGGCTGCAGCTTCGTGGTCTGCAACACCGACTCGCAGGCCCTCAAGGGCAGTCCCGTCCCGGTGAAGATCCAGATGGGCCGGGGCCTCGGCGCCGGCACCAATCCCATCAACGGACGCAACGCGGCGCTGGAAAGCCAGGACCAGATCGAGAAGATCGTCCTGGACACCCACACCAAGATGCTCTTCATCACCGCCGGCATGGGCGGCGGCACCGGCACGGGCGCCGCGCCGGTCATCGCCAAGATGGCGAAGGACCGGGGCATCCTGACCGTGGCGGTGGTCACGCTCCCCTTCCTCAACGAAGGCAACGAAGCCCTCTCGCGTGCCATCGACGGCATCCACGAGCTCGAGAAGAACGTGGACAGCCTGCTGATGATCAACAACGAGAAACTCCACGAATACTACGGCAACCAGCTGATCCAGGACGCCTTCCCGCAGGCGGACGAGGTGCTCGCCACCGCCGTGCGAGGCATCGTGGAGATCATCAAGAAGCCGGGCTACATCAACGTGGACTTCAAGGACGTGGAGACCATGATGAAGAACAGCGGCATGGCGCTGATGGGCTGCGGCGTAGGCACCGGCAAGAACCGCATCGAAGACGCCGTCAAGGCCGCCTTCGAGTCCCCGCTCCTGAACGACTTCGACCTCAAGACCGCCAAGAAGGTCCTCGTCAACATCACCTGCGGCCACAACGACCAGGGCCTGACGATGGACGACCTGAGCGAGATCAACAAGAAGATCGACGAGTACACCGGACGCGCCAACAACTTCAAGCGCGGCCTCATCTGGGACGACGACCCCGAGATCGGCGACACCATCCGTATCACCTCCATCGTGACCGGACTCCGCTTCTCCGACGTGATCGGCCCCGCCAAGGACATGGGCAACTACATCATGATCAGCCGCGACTTCGTGTACGACAAGACCGCGACGGCCCGCGGAGAAGGGATCTCCCTCTTCGAGGACGGCGGTTCCCAGCAGATCGGTTTCAACAACAAGAGCAACGTGCGGACCTTCAACTTCGACCTCGACCGCAAACCGGCCCTCATCCTGGCCAAGAACGAGTCGCGCGCCGAATTGGAGAACATCCCCGCCATCCGGAGGACCCAGTCATGAGCAGGACCCGTGTAAGATTCGCCCCCTCGCCGACCGGGCCGCTCCACATGGGCGGCGTCCGCACCGCTCTGTATAACTACCTGTACGCCAAGCAGAACGGCGGCGATTTCATCCTCCGTATCGAGGACACCGACTCCAACCGTTTCGTGCCGGGCGCCGAACAGTACATCATCGAGGCGCTGCGCTGGTGCGGCATCTACCCCGACGAGGGCGTGGACGCCGAGGGCAAGGTGGTGGAGACGCCCTCCGCGCGCCATCCCCACGCCCCTTACCGCCAGAGCCAGCGGCGGGGCATCTACCGGCAGTATGCCGAGCAGCTCGTCGCCGCCGGGGCCGCCTACTACGCCTTCGACACCGCCGAAGAGCTCGAGAAGGCCCGTTCCGCGGCCGAGAGCCGCGGCGAGACCTTCATCTACAACCACCTCACCCGCGGCGCGCTGCGCAACTCGCTGACGCTCCCGGAGGAGGAGGTGAAACGCCTGCTGGAGGAGCGCACGGACTGGACCGTCCGCTTCCGCATGCCCGAGGGGCGCGTGGTGGAGATGGACGACCTGATCCGCGGCCACATCAGCGTGGACACGTCCACCCTGGACGACAAGGTCCTCTGGAAGCGTGCCGATGAACTCCCCACCTACCACCTCGCCAACATCGTGGACGACCATCTGATGGAGATCACCGAGGTCATCCGCGGCGAGGAGTGGCTTCCGTCGCTTCCGCTGCATTATCTGCTGTACGAGGCATTCGGCTGGCAGGACAGCCAGCCCCGTTTCGCCCACCTGCCGCTGCTGCTCAAGCCTGTCGGGAACGGCAAACTGAGCAAGCGTGACGGCGACAAGCTGGGCTTCCCGGTGTTCCCGCTGCGCTGGACCTCCCCGACCGGCGAGACCTCCCGCGGCTACCGCGAGGACGGCTATTTCCCCGACGCGTTCGTGAACCTGCTGGCGATGCTGGGCTGGAATCCCGGCACCGAGCAGGAGATCTTCTCACTGGACGAACTCGTGCAGGCCTTCAGCCTGGACAAGGTCGGCAAGAGCGGGGCGAAGTTCAACCCCGACAAAGCCAAGTGGTACAACCGCGAGTATCTCCGGATGCGTTCGGATGCCGAACTGGCGGCGCTCTGGATGCCGATGCTGGCGGAGCGGGGACTGCATCCCGACCTTGCATTCGTGGAGCGCGTGGTGGCGCTGATCAAGGAGCGCGCCACGTTCGTGCAGGATTTCTGGACCATCGCCCATTACCTGTTCGTCGCGCCGACGGAGTTCGTTCCCAAGGACGTGGACAAGTTCTACAAACCGGAAATCTATGCCGCCGCGCTGGAGGCGATGGAGCATTCGGATGCGGATTCGCTCGAGGGCTATGTGCGGGATCACGGGATGCCGATGGGCAAGGTAATGAACTGCATCCGCCTGGCGCTCAGCGGAGCGGCCAGCGGCCTGGGTATCAGCGACATCCTGCATTTCATCGGCCACGAAGAGGGCCTTCGCCGGATGCGCTTCCTGAAAGAAGCTATCGGTTGATACGGCAGCAGCAGGCTTGTCCCTGCCGGCAAAAAAAACAAGCTGTCGCAAAATGCCGGCAGGGACAAGCTGCTGCCTGCCTAGGACAGTGCAGACAGGACTTCTGCGAGGGAGACGGCGTCTTCGATTCCGAAGCCGCCGTTTTTCGTGCGGCGCAGGGAACTGAGGAAGGCGCCGCTGCCGAGGGCTTCGCCCAGGTCGCGCGCCAGGGCGCGGATGTAGGTGCCTTTGCTGCAGGCGACCCGGATCATCGCGGTCGGCAGCTGCAGGCCGTCCACCGAAGCGACGCGGATGCGTCCCTGCCCGTCGTCCACGAAGTCCTGCACGATTTCTCCGTGCCAGGACAGGAGTTCCAGGTCATAGATGCTGATGCGGCTGGACTGCAGCACCTCGCCGGGATCGAAGGCGCGCCCCGTACGCTGCGCCTCGCGCAGCAGCCGGCGCGCCGTCTCGTAGGCGCGCACGCCGTCCACCGACTTGGCGCTGAACAGCGGCGCCACCTGGTCCTGCTCTCCCAGGAAATCCGGCAGGACGGCACGCAGGGCCGCTTCGCTCACGCCATCCAGCGGGCAGAAGCGGTCGATCTCTTTTTCCAGGTCGTAAGAAGGGGTGGTGGCGCCGAAAGTGACGCCCGCGACGTATTCCTTGGGGGAACGCTGCAGTTCTTCCGCGCGCCGCGTGGCGGGGCCGATGCACACCAGCAGGATGCCGGTCGCCAGGGGGTCGAGGGTCCCCGCGTGGCCCACCTTGAGGTTCTTCTTCCCGAAATGGCGGATCGCCGCGTACTTGATCTTGCGGATCACGTCGGCGGAAGTCCACCGGTAGGGCTTGTCCACCGGCAGCACGATCCCCTCGGGATAGTCTTCGATGCTATGGCTGAACGATCTTGTCAATCCGGCGCTGGTGTCTGCCGCCCGCGAACTCCGTGACCAGCCAGGTGCGCACCATCATCACCGCCATGCGGTAGGAGACGAAGCGCGCCGGCAGCACGAGCACGTTGGCGTTGTTGTGTTCCTTGACGAGCCGGGCGACCTGCTGGTTCCAGGCAAGGCCCGCCCGGATCCCCCGGTGGTGGTTGAGCGCGAGCGCCATGCCGTTGCCGGTCCCGCACAAAGCGATGCCCGCATCCACTTCGCCCGCCTCGACGGCATTCGCCAGCGGGTGCGCGAAGTCTGCGTAATCGCAGCTTTCCGGGCTGTCGGTTCCGAAATTGACCACCTCGTAGCCCTTGCCGAGCAGATAGCCAATCAGCCGCGTCTTGTATTCCAGGCCGGCGTGATCGCTGCAGATTCCGATTTTCTTCATAACGCAAATATACCATAAAATTTTCTCTTTTTCTTAAAAAAGAGTATCTTTGAGGTTGAACCAAAATCGCTACCGGAATGAGTCGTCATCATCTCCCGTTTTTCCTGCTCGGGGCAGTCTGTCTTGCCCTGCTGTGTTCCGCCTGCAAATCCGGCGACGAATTCGCGTATCTGTACAAGGACCTCCCCTTCAAGATGGCCCGCGTCGCGCGTCCCGAGATTCCTGCTTATACCGTGGAACTCACTGACTTCGGCGCCGTCGGCGACGGGGTCACCCTCAATACCGACGCCTTCGCCCAGGCGATGCGGCAGCTCTCCGACAAGGGCGGCGGCCACCTGAACGTGCCCGCCGGCCTGTGGCTCACCGGCCCCATCGAGATCCTGAGCAACTGCGACCTGCACCTGTCGGACAACGCCGTCATCATCTTCGACCCGGACCGCGACCTGTACCCCATCGTCAGCACCGTCTTCGAAGGGCTGGACACCCGGCGCTGCGAGTCCCCCATCCACGCCCAGGACGCCAGGAACATCTCCATCACCGGTTCCGGCGTGATTGACGGCAACGGGGACGCCTGGCGCATGGTCAAGAAGAGCAAGATGGCCGAGGGCGAATGGGCCCGGC
>CAMVGM010000042.1 GCA_947167015.1 uncultured Bacteroidales bacterium
TAGCGGTTCTGCTTGATGTTGTTCTCCTTGTAGAGTTCGTTGCCCAGCGTCACGATGTTCTTGCGGGTGACGTTGGCGTTGGCGTCGAACTTGGAGCCCGTCGCCGCGTTGGAGGCCTTGATATAGTCCTTGATGAAGTCACGCTTCTTGCGCAGGTCCAGGTCCGCGTCGAACTTCTCGATGTACGCCAGCGCCACGCGCTTGTTGACGGACATCAGCGATTCCTCTACCTGACGGCGGATTTCCTGGCTGGTGATGCCTTCATAAACATACAGGTTGTTGATGATGGAAACGACGATGGCGTCCTCACAATACTCCCCCGCCGTCTTATATGCCTCGTGGATGCCACGGGCAAGTTTGGCCTTGTCGAACTCTTCAAAAGAGCCGTTGGTTTTACGTACGTCCATTATATATGTTGTCTTTGATTCTCTGTGGTCCGGACAGGCGGTCGCCTTCAAGTCCGGAGGACAAATTTAGCCCTTATCCGGGGCAAAAGCCCGGCGCGTCAGCTGATTTTTTCAACAGAGTTATGAACAACATACCAGGCGTACGCCAGGACCACGCAGAAGCACACCAAAGGGACCAGATAAGAGGCGTTCACGCCGAACAGGTCGGAAATCTTTCCCTGCAGCGGCGTAAGCAGCGCGCCGCCCAGGATCGCCATGATCAGGCCGCTCGCACCGATCTTCGCATCCTCCCCGACCCCGCCGAGCGCGATGCCGTAGATGGTCGGGAACATCAGACTCATGAAGAAGCTCACCGAGATCAGCGCGATCACGCACGGCCAGCCCGTCCCCTTGCACAGGAAGACCAGCAGGCTGAGCACGATGTCCGCCGCCGCGGCCCAGGCCAGCAGCTTGGACGGACGGATCCACTTCATCAGCCAGGTGAACAGGAAACGCGCGGCGCTGAAGCAGATGATCGACGCCAGGTAGATGGTGGCCGCCTTCGCTTCCAGGATGCCGAGTTCCTGCATCACCAGGCGGATGGTGAAACTCCACACGCCGATCTGCGCTCCGACGTAGAAGAACTGCGCCACCACGCCCCAGCGGTAGGGCTTGTTGGCCAGCAGGCGCCGGAAACTGTCCTTCAGGCTGCCGGAACCGCCCGCGTCGCGCCCCTCGGGCATCTTGACGAGCAGCATCACCACCAGGATCGCGAGCAGCACGAAGCCCAGGGTCATATAGGTGCCCGTGACGGCTCCGAGTTCGTGGGCCTGCATCGCCTCCAGCTGCTCAGGACTCATCGCGGCCCGTTCCGCCGCCGAGGCGGAAGACAGCTCGCCCAGGATGAAATACTGGCTGAGCAGGATGCCCGTGATGGAACCGAGCGGATTGAAGGACTGGGCGATGTTGAGCCGGCGCGTGGCCGTTTCCGGGGCGCCCATGCTCAGGATGTAGGGGTTCGCGGTCGTCTCCAGGATGGAGCAGCCGCCCGCCAGGATATAGATCGCGGCCAGGTAGAATCCGTACGAAGCCACTTTCGACGCCGGGAAGAAGAGGATCGCCCCGACGGCGTACAGGGCCAGGCCCAGGATCACGCCGCTCTTGTAGGAGTACTTCCGGATATACAGCGCCGCGGGAAGCGCGAAGCAGAAATAAGAGCCGTAGAAGGCGAACTGGATCAGCGAGGTCTGCGTGTCGGACATCGACATGATGCGCTTGAACGCGCTGAGCAGGGTGTCCGTCATGTTGTTGGCGATGCCCCAGAGCAGGAACAGCACCGTCACCAGGCAGAACGGCAGCAGGTACTTTTTCTCGATCGTTTTCATTTGTACAGCGGTCCGAAGTTAGCACATGCGCGATAGTCGGCGCCCTCCTTGTCCATGCCGAATGCATTCCACGCCGCCGGGCGGAAGACCTGGTCGTCGGGCACGTTATGCATGCACACGGGAATACGCAGGATGGACGAGAGCGTCAGCAGGTCGGCGCCGATGTGCCCGTAGGCGATGGCGCCGTGGTTGGCTCCCCAGTTGTTCATCACGCTGTAAACATCCTTGAAGCAATCCTTCGAGGCATCCAGGCGCGGGACGAACCAGGTGGTCGGCCAGGTGGGATCCGTCCGCCTGTCGAGCATGTCGTGCATCCGCTGCGGCAGTTCGGCGGTCCAGCCCTCCGCGATCTGCAGCACAGGCCCCAGTCCGTCCACCAGGTTGAGCCGCATCATCGTCATCGGCATCCCGCCTCGGCTGACGAAATGGGCGGAGTAGCCGCCGCCGCGGAAATAATCCCTGTCCGCAGGCATCCAGTTCGTCGCCTTGAGGCAGGCTTCGACATCCGCCTGCGTCATGTCCCACGGAGCCTTGACGGTCGGTTTTCCATCAGCGTCCGACATGGCGCCCGTAGCGTCGAGCGTGGTGGCGCCGGAATTGATCAGGTGGATGAATCCGCCAGCGGCGATTCCCTCAGGAGCCTCTCCCGTCACGCGCCGGACCGCCTCCGGGCTCCAGTAGGTACGCACGTCGCTGAACATCACGCCGCGCCCGGTCAGCAGGTGTCCGAAAAGCATCGAGAGGCCGTTCAGCGCATCATTCTCCGTGGCGAGGATATAGGGTTCGCGGATGCCGTTCCAGTCAAAGGAGGAGCACATCAGCGACTCCGGGAAATCGAAATTGGGCTTGTAGTCCGTCCACTGCCGCTGGCCCTGCACGCCGCCTGCGATGGCGTCGTGTCCGAGCGCTTCCTCCTTGTATCCCATCTCCAGCAGTTTGGGGTTGCCGCACATCAGGTCTCGGATGATCATCATGTTCTTGACCGTGAACTCCCAGTCGGCATCCTTCTCGGCGCGCGTCTTTCCTTTTCCCTTTCCGTTGAACGAGGTCATCGGGGTCCCGGGGAAGAGTTGCCGGTCTTCGTTGTAATCGTGGCCCTCCTGCGGTTTGCAGTATTTTTCCACCCAGGCCATCGCCCGGGTAAATTCGTCGTGGTCATAGATACCAAAGTCCACGCGGCGCAGGATCTCCACCAGCGAAACATATTCCGTACGCATCCCGAGGTATTTCTGCAGGAAGTCCGCATTCACGATCGAGCCGGCGATACCCATGCAGGTCCCGCCCATCGAAAGGTAACTGCGTCCGCGCATCGTGGCGACGGCCTGCGCAGCCCGGGCGAAGCGGAGGATCTTGTCCGCCACGTCGGCGGGGATGCTGTTATCCGCAAGGTCCTGTACGTCATGGCCGTAGATACCGAAGGCGGGCAGTCCTTTCTGGGCGTGCGCCGCCAGCACGGCGGCCAGGTACACGGCACCCGGGCGCTCCGTTCCGTTGAATCCCCACACCGCCTTGGGCCAGTGGGGGTTCATGTCCATCGTCTCGGAACCGTAGCACCAGCAGGAGGTGACGGTGATGGTCGAGCCGACGCCTTCCCGTTCGAACTTTTCCGCACAGGCGGCAGACTCGGCCACGCGGCCGATGGTACTGTCGGCGATGACGCATTCGACCGGCGAGCCGTCTCCGTTCCTCAGGGTTCCGCTGATCAAATCGGCGACGGCGCGCGCAAGTGCCATCGTCTTCTCTTCGAGACTTTCACGGACACCGCCCTGGCGCCCGTCAATGGTCGGCCTGATGCCGATTTTGGGGTATTTCATATGCAAGTCAATTTGATTATCAGTTCCACCGTGCGGTCATATTGACGATAAAAATACGCAAATCTCCGGGGAAAAACAAGAAAACCGGCTAGGCTTCCGCCGCCGTCAGGCGGGTTTTCATCCAGCGGCCGCGGGCGATGCGCACGGCGAAGACGAGCCCCTTGACGCTGAGTTCCACGGCCATCGCGAACCAGTAGCCCTCCAGGCCGTAGCGCGGGATCAGGACGAGCGCGAGACCGAGCCGGATCACCCACATGCTCAGCAGGTTGATGACGGAAGGGACCAGCGTGTCCCCGGCGCCCACGCAGCAGCCGTAGGCAACGATGCTCACGGCATAGAGCAGTTCCGCCCAGGCCTCGATGCGCAGGCACTTCACGCCCAGGATGATCACTTCCGGATCCTGGCTCAGCAGCCCCATCACCTGCGGGGCGAAGACCCACATCAGGACGGCGAGCAGGGTCATCATCGTTGCGCCGGTGCCGATGGTCATCCAGGCGAAGCGGCGGGCCATGTCCGGGCGTTTCGCCCCCAGGCTCTGGCCGACCAGGGTGGTGGCGGCATCCTCCATCCCGTAGCCGGGCAGGTAGCAGAAGCCCTCCGCGATGATGGCAAAGGAATTGGCCGCGATCGCGACGGTGCCGAGCGGGGCCACGAGCACCGTGGCCGCGATGTAAGCGCCGCGCGAGACCAGGTTCTGGATCCAGAGCGGCCAGCAGATGCCGAACGCCTGGGAGAACATGTCCTTCTGCTCCCGGTCGAACAGGGTTTCCGCCGCCCGCTGCTCCGCCCGCAAGGTACGGATGCTGCCCACGATGCGGCGTGCCGGGCGGATCCAGTTGCCCGTCTGGCGCAGTTCGACGCTATGACGCGAGGCATACACCACCAGGAAGGCCCCGGCGCAGGCCGTCGCCAGACCGGTACCGAGCGCGGCGCCCCGCACCCCCATCCCCAGCCTGAAGATGAACAGGTAGTTGAACGCCACGTCCAGCGCGCACATCGCGATGCTCAGGATGCCGGGCACCTTCACGTTGCCGCTGGCGATCAGGGACGCTTCCGAGAAGATCGTCACCTGGAAAAGGGGCAGGAACAGGGCGTAGATGAGGAAATAGTCCGAGGCGTCCGCCAGGATCTCCGGCGTACCGCCCAGCCAGTGCGGAAGTACCCGGTGGATGGAAACGGCGAGCAGCGACAGCAGGACGGCCGCCGCCAGGGTGATCCAGATCCCGTGGCGGAAAATCCGCCGGGCGCCGGCATAATCCTTCGCTCCGCAGCGATGCGCGATCTGCACGCTGAAACCGGAGGAATTCGCATAGCAGAAAGAGCCGAAGATCCAGGTGGTCGTGCTGACCAGCCCGATGGCCGCGGCCTGGGCGGAACCGAGCCGGCCGACCATCGCCGCGTCGATGTAGCTCATCAGGCACATCGCGAGCTGCGCGAGGATGGACGGCCACGCAAGCAGGAGGGTGAGCTTGAACTGCTCACCCCCGCCCATCGGCTCTCCTGAACGGAGCTTGCCGAGCAAATGGTCCTTGCTTCCGGCCATAACGGACGCAAAGATACGAAAAAACGGATTATTCCGAACGCGAGAGCGCGAGGGCACGCAGGCCTTCCTCGAGCGGACGGATGAGAAGCGAATCGGCGCCGAGCCGCTCGATCCGGTACATCAGGATGCGGCCGTCGGAGGAGGTCAGGGCCAGGTTGTCCCCGTCCAGGCTCCAGTCGCGGAGTTCGGGGCCTTCCTTCCCGACATACTTGGCAGAGCCGTCTTCGGCAAGCACCAGGCCCACTTCTTCCGCACCGGAACAGTCGCGCCAGATACCCGGCACCAGGCGGTAAGGGGAAGGCTCCGTGATACCCAGCTGAACGGCCCGCAGGGTCTCTCCGTCGGGCAGCACCTCATAGACGACCCGGATCTCGTCTCCGGGCAGCACGCCCGGCACCATCATCGGATTGGTGCCCCGGGTACTGACCACGCAGGTGTCACCGGCGGGCGTCAGCAGGGAGATGCTGGCGATGGTGGTATCGATGACGCGGCCTTCCACGGCCGGGACCTCCGGCTTGCAGGCCGCCAGGGCAAGCGCCGCAAGGGCAAGGATGACAAGGGCTTTTTTCATTTCGTCGGGATGGATGGTTTTCGCAAATATACGTATTTTTTCTTCCGGTTGAACCACCCGCCTAGAACAAGCCGAGCAACTGCGCCATCAGGAAACCCAGGTAGTTGCCGGCCGCGTAACCGACGACGCCCACGGCCAGCCCCCCGGCCAGCACGCTGCGGTTCTTCATTGCCGCCGACATCATCGGCACGAAAGGCGGGGAGCAGATATAGGCGACCGAACTGACCGTCATCGTGTCCGCATCGATCTTCAGGAGTTTCGCCAGCAGCACCTGCAGGAGGAGCGAGCCGAAAATGACGAAGGACAGGTAGCAGAACATGCGGAGGCTGCCCCCGACGCTCAGGTTGCGCAGGTCCGCCATCGAAGCCACCACCACGGAGAAGACATAGATGAAATACATCCCGATGTCGTAGCCGTAGCGGCGTTTTTTCACCGGCTTCCAGAAAGAGGCCGCGATGCCGAGGGTGGTGAGGCTGAGGATGAGCACGGTCATGAACGCCCCGTCCCCGGCCAGCAGGCCGAGACCGGCGGAAACGCCGATGATAAGCGCGTCGATGGCCAGCAGGAAACCCGCATCACGCAGTCCCTCCCGGGTAAAAAGCCCTTTGTAGGGCCGTTCCTGCGGGGTTCCGGCTCCATCGGGCGCCTCGGCGCCGCCGGTCTCCACCGGCAGCCAGCGGCGGAACAGGCGGATGCCGAAGGACAGCAGGAAGGTCAGGTACAGGAAACTGACCGCCATGTCGAAGGAGTTCAGCAGGATGAAAGTCTCATCCGGGACGTCCAGCATCACCTTCAGCGAAGCGAGGTTGATCGTCCCGCCGGTATAGACGCCCGTCAGCATGCCGCCCAGTTTGGCGCCGCCCTCCAGGTCCCGGGCGAAGAGGAAATACCCCGCCACGACGGCGGCCGTGACGGCCAGGAGCCCGCTCAGCAGCGCCAGCAGCTGGCTGCGGGTGCCGCTCCTGCGGAAGGTGCAGGAAAAGAGCATCAGGGGGATGGCCAGCGGCACCATCGCGCTGGACAGGGCCTCCTGTATCCCGGCCATCCCGGAAGGGTGGAACAGGTTCCCCACGACGATGCCGAGGATGTACAGGATCAGCACCGGACCGATCTTGTCCAGGAAAGGGATGCGCCGGCAGAGCCACAGCACGCCGGCAGGTATCAGCAGGAAGAACAGGATGATGAGGATATTTCCGAACATGGCGATTAATTAATTTCAGATGCTCCGGACCGTCAGCGGACGGTAAGCGTCAGTTCCGCATCGGGCAGGCCAGCCGCGGAAACGACCACCCGCAGGGGGCCTGCCGAGCGCCCGGCCTGCACGACCACCTGCGCACGGCCCAGGAAACTGGGCTTGTCGGCGCGCAGCTGCGCACCGCCGTCCGCCGTGTCGCCGTTGTCCATGCAGAGGAAGCGGCCGGCACCTTCCACGCGGACGCGCAGCGGACGGTCGGCATCCGGCACCGTGCACCCTTCCGCATCCACCAGGTCGATATCGACATAGCAGAGGTCCTGCCCGTCGGCGGAGAGAGCCTCCCGGTCGGCGCACAGACGCAGCGAGACGGCTTCACCCGCGGTCCGCAGTTCGTCACGGGCCGCCTCGGCGCCGCCGTTGCGGCCTACCGCCACGAGCGTACCCGGCTTGTAGGGCAGGCGCCACTTGACGGTGTTGTTGGGGTAATCCGACAGGCGCCGGACCCCGAGCGAGGTTCCGTTGGAGAAGAGTTCCACCTCCTCGCAGTTGGTGAAAACGTCCAGCGTGACCATCTGCGGATTGTCGTGGCGCGGGAAGTTCCAGTGCGCGGCGAGCAGCGGCCATGTCCACATATCCTTGCCGCGGTCCAGCGGCAGCGAAGGATCTTCCACGGCCAGTTTCACGACGGGTTCATCCTCCTTCCATACGGCCCGGAAAAAGGCCGCCTGCGGCTTCTCGTGCATGCAGACGTCATAGATGCCCGTCGGCCAGCCCTTGCTCGGCCAGCCGGACGACTCGCCCCAATAATCGATGGCCGCCCACATGAAAAAACCGAAGATGAAATCCCGCTCGGCATAGTCGTACCACGGGTTCCGCTCGATGTACTCGCGCATCCGCTCCCGGCCCGCCGAATAATACGGGAACACCTCCGAGCCATAGATGATGCGGTCCGGATACAGGCGGTGGTCTTCGTCATAGAAGGGTTCCTGATAGTTGTAGCCCACCACCTCGACGGCGGCGTTGAAGCCGTTCAGGTTGAATTTCCGCTCATAATCCGGCATCGTGGTCACGGCCACCCGGCGGGTCGGGTCCAGGCGCTCGCATTCCGCACGCAACGCCTGCAGGCGGGCCGTTCCCGCCCCGCTCATGTCGCCTTGCTCGACGGTCTCGTTGCCCACGCTCCAGAGCACCACCGAAGGGTGGTTGCGGTCGCGCAGCACCATCGCGGCCAGGTCCTTCGCCCACCACTCGTCAAACCACTGTGCATAGTAGCCGAACTTCCATTTGTCGAACGATTCGTCGATCACCAGCATTCCGAGCCGGTCGCAGGCGTCCAGGAACTCCCGGGCGGGCGGATTGTGGCTGCAGCGGATGGCGTTGAAGCCCGTCTCCTTCATCAGCGCGATGCGCCTTTCGTGGGCGCGGTCGGGAATCGCGGCGCCCAGCGAACCGGCGTCCTGATGGATGTCGCCGCCTTTCATCTTGACGCTGCGCCCGTTGAGGAAGAAGCCTTTGTCCGGATCGAAGCGGATGTCGCGGATGCCGAAGGTGGTCTCATAGCGGTCCACCACCTGCCCGCCCCGGCGCACGCTGGAAACCAGCGTGTAGAGCTGCGGGGAATCGATGTCCCACAAGGCCGGCGCATCCAGGGTGAATTCCTGGGGCAGCACCGTCTGCGCGCCGGCGGCGAGGGGCGCCTTGGCCGCCGCCTTCGCCACCACCCGCCCGGCGGGATCCCGGAGCTCGCTGGTCAGCGAGACCTGCACGGCCTTCGCCCCGTCGTTGACTACCGTGGTCTCCACACGTACGGCCGCGCGCGCCGCGCTGACCGAGGGCGTGGTTACGCTGGTGCCCCAAAGCCCGACGTGGACGGGATCGGTGACGTTCAGCCAGACGTGGCGGTAGATGCCGCTTCCGGAGTACCAGCGGGAACTCGGACAGTCGGTATGGTCCACCTTGACGGCCACGACATTCTCCCGGCCGAGAATCAGGTAATCCGTTATGTCATAAGCAAATGCAGTGTATCCGTAGGGGTGGAAGCCGACCTCCCGGCCGTTCACGAAAACCGTGGCGCAGTGATACACCCCGTCGAACTCAAGGCTCACCCGGCGTCCTTTCCAGGCCGCCGGCACCGTGAAATGCTTGCGGTACCAGCCCAGGCCGCCCTGCATGAAACCCATCGAGCCTTTCCCGCCTTCCTCCGGAGACAGATAAGGCAGCGTCATGCTCCAGTCGTGGGGCAGCTGGACAGGCGTCCAGGCGGCATCGTCAAAGCCCGGGGCCTCCGCCCCGGCAGGAGCCGTCAGCGTGAACTTCCAGTCGAAATCAAAGGATTGGTGGAGACGATCCGCGGCAGGGAGCGCCCGTGCGCCCAGGCATAGGGCCAGCAGGCAAAGAAGAATACGTCGGTAAAGCATCGGGTTGAAGATAGGTTATCACAACAAAAATACGAAATCTTCCTCCCTTTCGCAAACCATCCGCTTCCGGCAAAAAGTGCATTTGGCAATCCCGGAAATAATCCTTATCTTTAAGGTTTGGATTGTAGAACCTAATTATTGTTGAAATGAAGAAAATCGATGTCGTGCTCGGACTCCAGTGGGGTGACGAGGGAAAAGGCAAGGTGGTCGACGTCCTGACCCCGGACTATAAGGTAATCGCGCGCTTCCAGGGCGGCCCCAACGCGGGCCACTCGCTCGTCTTCGACGGCGACGGTTTCGTGCTCCACACCGTTCCCTCGGGCATTTTCCGCGAGGATTCCGTGAATGTCATCGGCAACGGCGTCGTGATCGACCCCGTGATCCTGATGGACGAGATCCGCGCCATCGAGAGCAAGGCCGGTGACATCACCGCCAAGCTCCGGATCGCCAAGCGCGCCCACCTCATCCTCCCCACGCACCGCATGCTCGACGCCGCCAGCGAGGCCGCCAAGGGCAAGGCCAAGATCGGCTCCACCCTGAAGGGCATCGGCCCCACCTATATGGACAAGACCGGCCGCAACGGCCTGCGCATCGGCGACATCCTCTCCCCGGAGTTCAAGGACCGCTACGACGCCCTGAAGAAGAAGCACTTCGGCCTGCTTGCGCAGTACGACTTCCAGTATGATATCACGGAATACGAGCAGAAGTGGATGCAGGCCGTCGAGGAACTCAAGCGCTTCCCCTTCATCGAGAGCGAGATTGTCATCAACGACTACCTGGACCGCGACGTGCCCATTCTCGCGGAAGGCGCCCAGGGCTCGATGCTGGACATCGACTTCGGCACCTATCCCTTCGTGACTTCTTCCAACACGATGACCGCCGGCGCCTGCACCGGCCTCGGCGTCGCCCCTTGCCGCATCGGCAAGGTGATGGGCATCTTCAAGGCCTACTGCACCCGCGTGGGCAGCGGTCCCTTCCCCACCGAACTCTTCGACGCGACCGGCGAAAGCCTGCGGCAGATCGGCCACGAGTTCGGCGCCACGACGGGCCGCCCGCGCCGCTGCGGCTGGCTGGACCTCGTCGCGCTCAAGTACGCCGTGATGATGAACGGCGTGAGCGAACTCATCATGATGAAGGCCGACGTCCTCAACAGCTTCAAGACCATCAAGGTAGCCGTCGCCTATGAGATCGGCGGACACCGCGTGGACTACTTCCCCTTCGAGAGCGGCGAGGAGGTGAAGCCCGTGTACGAGGAATTCCCCGGCTGGGAGTGCGACATCACCGGCATGCGCCGTTACGAAGACTTCCCGCAAGCCTTCAAGGACTACGTCGCCTTCATCGAGAAAGAGACCGGCTGCCCCGTGAAGATCATCTCCGTCGGCCCCGACCGCAACGAGATCGTCCTGCGGTAGCGGTCCGCCGACTCGAAGGTGGTGGTGCGCTCGTCGTCCAGCAGGTCCCGGCCTTCCAGGAAGATGCTGACCGTCCGGAAACGCTTCTGGACACGGGCGTTGAGCACGCAATACTGGTCGAAGAGGGAGAAGAAGGTCTCCACCTTGCTCTGATAGCGGATGTCGGCGCCGAGTTCCCAGCCCGCACCCAAGCCTCGTACGAACGGCCGGGGGCGGGCGTCCAGGACGGTGTTCCAGGTCCATTTCGGGGACGCATACCGCAGCCGGAGTCCCGCCTGTGTCAGTGCGTGCACGAGGGGCTCCGGCTGTCTAGAGGATGCCGACGCGCTTGAAAATGTAATCGACGTTCTTGAAATAGTAGTCGAGGGTGAAGCACTCCTCGAGTTCTTCTTCCGAAAGCTGCGCCATCACGCCTTCATCGGCGAGCAGCAGGTTCTTGTAGTCCAGGCCCTCGGACCAGGCCTTCATCGCGATGGGCTGCACGGTGTCGTAGGCTTCCTCGCGGGAAAGGCCCTTGCCGATCAGGGCGTTCATCACGCGCTGGGCGAAAATCACCCCGTTGGTGCGCCAGATGTTCTTGAGCATGTTCTCCGGATAGACCGTCAGGTTCTCCAGGATGCCCTTGAAGCGGCAGAGCATGTAATCCAGCAGTTCCGTGGCGTCCGGCAGGATGATACGCTCTGTGGAAGAATGGGAGATGTCCCGCTCGTGCCACAGGGCCACGTTCTCGCAGGAAGCGGACATATAGCCCCGCATCACGCGGGCGCAGCCGCAGATGTTCTCGCTGCTGATGGGGTTGCGCTTGTGCGGCATGGCGCTCGAGCCCTTCTGCCCCTTGCGGAACGCCTCCTCCGCCTCGCGGACCTCCGTCCGCTGCAGGTTCCTGACCTCGAAGGCCATCTGCTCCAGGGTGGAGGCGATCACCGCCAGCGTGGCGATATAGAAGGCGTGGCGGTCGCGCTGCAGCACCTGCGTGGAGATGTCGGCGGAGCCGATGCCCAGATGCTCGCAGACGTAGTCCTGGATGAAGGGCGGGATGTTGGCGAAGTTGCCCACGGCGCCGCTCATCTTGCCGGCCTCGACACCCTTGCGGGCGTACTGGAAACGCTCGATGTTGCGTTTCATCTCCTCATACCACAGCGCCCACTTGAGTCCGAAGGAGGTGATGTCGGCGTGGATGCCGTGCGTACGGCCGATGCAGGGGGTGTCCTTGAACTCCAGGGCGCGCTTCTTCAGCACGGCGAGGAACTCTTCCAGGTCCTTCAGCAGGATGGCGTCCGCCTGCTTGAGCAGGTAGCCGTTGGCGGTATCCACCACGTCGGTGGAAGTGAGGCCGTAATGCACCCACTTGCGCTCCTCGCCGAGGGTCTCGGAGACGGCGCGGGTAAAGGCCACCACGTCGTGGCGGGTCATTTCCTCGATTTCCCGGATGCGCTCCACTTCAAAACCAGCGTTCGCGCGGATCTTCTCCACGTCGGTCGCGGGGATGACGCCCAGTTTGCTCCAGGCTTCGCAGGAAAGGATCTCCACCTGCAGGTAGGCGTTGAACTTGTTCTCTTCGGTCCAGACGTCCCGCATGACCTGGCGGGAATAGCGCGTGATCATAACTGTTATTATTTAAGGAAATCGTTGATATTCTTCTCGATACGGTCAACGTCGCCGGGCGCGGGCTGGAACTTCTCGCCGGTGACGTGCTCATAGAGCTCGACATAGCGGTCGGTAATGCCGGCGACGACGGCGTCGGTCATCTCGGGGACCTGCTGCCCAGCCTGGCCCTGGAAGCCGCCGGCCATCAGCCATTCGCGCACGAACTCCTTGGAAAGCTGCTTCTGGTGCTCCCCTTTCGCGAGGCGCTCCTCGTAACCCTCCGCATAGAAGTAGCGGGAAGAGTCGGGCGTGTGGATCTCGTCCATCAGGATGATGCGCCCGTCGCGCTTGCCGAATTCGTATTTGGTATCCACCAGGATGAGGCCCCGGCCGGCCGCGATCTCCGTTCCGCGTGCGAACAAGGCGCGGGTGTAGGCCTCGAGCTGCTCGTAGTCCTCGCGGGAGACAATGCCCCGCGCGATGATCTCCTCCTTGCTGATGTCCTCGTCGTGGCCTTCGGCAGCCTTGGTCGTCGGGGTGATGATGGGCTCCGGGAAGCGCTGGTTCTCGACCATCCCTTCCGGCATCGCGACGCCGCAGAGGGTGCGCTTGCCGGCCTTGTACTCGCGCCAGGCGTGGCCGGTCAGGTAGCCGCGGATGACCATCTCGACCTTGAAGGGCTCGCAGCGCCAGCCGACCGTGGCCATCGGGTCCACCTCCGCGATCTTCCAGTTCGGGATGATATCGGCGGTGGCGTCCAGGAACTTGGATGCTATCTGGTTGAGTACCTGACCCTTGCAGGGAATGCCCTTGGGCAGGACCACGTCGAAGGCGGAGATGCGGTCCGTCGCGACCATCACGAGGTAATCGGATCCGATGCTGTACACATCGCGGACCTTGCCGGTGTACTTGGCAAGCTGTCCCGGAAAATGGAAATCGGTGCTGAGAATGGCTTTCATAACGATCATTGGAATTGCAGACACGAAGTTACTCGTTTTTTCTCACTCCGCGAAAAAAATATTACATTTGTATGTCATGATACGGGAAGAAACGGTCTTCGGTCCCATCCACAGCCGCCGGCTGGGATCCTCGCTCGGCATCAACCTGCTGCCGCGCCACGGAAAAATCTGCACTTTCGACTGCATCTACTGCGAATGCGGCTGGAACAAGGACGGCCGGGACGACCGGCAGCTGCCCACCGCCGCGCAGGTGCGCTCCGCGCTGGAAGACAAGCTGGCGGAGTGCCTGCTGGACGGCACGCGCATCGACTCCATCACCTTCTCCGGCGACGGCGAGCCCACCCTCAACCCGGAGTTCCCGCGCATCATCGACGACACCCTGAAGCTGCGCGACGCCTATTTCCCGTCCGCCAAGGTATCCGTGCTTTCCAACGCCACCCGCGTGCACGTCCCGGAAATCGCCGCGGCGCTCAGGCGCGTGGACAACCCCATCCTGAAGATCGACGCCCCGACGGACGAGCTCGTCGCGCGCATCGACCGCCCGGCTCCCGGCTACTCGCTGGAACGCGTGCTGGAGGCCCTGCGCGGCTTCCACGGGGATTTCGTGCTGCAGACGATGTTCCTGCGCGGCCCGGACTTCGACTCCTCCGCCCCGGAGGTGCTCCTGGGCTGGATGGACATCGTGCGCGAGCTGCGTCCCCGCAAGGTGATGGTCTATACCATCGACCGTCCCACCCCCGCCGAAGGCTTGCAGAAATTCACGGCCGCCGAGATGCGCGCGCTGGTACAACCCTTGCTGGACGAAGGTTTTGACATAGACATCAAGGGCTGACGCCCGATAGAGAATAACCACATCATCATGAAGCACTTGCATTTTTTGATAAGCGCCGCGGCACTGCTGCTGGCCGCTGTCTGTTCCGCCCAGACGGGCATCCTGGACCCCGACGCCCTCTACCGGAAACTTCCGCCCCGCAGCGGACGGACCGTCCTGGCCAACCAGTATTCGCTGACCCCCGCGCCGCCTGCTCCCGCCGGAGCGCAGGGCCAGCCCGCACCGGCTCCCCGGCGGCAGCGCTACTACCCCGTCGGCTCCGACAGCCTGAAGGTGGACGCCGCCATCGACAGCCTCAACACCTCCCGCAGCGAACGTCCGGTGGCCGGCTCGCACCGCAAGGGAAACCTGCCCGTCCTCTTCCTGGTGGGCGACTCGACGATGCGCACCGAGGTGGCCGGGAACGGCGACAACGGCCAGTGGGGCTGGGGCTATTTCATTGAGAATTACTTCGATACCGACAAGATCACCGTCGAGAACCACGCCCTCGGCGGGGAGAGCACCCGCAGTTGGTTCAAGAACTGGTTCTACCCGATGCTGCGCGGTGTCCGTCCCGGCGACTGGGTGGTCATCCAGCTCGGCCACAACGACCAGTACGGCGGGCGCGAGATGAACAGCGGCCGCTACCGCGGCATCCTCCCGGGCACGGGCAAGGAATACACCGAGGTGATCCTGCCCGGCAGCGGCACCCGCGAGCGGGTGTACACCTACGGCGAATACCTGCGCATCTACATCGACGAGATCCGCGCCAAGGGCGCCCACCCCATCCTCCTGTCCCTGACCGCCCGCAGCGGGCGCGGCGAGGACGGACGGATCAACCCGGACCGCAACACGGAGGCCATCCGCAGCATCGCCGGGGAAAAGGGCGTCCCCTTCATCGACTTCAACGCGGCCATCCGCCACAAATACGATGAGGTCTTCGACCCGCGCAAGGTGGAATACCTCTACTTCAGCGACGGCATCCACGCGAGTTCCTTCGGCGCCGTGATCAACGCCGAGACCTTCGCCGAGGAACTCCGCAAGCGCCCCGACATCGGGCTCTCCGCCTTCCTGCTCCCCGAAAAGCATTACGAGAGCGCCGCGCGCGAGCCGGGCAAGCCGGTCATCTTCATCCTGGGCGACTCCACCGGAAAGATCGACAACTCCGAGGTCTCCGGCCAGGTGGGCTGGGGCCAGGTCTTCGCCGATTACGTCAACCTGCGGAAGGCGACCGTGGACAACCACGCCAAGGCCGGCCGCAGCGCCCGCACCTTCCTGAACGAGGGTCGCTGGAACGTCGTCTATGACGCCCTGCGCCCGGGCGATTTCGTCCTGATCCAGTTCGGCCACAACGACGGCGGTCCCATCAACGTGGGCAAGGCGCGGGGCGAACTCCCCGGCAACTCCGACGAGAAGCAGGTGATGACCCGCGATGCCGACGGCATCAACGAGGGCATCTACACCTATGGCTGGTACCTGCGGAAATTCTGCCTGGACGCGATGGAGAAAGGCGCCACGCCCGTGATCCTGAGCCTCACCCCGGGCAACTACCGCGACAAGGACGGCAAGATCCAGCGCGAGAGCAAATACAAGGCCTGGGCCCAGGAAGTCGCGGAGCAGATGGGGGTCGCGTTCGTGGACCTGAACGAGATTTCCGCTTCGAAACTCGACCGCCTCACGCCCGAGCAGAGCGCGAAGCACTATATGCGCGACCCGGTCCACTCCTCCGAACTGGGCGCCCGCCGCAATGCGCAGTCCGTCGCCGAAGGGCTGAAAAAACTCAAGGGACACCCCCTCCGCAAATTGATGAAATAAGCACATAACACCATGAAAACCAAGATGATCATGCTGCTGTCCGCCGGACTTTTCGCCTATCAGGCCCTCGCCGCCGACGATCCGTGGAGCAAGGTCGGTCCCGATGTCTGGACGGACCGGAACACCCCCGCCGTGTGCAAGGAATACCCCCACGCGGACTATATGCTTTACGGCACCCGCGAGGCCGCCCTGAAGAACGACTACGCGAGCTCGGAATTCTTCCGCTCCCTGAACGGGGAATGGAACTTCCTCTGGGCAGATGACTGCCGCAAGCTTCCCAAGGACTTCGCCGACCCCGCTTTCGACGACTCCGGATGGAAGAAGATCGCCGTCCCGTCCAACTGGGAATTCCAGGGCTACGGCACGCCCATCTACATCAACTCCCCCTTCGAATGGTCGCCCGACAGCGGCGGCAAGGAACCCACCTTCCCGGAGGTCGTGCCCGGCGGGCTGTACCGCGTCCGCTTCACCCTGCCGGAAACCTGGCGCGGCCGGCAGGTCTTCATCCAGCTGGGCGGCGTGAAATCCGGCTTCCTGCTCTACCTCAACGGGAAGCGGGTGGGCTATTCCGAGGATTCGAAGAACCCGGCGGAATTCAACCTGACCCCTTATCTGCAAGCCGGCGAGAACCTCCTTGCGATGGAGGTACACCGCTGGAGCTCAGGAAGTTACTATGAGTGCCAGGACTTCTGGCGCATCAGCGGCATCGAACGCGACGTCTATCTGACCGCGCGGCCGGAAGTCCTGATCCGCGACCTCGTCGTGGAATCCCCGCTGGACGCGACGTTCCGCGACGGCGTGCTGGACCTCGGCGTCAAGCTGGCCGGCCTGGGCGACAAGGCGGCGAAAGCCGGACTCGAACTGACCCTGCTGGACCCGGCCGGCCGCGAGATCTGGCGTGAAAGCCAATCCGCCACCGTCTCCCCCGCAAAGAGCCTCACGGACGGCCAGACGGTCCGGTTCCACCACGTGGTGAAAGACGTGCAGGCCTGGAGCGCCGAGAAGCCGGTCCTCTACACCGCGCTGCTCGCCCTGACCGACGCGGCCGGCCGGACCGACTACACCTCCGTGCGCATCGGTTTCCGCACGGCGCAGGTCGTGGGAACGGACTTCCTCGTCAACGGCAAGCGCGTGATGATCAAGGGCGTCAACATCCACGAGCACGACCCCTACAACGGCCACGTCGTGTCCGAGGAGACGATGCGCCGCGACTTCGAACTGATGAAGCAACACAACATCAACGCCATCCGCACCAGCCACTACCCGCAGCAGCGCCGTTTCTACGAACTCTGTGACGAATACGGCTTCTATGTGTGCAGCGAGGCAAACGTCGAGAGCCACGGCTGGCGGGGCGTCGCGAAGGACGAGAGTTTCTACCCCCTGCAGCTCGAACGCGAACTGGGCATGTACGAGCGCACCAAGAACTACGCCTGCGTGGTCATCTTCTCGCTGGGCAACGAAGCCGGCAACGGCATCAATTTCGAGAACGCCTACAAGGCGCTGAAAGCCAAGGAGAAGATGCGTCCCGTCGCATACGGCGACGCCGGCCGGGCGTTCAACACCGACATCATCTGGCCGATGTATCCCAGCGAGGAGAGCCTCAGGACGGAATCCCTGCGGGAGAACGACCGGCCCTACATCAACTGCGAGTATTCCCACGCGATGGGAAACAGCAACGGTGACATCGCGGACCTCTGGGTCGTGTACAACTCCTCCCTCAACCTCCAGGGCGGCTTCATCTGGGACTGGGTAGACCAGGGCGTCTGGGTGGACCGTGACGGCGGCTTCTGGGCCTACGGCGGCGATTTCGGCGACAAGACGCCTTCCGACGGCAACTTCTGCTGCAACGGCCTGGTGAACCCTGACCGCCGGCCGCATCCGGCGATGCAGGAAGTCAAAAAAGTCTACCAGAACATCCTCTTCGTGCAAAGCGGCCCTGCCGGCTTCATCTTCGAGCAAAACGACCGAGCCGTCTTCAGCTTCAACGGCTGGATCGTCAACCGCTTCTTCTTCACCGATCTGTACGAGTTCGATTTCTGGTACGAGATCCACGTCGATGGCGAATTAGAATCAATGGGCAAACTGCCACGGCGGCATGTCGCACCCGGCGAGAGGACCGGTTTCAGTTTAGAACTCGAGGGTATCAGGAGGCCCGGTATCTATACGGTCGAGCTCTTCGCCCGGACGCGCGAAGCGACGCCCGGCCTGCCGGCAGGCCACGTCATTGCCTGGGAGCAGTTCGAACTGGACAACGACGGCTCCGCTCCCGCCGCGGACCACGGAAACGGCCGCTTCAAGATCCGCGAGAAAGCCGGTGCCGTCACCCTCTCCACGAAGAACGCCTCCCTGAAGTTCGACAAGAACACCGGTGCCGTCAGCAGTTACAAGGTCAAGGGCGTGGAATACATCCAGGACGGCTTCGGCTTCCGGCCGAACTTCTGGCGCGGCCCTACCGACAACGACTACGGCAACCGCCTGAACGTCCGCGCCATGCTGTGGAAGTCCCGTTCCAAGGATGCGTCCGTCACGGATGTGGAAACGGGCACGGATGAATCCTCCTGCGCCTGGCTGCGGGTCACTTACGACCCCGGCTTCACGACGGAGTACCGGCTCTATCCCGACGGTACGCTGAAGGTGTCCTTCGACCTCGCCAAGCAGGAACTGCCCGAACTCGTCATCCCGCGTATCCTTGACGGACCGGGGATGAGATACAATCCCGACCAGTCGCCCGAGGAGCGCGAAGCGGAGATGCGCCAGTTCAGGGACTTCGTCCAAAGGTCGGAGCAGATGGCCATCAGCCGCTGGAAGAGTTCGCTCTCGCTGCCCGTCCGCATCGGCCTGCGGCTCCGGCTGCCCGCCGGATTCCACAACGTGGAGTACTTCGGACGCGGCGACTTCGACAACTACTGGGACCGCAAGACCGGCGCCCCGCTGGGCCGCTACCGCACCACCGCCGAGGAGATGGCCTTCCCGTACGTCCGGCCCCAGGAGACCGGCCACCGCACCGACGTGCGCTGGGTCGCCCTGACGGACAACGGCGGACGCGGCATCGCCGTGATCGCGGACGACGTACTGGAATTCAACGCGTTGCGCAATTCCGTCGAGGACTACGATTCCGCCGAGAGCACGCACCCCGGCCAGATCAACTACTACAACAACCAGGACGTCGACGTGACCGGCGGCCGCAAACAGACGCACATCAACGACATCGTCCCGCGCGACTATGTCGAACTCTGCCTCGACGCGGCGATGATCGGCGTGGGCGGCGACAACTCCTGGGGAGCCCCCATCAACGACAAGTACATCATCATGACCGACAAGCCTTGGCACGGCTCCTTCACCGTGGTGCCGATCAAGGCCTCGGAAGAACTGGAAGACAGCATCCGGCGCGGCCGTTGATCCTGCCTCCGGCCTGAATGCGACTGTCCCCCGAAAGCGACTTTCGGGGGACAGTTCCTTTTCCGGCCTTTACCTGTTCCAGGCCTGCCGGGCCGGGCGTTCGGCAGGATCAGGGATCGGGACGGTATTCGAGCAGGTCGCCGGGCTGGCAGTCCAGCGCCGCGCACAGGGCATCCAGCGTCGTGAAGCGGATGGCCTTGGCCTTGCCGGTCTTGAGGATCGAGAGATTTGCAGCTGTGATCCCCACGCGCTCGGCGAGTTCCCCGGAGGACATCTTCCTCCGGGCAAGCATCACATCTACATTGATGACGATCATACCGCTACTCCTCCGATCCGTTCTCGGCGGCCGGAGCGGCCTCCGGGGTTCCCTTCAGGTAGTTCGGCAGGCTCATGCCGGCCATCTTGAGCAGGTCCTCAAGCGGGGGGACGGAACCCATCAGGCCGGAAACGAAGTTCGCCGTGGCGGTCTTGCCGTTCTCGCCCTTGCCGCCGTCCCAGACGGTGACCTTGTCGAT
>CAMVGM010000043.1 GCA_947167015.1 uncultured Bacteroidales bacterium
GCCGCATTGCCGCCGTACATCCAGAAACGGGTCGGATCCAGGCGCTTGCCTTCCTGGATCACCTCGGCGATGTTCCGGCCTTCGCCGCTCTCGTTGCCGGCACTCCAGAACAGCACGCAGGCGTGGTTGCGGTCGCGCAGGACCATACGCCTTACGCGTTCGCGGTACATTTCAGTGAATTCCGGCATGTCACTGACATACTCCGTGTCGTGCGACTCGTCCCCCGTCTCGTCGATGACGTAGAGGCCGTATTCGTCCGCCAGTTCCAGGTAGCGGTTCACCGGCGGGTAGTGCGAGGTGCGTACCGCGTTGAAATTGAACTGCTTGAGAATCTCCATATCCCGGCGGATCACCTCCTCGGTCATCCGGTGCCCCATCGAAGGATGCTGCATGTGAGAGCACTCTGCGCTCAGTTTGAGCGGCTGCCCGTTCAGATAGAAGACGCCGTCGAGGATAACGGTCTTCTTGAAGCCGATCCGCTTGTCGACCTTCTCCACGGTCTTTCCGGCGGCATCCGTCAGGCGGAGTTCCAGGTCGTAAAGGTCCGGGGTCTCGGAGGTCCATTTCAGCGGAGCGCTCACGCGCGATTTCAGGGAAACCTTGCCTTCCGCACGCTCACCCAGCGAGACGGGGGCGCTCATCCGCGCCACTTCCCGGCCTTCCCGGCTGACGATGCCTTCCACCCGGTACTGCCCGGCGCCGCCCGCAAAACTGCGGACCGTGACGCCGACCGAGAGGTCGCTGTCCACATAGTCCTCCCCGAAATCGGTGACCACCTGCCAGTCCCACAGGCGCGCCTTGGGCGTAGCATAGAGCCACACGTCGTCGAAGATGCCCGCCAGACGCCAGTAGTCCTGGTCCTCGAGGTAATAGCCGTCGCAGTACTTGAGCACCAGCACCGCGAGCGTATTGCGCCCGGATTTCACATACTTCGTGATATCATATTCGGAAGGCTCCTGCGCGCCCTCGTTGTAGCCGATGAGCGTGCCGTTCACCCAGACGAAACTGGCCGACGCCACCTTCTCGAAGCGCAGGAACACCTCGTCGCCTTTCCAGTCGCGCGGAAGCGTGAAGGAGGTCCGGTAGGCGCCGGTCGGGTTGAACTCCATCGGCGCTTCCGGCACCGACACGGCAAAAGGATCGTCGTTCACCGACGACAGGCCGTACTGGGCCATCCGGATCTCGCGCTGCGTCGCACCGGGCACCTTGCCGTCCACCAGGTCCCGGAAACGGTCCAGCCGTGCCTTCGGCATCTTTTGCGGGAAAGGAAGGGCGACATTGCGGAACACCGCCTGGCCGAAGCCCTGCATCTCCCAGTTGGACGGGACCTCGATGCTCGCCCATTTCCGGTCGTTGAAACCGGGCTTGAAGAAATCGTGCGGAACGTCATCCGGGCTCTCGTAGTAGCCGAAACGCCAGTTTCCGTTCAGGGACAGTTTCTTGTCGGGAATGTGGAAGGCGCGGCCCTCCTCCTGCCCTGCCTCGAATACTTCGAGATTGCTGACATAATACGGGAGGTCCGGAAAACCGTCCGGCAGGGTGCGGAATTCCTGGGCCCGGGCCGGCAGGGTAATCCAGCAGGCCGCGAAAGCCACAAGAAGGCGGAATAGATGCTTCATACGGTACTTTGTGTGTGTTCAGGCTATAAATTTACAAATAAAATCGGTACATTTACAACGCAATCAGTCATTACCGCAAATGAAAGAGAACAATATGTCCAGGAGATCCTTCGTCAAGGTGTCCACCGCCTCGCTGGCGGCCATGTCCCTTCCGTCCATCGTCGCAGCAGGTGCCGACTCTCCCGAGAGTCCGGCCGCCCCGGAAGCCCCCAAGGCCCCCGCATCCCCGCAGCAGCAGCCCCAGGGCGCCGCGCCCGCACCCACGGTCCGGCCGGGCGACTCCGACGCCATCACCCGGGCGTATTTCGATTCCCTGCTGGTCGAGACCCGCTATATGGATGCCGGGCTGCCCTCGACGAAATTCGAACTCTTCGGCGAGACCTTCGACACCCCCATCATGACCGCGGCGCTGTCGCACCTGCGCGTGCCGAACGGCAACGGGCTGGTCATCTACGCCCAGGCGGCGGCTGCCTGCAAGGCCGTCCACTGGTTCGGGATGGGCGAAGACCGCGACCTGGAGGACATCATCGCCACCGGGGCCCGGACCATCAAGGTCATCAAGCCCCACGCCGACAACGACGAGGTCTTCCGCCGCATCCGGCACGCCGTGGGCGCCGGCTGTTTCGCCGTCGGAATGGACATCGACCACGCCTTCGACGGGCGGGGCGGCTATGACAACGTCTTCGGCCTCCCGATGAAACCCAAGAGCACGGCGGAACTCAGGTCCTTCGTGCAGGCCGCCCGGGTGCCTTTCATCGTCAAGGGTGTGCTGAGCCCGCACGACGCACGGCAGTGCCTGGAGGCGGGCGTGGCAGGCATCGTCCTCTCCCACCACGGCGGCAGGGTCGCCTACTCCATCCCGCCCCTGCTGGCCCTCGAGCAGATCGCAGACGTGGTCAAGGGGAAGATGAAGATCTTCATCGACTGCGGCATCGTAAGCGGAATGGACGCATACAAATGCCTCGCCCTGGGCGCCGACGCCGTGTCCGTAGGCCGGCACCTGATGCCGCTGCTCCGCGAAGGCGCGGACGCCACCGCGAAGCGCATCCAGGCCATGACGGCCGAACTGGCGGGCGTAATGGCCGCCACCGGCGTGAAGGATCTGAAAAAGATGGATCCCACGGTCATCCACCGGATGACCTTCTGAGTCCTCCTTATTGTACCGCCAGGCGGTCCTCCATGTCCTTGAACATCAGATAGGTATCGATCCGCGTGTAGACGCGGACCTCACGACCGGCGCGGCTGAAATCATAGCGGCCGTCCTCCGTTATGAACGGGGCGGGCGTCTGCGTAAAATCGCTCGATGACGTGTCCGGCTCGAAGAAGGCCTGCAGGCTGCTGAGCAGCACCAGCGGGCTGTCGCCCAGGCAATAGACGGCACCTGCCGAGAAGCGGCGCCAGCGCTCCAGGCTGTCCATCAGATATGTGCCGACGGCGCCCAGCGGACGGATGTGGCGCTCCATGCTCACGAAACTGTAGAGGCACTGACGATACATGTCGCGCGGCACCTGCCAGAGTCGCACGGAACTGTCGTTGAACAGATACCGGGCCGCCGGGATGTCGAGATTGAGGTTGTATTCCACCTCGGAGATCCCGCCCCAGGGCTTCGGATGTCCGAACGGGTATTCCTGCCCGCCGATCCAGATGACGATGATATTGGGCGCGATTTCCGGCGCCAGCAGCAGGGCGCTCGACACATCGGTCAGCGGTCCGCCCATACAGACGAAGAGCGGACGCTCCGGGGTGCATTTTAGCGCCTCGCGGATAATCAGCCGCGCGCCTTCGGAATCCTGCGGCACGTCCGGTCGCTCCATCTTGGCGGAAGCCCCCTTCACCACCGCGACCTTACCGGAAAGGCCCATGACCTCCAGCAAATCCTGCGCTTTCTGCACGGATGCCGCCGCCTGGTCGCCGCGTCCCATCGGGCCACCGCCCCCGCCCACGTGGGCACCGATGACACCCCGCAGGTCCACGCTCTCGCACAGCAGCTGCTGCGCCAGCGCGAAAAGGCCGTCCGGATCCCCGGACAGGTCATTGTCCACGATCACTTTGGCCCGCCGGTCCCCTTGGGACCCCTGCTGCGCCGCCAGGGGCCCCGCCCCCAGCAGCAGGACGCCGCAGAGCAGCGCCGCACATATCATTTTCTTTTTCATTCCGTGATTGTCAAAACCGTTCTGGCATAGCGGGTCAGGGCGGGTTCGCCGCCGTCCGTGACCTCACAGATGAAATGCAGCGTCGTGCCGGGTGCAGCATCGGCAGGCACGGTGATTCGGGCCTCCGCCTGTCCGGGCGCGGCAATCTCCGCCTCCAGCGGGCAGGTGCCGGCTTCCCGGTACTGCCACCAGTTCAGGGTCAGTGCATCGCCGTCGGGATCGGTCGCCGTCACGCGGACGGTGACGCTCTCCCCCGGCTTCGCCGTCAACAGGAACGGAGTTCCCAGCTGCACGGCCGGCTGGTGGTTCGCTTCCTCCGGAAACAAAACGGTCCAGCTCATGCGGGCCGCGAAGTCGTTCTGGAAGGCTTGCGTCCAGCGGGCCATCGGGCGGAAATAAGCCGCCACCTGTGCTTCCGTGGCCGGAATCTCCCCTTTCAATGTCAGCCGTCCCCAGGTGTTGGCGCTGGAGATGCGGCTTTCGGGATACGTCCAGGTGCTGTCCGGCACGGGATCCATCCACACGTTTTCGCGTACACGCGTGTAGCGTCCGCCCCAACTGCCCCAGTCGGGGTGCTCCGGGTCATTCATCCCCGTCGGAATGACGTACATATAGGAAGGCGAATCCCCTTCCGAGCGGAAATCCCCTTCCACAACGGGGAATGCGCCCTCACGCGGCGTGTCGGAGACATTCGTGGGGTTGAACCATTCACCCTCCAGGCAGGCCCGGTAGGTGGCGCCCAGGGGCCCGACACCGAGGATCCACTTCTTCATCCAGGCGCTCTCCAACCAGGGCCAGTTTTCTTTCGGCTGCGCCGTATGCCAGCGGTAGGCGATGGCCTCGAACTGGTCGCTGATGATGACCAGGATGCCGTATTTCTCCCAATGGGGCCGGATATAGCTCTGGTAGGTGGAATCCTGCTCCCAGATGTTGTAGAGGCGCAGACGGTCCGCCACTTCCTGCATCCGATCGGGATGCTCCTCCTCGATGGTCTTGAGCGCGCGGGCGAGCGTGTTCACCCCGCCCCAGGCCTGGATCCAAACCGGGCGCGGGTCGCTGCGGTCCAGCAGGACCTCCACGATGCGCTGCGAGCCCGGCGTGACCTGCTCCATCTCCCCTTCCGCATCCACGTTGCCCAGATAGCTGCGTGCGCGCAGGAATTCCGGCGACGGATAGCGGGCGTCGTGCTTCACGAGGTTCGGATAGACCTGGGCATATGCGCCCATCACGGTGTCCATCCAGTCGTCGCCCGCCCACTTGTGACCGCGCCAGTGGTACTGCGAACTGCTGGTGATGATGGCCTCCACATCCCATTCGTTGCAGTAGAGCAGGAAGCGGACCAGCGAGCATTCGTCATCGATCTCGCCGTCCGTCGTCACGATGACGCGGGGGCGGAGCTTTTCTTCCGGAGAAGGGGCGGAACAGGCTGCGAGAAAGAGCAGCGCACAAAAACCAAGGCGGAGAAACATTTTTTCCATATAGGCAAAGATAGCATTTTGTTTGGCTTTTTCTTCGAAAAGGGCTATATTCGCATATTTACAGAACCTGTTCCGCATCAACGACAAAACTTGATATGATGAAAAAAGTCTTCTTTATCCTTCTCATCCTTGCCTCCGGCAGCCTCTTCGCGCAGGAGCGGCTCACCGACAAGGAAATGGTCAACGTCATCTACGCGATGGGCCAGATGTATCCGGATGGTTTCACCATCGACCTGAACACCCTCCGCCAGCCCACCGAGGGCATCATGGTCTCCTACAAGGAGACGCAGAACAGTTTCGACCGCAAGAGCCTCCCGGCCGTGATCAAGCACGCCCGCGCCCACGAGAACCTCGTCGGCGGCTGGTACAACGAGGAAGACGGCCACTACTACTTCGACAGCACCCGCTGCTTCCCGGAGGACAGCCTGGCCGCCGCCGTTGCCTTCGCCCGCGACAATGACCAGCACACGGTCTATGTGGCCTCCAAGGACATCAACATCTGGTCCAACTATGAACAGAAGGACATCCGCGTCATCCTGGACTGCGACATGGGCTCCTCCACCGACGACCTCTTCGCCCTGATGATGCTCTACCGCTACATGGACATGAAGCGCTGCAACCTGATCGGCGTGATCGTGGACCGCATGGGCAAGGCGAACGCCGACATCGTGGACGTGCTGAACAACTTCTACGGCTATCCCGACATCCCCATCGGCCTGGAAACCAAGGGCATCCCGAACCCGCACGTGTTCATCACCTATCATAACCTCCCCTACGCCCGTTCGACGGACGCCGTCCCCATGTTCAAACGCAGCGTCGGTGACAACGGGACCTACATGGAGAGCTACAAGCTCTATCGCAAGCTCCTCGCGGAGCAGCCCGACAAGTCCGTCACCATCGCCTCCATCGGCTTCGTGACCTCCCTGGCCCGCCTGCTGGAGTCCGGCCCGGACGAGTATTCCCCGCTGAGCGGCGTGGAACTGGTCCGCCGCAAGGTCAAGGACATCTACGCGATGGGCGGCGTCTTCGGCGACGCCGTGGAGCCCGACTACAACTTCAAGGCGGCCATCGACTTCTCCCTGAAGTTCTTCGAACTCCTGCCGAAGGAGGTGGACATCGTCTTCTCCCCCGGTGAGGTGGGCGACCCGCTGGACTACCGTCCCGAGACCGTCATCGCCGACATGGACTGGACCGACCTGCATCCGATCAAGTGGACCTACCAGTTCCTCAACTGCGACACCGGCCAGAAGATGTGGGACCCGCAGGCCGTCATCAACGCGGTGGAAGGCGACTCCCTGTACAAGCTCTCCCCGCGCGGCTGGGTGACCCTCACCCCCAACGGCGAAACCCTGTTCAAGGAGGACCCGAAGGGCAACGCCCGCTACCAGTATCCCGGCGATCCCGCCTGGTGTGACCTGGTGCTCAAGTACATCCGTCTGATGGCCATCCAGCATTAATCCATGAAACGCATCCTGATCATCCTCGCCGTACTGGCCCTGTCGTGGCCGGGTGCGGCACAGTTCAAGCTCTCCGACAAGGACCTCGCCAACGTCCTGTACGTGATGGGCCAGATGTATCCCGAAGGCTTCACCCTGGACCTCAATACGATGCGCCAGCCCACGGAAGGCCTCATGGTTTCCTACAAGGAGACGCAGAACAGCTTCGACGCCAAGAGCATCCGCAAGGTGATCCAGCACGCCCGGGCCCACCAGAACCTCGTGGGCGGCTGGCTCAACGAGGAGACCGGCCAGTATTATTTCGACAGCACGCGCAAGTTCCCGGAGGACAGCCTCGCCGCCGCCCTGGCCTTCGCCCGCGAGAACGGCCAGCACACGGTGTACGTGACTTCCAAGGGCATCAACGTCAAGTCCAACTATGAGCAGGAGGACATCCGCATCATCCTGGACTGCGACATGGGCTCCTCCACCGACGACCTCTTCGCCCTGATGATGCTCTACCGCTACATGGACATGAAGCGCTGCACGCTGCTGGGCGTGGTCGTGGACCGGATGGGACGCGCCAACGCCGACGCCGTGGACGTGATGAACAACTACTACGGCTATCCCGACATCCCCATCGGCCTGGAGCGCGACGGCGTCAAGGATCCGCACGTGTACATTCCTTACCACAACATGGCCTATGCCCGTTCTACGGAAGGCGTGCCCCTGTTCAAGCGCACTGTCGGCGACAAGGGCGAATACCTGGACGGCTACAAGCTCTACCGCAAGCTGCTCGCTGCGCAGCCGGACAAGTCCGTCACCATCGCCTCCATCGGCTTCGTGACCTCCCTGGCCCGCCTGCTGCAGTCCGGTCCGGACGAGTATTCCCCGCTGAGCGGCCGCGAGCTCGTGCAGCGCAAGGTGAAGGCCATCTATGCGATGGGCGGCGTGTTCGGCGACTCCTTCGAGCACGACTACAACTTCACCGCGGCCATCGACTATTCCCTGAAGTTCTTTGAACTCTGGCCGGAAGACATCGACATCGTCTTCTCCCCCGGCGAGGTCGGCGACCCGCTCTACTACAGCGCGGCGCAGATCATCAAGGATATGGACTGGACCAGCGCCCATCCCATCAAGTGGATCTACGAGTTCCTGACCGAGGACAAGTTCCAGAAGATGTGGGACCCGCTCGCCGTCATCAACGCGGTCGAGGGAGACGACATCATCTACAAACTCTCCCCGCGCGGACGCGTGAAACTCACGCCCACGGGCGAGACGATCTTCACCGAAGACCCGAACGGCAACGCCCGCTACCAGTACCCCGGTCCCGAGGGCTGGTCGGACTACGTGCTCCAGTACATCAGGTTACTTTCCATCCAGCACTGAGTTGAACGTCCTGGTCATCGTCGGCAGTCCGAAGGGCAAGAACTCCGTCACCCTTCACACCTGCCTGTATCTGGAAAAGCAGTTCCCCGGCCTCCGGTTCAGTTACATCTGGCCGGGACAGCGCATCAAGGCCCTGGAGAAGGACTTCTCCCCCGCCCTGCAGGCTGTCCGCGAGGCCGATCTGCTGCTCTTCTGTTATCCCGTCTATACTTTCCTGGTGCCTTATCAGCTCCATCGTTTCCTGGAGCTGATAAAGGCTTCCGGGGAGGACCTTTCGGGGAAGGTCGCCACGCAGGTCACCACTTCCAAGCATTTCTACGACATCACGGCGCACGCCTTCATCCGGGACAACTGCCGGGACCTGGGCATGCGCGTGCTGGACGGGCTCTCCGCCGACATGGACGACATCCTGAAGGAAAGCGGCCGCAAGCAGGCGAAGGACTGGATGGAGTACGTCCTCTGGCAACTGGGAGAGCGGCCCGCCCCGCAGAAGACGGACGGCAGGAAGGCCGTCATCGTGACGGACCTGGAGCCCGGAGACGGGCGTCTCAAGGCCATGATCGACCGCTTCGTCAGCGTCTTCCCCTACCCCTGTGACATCGTCAACATCCGGGAGTATCCGTTCCAGGGCGGGTGCCTGAGCTGCTTCAACTGCGCCGCCACGGGCAAGTGCGTCTATAAGGACGGGTTCGACGAATTCCTCCGCGGGAACATCCACCGGCACGATGCCATCCTGTACGCTTTCCGCATCCAGGACCATTCCATGGGTTCCCGCTTCAAGATGTACGACGACCGCCAGTTCTGCAACGGTCACCGCACCGTCACGATGGGCACGCCTTTCGGCTACCTCGTGGAAGGCGCTTACTCCCGGGAAGAGAACCTGCGCCTGCTGCTGGAAGCGAGGGCCCAGGTGGGCGGCAATTTCCTGGCGGGCGTGGCCACGGACGAAGGCGACATGGATGCCGACATAGACCGGCTGGCCGCCACCCTCAGTTATGCCATGGAGACGCGCTACACCCCGCCGCAGAACTTCTTGGGCGTGGGCGGGATGAAGATCTTCCGCGACCTCATCTATATGATGCGGGGCTTGATGCGCGCCGACCACAAGTTCTTCAAATCCCACGGCCAGTACGACTTCCCCCAGAAGCAGTGGAAGACCTCCTGGCTGATGTATCTCGTGGGCGGGATGATGCGCAACAAGAAGCTGAAGGCGAAGATGGGAGACAAGTTCACCGAGGGGATGATCGCCCCCTACAAGAAGATGCTTTCTTCCTCAGACTGAGCGCCTATTTGGTGACGACCAGGTTGCCGTCGGCGTCGAGGAGCGGGGTGAGACCGCCGCCGTAACCGCGGCCGACATAGAGGTAGTTCACGCCCGTTTCCTTATCGACGATCACGACCGTCTCGGTCATGATGCTGACCATTTCCTTTTCTTTGATGTCGAATCTGTCGTTTCCCATGATGGTTCGGTATTTGATGAATTGAAACCAAAGATAATGTATTTTTGTTTGAACATAATAATACGCTTATGAAATCAACGATTTGCTGGCTCAGTTTGGTCCTGTTTGCGGTTTTCGCCGTTTCGGCTTCGGCACAGACCAAGAAGGTCTCCATCCTGGGAGACTCCTATTCCACCTATCAGGGACACAACCCGGAGGGCTATGCCCCCTTCTATCCGGACGCCCACAACGACGTCACCAGCGTCGAACAGACCTGGTGGAGCCTGTATATCAAGGCCAAAGGCTACGAACTGGAGAAGAACAACTCCTGGGGCGGCACCACCATCTGCGGCGCCGGTTTCTTCAACAGGGACGTGACCGCATCGTGTTTCCTGAGCCGCGTGTTCATGCTCGGAGACCCCGACATCATCTTCGTGTTCGGCGGCACGAACGACGCCTGGCAGCGCGTCCCGATCGGAGAATATAAGTTTGAAGGCTGGACGAAGAAAGACTGCATGACCTTCCGTCCCGCCCTCGCCTGCCTGCTGGACACCCTGCAGAAACTCTATCCCGAGGCCAAGGTCTATTCTATCCTGAACTCCGAACTGCGGGAAGAGGTCAACGAATCCATGCGCACCATCTGCGAGCATTTCAATGTCCAGCTCATCGAACTGCACGACATTGAAAAGCAGAACGGACACCCGTCCGTGAGCGGCATGCAGAGCATCTGCGACCAGCTGCTGGAAGCCATCAAATGATGCTTCCGGCGTTCATGAAAAAAGGCGGGGTCCGGGCGCGTGCCGGTGCTGCACATGAAGGACTACGTCCGCACGGAGCGGGGCATCGGTTTCCGCCCGCTCGGCGAAGGGGTGGTGGACCTGCAGACGATTGTTGGGGAAGCCCCCGCGGCCGGCGTCCGCTGGCTTTGCGTGGAGCAGGACGCCCCCGCCCCCGGTGCCGCCGACCGCTTCGAAGGCCCGGAAATCAGTTTCCGGTATCTTTCAGAGTAAGGCTTGACGAATAGCACTGCAAACGGTTGCCAGGGGCACGGAAGTGTCATTTTGCCCCTGGCAACCGCTTTTTTCGATTGCCAGGGGCACGGAGGGTGTGTTTTGCCCCGGGCGACCGCAAATCGACCCGGGGTTGTCCCGGATTACACGCCATTTCATGCCTGACCCCCTACTTCGGGTGGACCTTTGTCCCGTAATCAAGGGGGTTTCCGGGATGAAGGGTCGTTTGGGGTGGGGGTTTGTCCCGGGAACATAGGGTTTTCCGGGATGAAGGTTGACTTTTTTCAGGGGTTGTCCCGGAAACGGGGTGTTTTCCGGGACGAAGATCTGGGAGGATGAAAAGGTGTCCGGGCGGCTGGACGACATCGACATGCGCTTCATCGGCGACCAGGTCCTCTTCGTGGAGGACAACCGGCCGCTGTCGGAAGTGGCGAAGGAGATGGGGCGGGAACTGTTGGATGGACTATCTGCCGAAGTCACCGGGGTTTTCTGACCATCCAGGTTCACTGAGGATCTGGACGGCCGTGACAGGGCCGAGGTGCTTCCAGTCCTCGACAGCCCAGACGACCTGCTTATCCGGAGTCACTTCTACGAGTTGAGCTCCGGTGCCGGAGGTCCCGCGCGCACAAAGGATGGTATTCCCATTGTTGAGCCGGACTACGGTCTGGCATTTGGCCGGACGGTACGGTTCCGGAATCTCGTCCATATCGAGTTCCCATACGATTTCCTTTGCTTTATTGACCTCGACGACTTTCCTGTCCCGCTCCAGACTGATGAGCGTGTTGCCATTCTTAAGCCGGACAGCCGACCAAGGCTGGCGGCAGTCATATTGCCAGATGATATTCCAATCTTTGTCGAATTCCACCACCTTGGCCTCAGAGATATAACTCAACAGCCAGGTTCCTTCGTCAGTGTAGCGCATCCTCCTGCTCTGGCCGTGGGTGGAACTGTTGGGAAAGTCTATGGGATGCTCCCAGAGAACCTCGCCCGTTTTGTGATTGAACATCACGACGCGGCCTGTAGGCTTGATATTGACTAGCATGAACGCCAGATCCTCTCCAATAGGCTGGATGGTGTGAACCTCCTCACCATCACGGCAATCATAGCGCCAGACTTCCCTTTTGTCCGGGGTTACCTTAGCGGCAAATGTCTGTCTGGAAAAGAGAATATCCCCGTTCCGCAGCATCCAGATATCGCCAAGTTCCCAACCAGGGCCGGTATCGTATTTCCAGACCACTTCCCCGTTATCGACCAGAAGGATGCGGTTGTAGCCTTCGCCGATATAGAGCATAGGATAACGGGACAGCCCTTCTCCCGGCCAGGCGGGATCCGTGACTTTGTCAGACATCCAACTAAAGTTTTCTCCGATGTTCGTGTCTTCGTCCGGGCCGGTCTCCGGCACATTGTCAGCGGTAAAAAGAGGAATCAGTCCGGCAAGCGTGTCAGGGGTTCGGGTATTGGTGCATGCCCAGAACAAAACGGCCGGTACAAGGAATAGTAGTTTGTTTACATTCATACTATGGGGATCAACATATGGTAGATTAATACAAAAATAGGAAAAATATGTATAAAAGAGAAGAATGGTCACTCTGCCCCGGATATGAAAAGAGCCTGCGATGTGCAGGCTCTTTTCGTACCCCCGAGGCGAATCGAACGCCTATCGTCGGAACCGGAATCCGAAATTTTATCCATTAAACTACAGGGGCATACCCATAGGGACTGCAAATATACGCTTTTTTTGTAAATTTGCGGCGCAAAACAAAAGGATTTTCCAAAAACGACCGCACGATGAAAAGAGCATATGTTTTCCCCGGCCAGGGGTCCCAGTTCCCGGGAATGGGAAAGGAACTGTATGACGGCAACAGCCAGGCACGCGAACTGATGGAGCGCGCCAACGAGATCCTCGGATTCCGCCTCACGGACGTGATGTTCGAGGGCAGCGACGAGGACCTGCGCGCCACCCGCGTGACGCAGCCCGCGATCTTCCTGCACTCCGTGGTGACGGCCCTCTGCACCGAAGGCCTCCCCGCCCCTGACATGGTCGGCGGACACTCCCTCGGCGAATTCTCCGCCCTCGTCGCAGCCGGCGCCGTCGCTTTCGAGGACGCCCTGCGCCTGGTGGCCGTACGCGCCAGCGAGATGCAGAAATGCTGCGAGCAGGTGCCCGGCACGATGGCCGCGGTGATCGCCCTGCCGAACGAGAAGGTCGAGGAGATCTGCGCCGGCATCGAGGGCGTCGTGGTGCCCGCGAACTACAACTGCGACGGCCAGGTGGTCATCTCCGGCGAGAAAGAAGCCGTCGCCCGCGCCTGCGAGGCGATGAAGGCCGCGGGAGCGAAGCGCGCCCTGCCGCTGAGCGTCGGCGGCGCCTTCCATTCCCCGCTGATGGAACCGGCCCGCGTGGAACTCGCCAAGGCAATCGACAGCACGGAGGTCCTCACCCCGCGCTGCCCCATCTACCAGAACGTCACCGCCCTGCCGGAAACGGACCCGGCGCGCATCAAGGACAACCTCCTGCTGCAGCTTACCTCGCCGGTCCGCTGGACGCAGTCCGTCAAGAACATGCTCGCGGACGGCGCCGTTTCCTTCAAGGAAATAGGCCCCGGAGCAGTGCTCCAGGGCCTCGTAAAGCGTATCAGCGCCGCCGCCGGCGCCGAGGTCGAGATCGGCTAGACTCCCCCGAAAGCGGAATAACCGCCGTCCACCGGGATCACGATGCCGGTGACGAAGGAAGAGATGTCGGAGAGCAGGTAGAGCATCGTGCCCACCAGGTCCTCCGGCTCGCCGAACTTGTGCGTCGGGGTGTTGGCGATGATCTTCTTGCCGCGCGGCTTCAGTTCGCCCGTCTGCTCGTCGGTGAGCAGGAAGCGGTTCTGGTCCGTCAGGAAGAAGCCCGGGGCGATGGCGTTGCAGCGGATGCCGAGCTGCGCCACGTGCACCGCGTACCACTGGGTGAAGTTGTTGATCGAACCCTTGGCGGCGGAATAGGCGGGGATCTTGGTCAGCGGGCGGATCGCGTTCATCGAGGAAACGTTCAGCACCACACCCTTCTTCGCCTCGATCATGTCGGTCGTGAAGACCATCGTGGCGAGCAGCGTACCCTTGAAATTCAGGTCATAGACGAACTGGAAACCTTCCATGTCCAGGCCGTAGAAGCTCTGGGACAGGTCGGTGTCGGCGTCCATCTGCTCCACGGCGCAGGTCGCCTTGGGCGAGTTGCCGCCGGCGCAGTTGATCAGGATGTCGATCTTGCCGAGTTTCTCGTGGATCAGGTCGCGCGCCGCTTCCAGGGCGGCCTTGTCGAGGGTGCTCGCGGAAATGCCGAGGCACTTCACGCCGAACTCCTTCTCGATCGCCTCCCCGCGGGCGGGGTTGTCCTTGCTGCGGGAAATGACGGCCAGGTTTACGCCGGCCTCGGCGAGGCCGCGCGTGAGGGCCATTCCAAGCACGCCGAAACCGCCGGTAATCACGCAGTTGCGGCCTTTGAGGTCATCGAATGAATACTTCATAGGGCAACGCTGTTACTCGCCGAAGAGGCGCTTGATGTGACGCTCGCAGAGGTTCTCGGTGATCTCGCGTCCGATCACGTCGGTATGCTTCTCCAGGGCGGGCAGGAACTCGTCGGCGAGCTCGGCCGCGATCTTGTAGCTGACGTGGATGAGTTGACGGAAGGACGGGTTGTAGAGCGGGTCCGCCTGGTTGTGGCGCATCGTGCGGGCATAGGTCTCGGCATCCCACTTCTCGACCTCTTCCGGAGACGGGAGGGCCTTCACGTCGACATCGATGACGGCGGCGTACGGGACGGTGAGTTCGTCCATGCGGCCGAGGGCGTTCACGTAGATCTTCTTGGCAAGCTTGAGGGCCTCGGGATCCGCCACGGCGAGACCGATGTTCTCCTCGAGCCAGGTGGTGCCGGCGGTCTTGATGTGGATGCCCTTGTCGTACTTGCGGATCAGACGGCCCATGATCGGGTAGATGGAGAACTTGTCGGAACCGGAGTGGATGGAGAGCTTGAGGTTGTCAGGCAGGCCGTAGGCCTTCACCGCCTCGTCGATGACGAGCAGGTCCTGCTCAAACTCCTTCTCGAACTGCGCGAGGTCGCCGCGGTAGTCCACGCCCTTGTTGAAGCGGCCGGTGAACTTGGGCGCGATGGTCTGGACGGGAATGCCCTCCTTCGCGATCTCCTTGAGGATGTAGCGGAGTTCTTCGGGCGTCTGGGCCTCGTCCACCTCATCCATCGAGACCTCGGTCACGAAGTTGCCGACGCCCTTCTTCTCCGCGATGTGGCGGTAGATCTTGCCGGCTTCCTTGATGGCCGGAAGGAAACGCTCTTCCATCGAACCGGAGTGGCCGATGTAGTCGGCGACGTCGATGGTGAAGAAGTCGGAAGACTCGATGAAGCGGTCCACGTTGTTCAGGTTGATGTGGTCCGCATCCACGAAATACTGTCCCTTATAGTTCAGGGCCTTGACGGCGGCGTCGGCCTCGGCGCGCGTCTCGCACGGCTCGGTGCCGACGATCTGGTGCTCGCGGTTGGACTTGTTCCACACGGGAACGAAATGGACGCCGAATTTCTCCTCGGCCTCGATGAGGGCCTTCAGCTGGTTGATGCCTTCGTGGGCGAAGCGGTCGCCCACGCCGAATGAATATTTACCGATTTTAAGCATAGCAGATATTGATTATTAGTTGATTATGCGATATAGGTACCGGCGACAGTATCGCCGCCGTGACCGGTCCAGTTGGTGTGGAAGAACTCTCCGCGCGGGCGGTCGGTGCGCTCGTAGGTGTGCGCGCCGAAGAAGTCGCGCTGGGCCTGCAGCAGGTTCGCCGGCAGGCGCTCGCAGCGGTAGCCGTCGTAGTACTCGAGGGCGGCGCTGAGGGTCGGGGCCGGGACGCCGTTCACGATGGCGGTGGCCAGCACGTTGCGCCAGCCGGTCTGGGCCTCGGCGAGCTTGCCGGTGAAGTACGGGTCGAGCAGGATGTTGGCGATGTCCGGGTTCTTGTCGAAGGCTTCCTTGATCTTGCCGAGGAACACGCTGCGGATGATGCAGCCGCCGCGCCACATCAGGGCGATGCCGCCGTAGTTGAGGTTCCAGCCGTACTCCTTGGCGGCGGCGCGCATCAGGGCGTAACCCTGGGCGTAGGAGACCACCTTGGCGGCGAAGAGCGCCCGGCGCAGGTCCTCCAGGAAGGCGGCGCGGTCGCCGGTGTACTTCGCGGGCTTCGGGCCCACCAGGATCTTGGAAGCGGCCACGCGCTCCTCCTTCTGGGCGGACAGGCAGCGGGCGAAGACGGACTCGCCGATCAGCGTCAGGGGCACGCCCTGGTCGAGCGCCGAGATGGCCGTCCACTTGCCGGTGCCCTTCTGGCCGGCGGTGTCGAGGATGTAGTCGAGCACGTAGCGACCGTCCTCGTCCTTCTTGGCGAGGATGTCGCGGGTGATCTCGATCAGGTAGCTGTCCAGGTCGCCCTTGTTCCACTCGGCGAAGGTCGCGTGCATCTCCTCGTTGGTCATTCCGAGGATGTCCTTCATGATCTGGTAGCACTCGCAGATGAGCTGGATGTCACCGTACTCGATGCCGTTGTGGACCATCTTGACGAAGTGGCCTGCGCCGCCTTCGCCCACCCAGTCGCAGCAGGGGGAGCCGTCGGCCACCTTGGCGCAGATGCCCTGGAAGATGGGCTTGACGTACGGCCAGGCGGCAGGAGATCCGCCGGGCATCATCGAAGGGCCGTTCAGGGCGCCTTCCTCGCCGCCGGACACGCCGGTGCCGATGTACAGCAGGCCCTTGCTCTCCACGTAGGCGGTGCGGCGGGCGGTGTCCGGGAAATGGGAGTTGCCGCCGTCGATGATGATGTCGCCCGGGTCGAGGACCGGGATGAGCTTCTCGATGAAGTCGTCCACGGCCTGGCCGGCCTTGACCATCAGGAACACCCGGCGGGGGCTCTTCAGGGAACCCACGAAATCCTCGAGGGAGTGGGCGCCGTAGATGTTCTTGCCCTTGCCGCGGCCGTCCATGAAACGGTCCACTTTTTCCACCGTGCGGTTGAACACGCTGACACGGAAGCCTTTGCTTTCCATGTTGAGGACCAGGTTCTCGCCCATGACGGCGAGTCCGATCAGTCCGATGTCAGATTTTGCTTGCATTGTTATTATGTGATTGGTTTGTAATTACTTGGAATCCCAGGTCAGAGAGGCGGGCGGCCATTTCCGGGCTGCCGCCGAGCAGCCGGAGCGTAAAGGCCGTCGGTTCCCGGCGGACCGGATAGTCGCCCCGCAGTTTTTCGAAGCACTCGGGATGCGCGCGCAGGGCGCGGTCGTCCGCGAGGATGTCGTAGCTGTAGAGCAGGGCCTCGGAAAGCACTTCCTGCAGGTCCTTGCCGGCGGCGTCGAGGGTGAATTCCAGCGGCTGTGCCGGGGCCGGGATGCCCTCTGGACGCCAGTCCGTCAGCGGCAGGCCCAGCACCGAGGCGACGGTGCGGACGCTGCTCATCGTGCCGTTCGCCTTGCCGTCGGCGCTGTAGCCGGCGATGTGCGGCGTGGCGATGTCCAGCAGCGACATCAGTTCCCGGTCGGGCTCCGGCTCCCCTTCCCAGACGTCCAGCACGGCGGCGCGCAGGGCCTTCGCCTGCAGGGCGGCCTTCAGGGCGGCGTTGTCCACGACGGGACCGCGGGAAGAATTGAACAGGATCTGTCCGGGGCGCATCGTGGCGAGCCGCTCCGCGTCGAAAAGGTGCCAGGTGGCATCCTCCCCTTCGCGGGAGAGCGGGACGTGGAGCGTAACGATGTCGCTCGCGGCCACCAGTTCGTCCAGGCTCACGAAGCCCTCGGGGCCTTCGCGGCGGGCGCGGGGCGGGTCGCAGAGCAGCACCTTCATCCCCAGCGCTTCGGCGGTCTTCGCCACCTTGCTGCCGACGTTGCCCACGCCCACGACGCCGAGTGTCATCCCGGACAGGCGCAGGCCGCGGCGGCGGGCCAGCGTGGCCAGCACGGCGCCGATGTACTGCTTGACGGACCAGGAGTTGCAGCCCGGCGCGTTGCGCCAGAGGATGCCGTTCGCTTCGCACCAGGCGGTGTCGATGTGGTCGAAACCGATCGTGGCGGTCGCGATGACCTTCACCGAAGAGCCGGCCAGCAGCGCGGCATCGCACTTGGTACGGGTGCGGGTGACGATGGCGTCCGCATCGCGGACCACTTCGGCCGTCGTCTCCTTGCCGGGCAGATAAACCACATCCGCGTAGGGTTCGAACACCCCGCGGATGAAAGGGATCTTATTGTCGCAGACGATCTTCATCTCAGTCCTTGAATCTTTCGGGATAGGCCCACAGGCCGAGGGCGGGGTTGGAGATGTAGTAGATCTCCTCGCCGTCCGGCATCGTGTTCCAGCCTTCCTGGAGGCTGTCCAGCGGATAGCGGGCAAGCTCTTCGTCAAGATTGCCATAGCTGAATCCGACGCCTTCGATCTCCTCGCGGGTCATCTCCGGGCCCGGACAGTAGGTAATCTTGAAACGGCCCTCGGACGAGCCGTGGATCAGGTGGGCGGAAGCGCCCAGGTTCTCCTGCAGGTCCTTGTTGGCCCGGGTGGCCTCCAAGGTATGCGGCGTGCCCTTGTAGCCGTATTTCCGGATCAGGCCGTCGATGGTCTTGTCCTCGCCGAACTCCTTGAGCGCCGGCGCGATGACGAGCAACTCGGCCCCGTCGGCGAGCGCCATCCGGGTGCGGTACACGCTCTTGTTGCCCAGCCAGGTGCTCTTGAACTCCTCGGGGTCCAGATAGACGATGCACTTCTTGATCTCGCGGTCCACCATGATGAAGTTGACCTCGAGCGAGAGTTCGGCCGCCTTCCGGAAGCACTCGAAATCGTCGCCGATGAACAGGCCGCGCGTGACCATCTCCCCGCTCGCGGCATCTTTCGCCCTGACGGTCAGGACATAGACGATCGGGAGCTGCGGGATGAAATGCGTGCGGGCATATTCCATCACGTCGCGCACCGGGCTCTTGGCGCGGCCCATGATGCGCTCCATGCCGTAGGTGGCGCCGATGTAGTGGCTCTTGTTGATGCCCTCGGAGCCGCCCACGCCCACGAAGATGTTCTTCGTGTAGTTGGCCATGCCGATGA
>CAMVGM010000044.1 GCA_947167015.1 uncultured Bacteroidales bacterium
CAGGAGATTCGGGTGACGGTATGCAGCTCACCGGATCTCTTTTTGCGGATATGTCGGCCATCTACGGCAACGGTCTTTCCACTTTCCCGGACTATCCCGCGGAAATCCGCGCCCCGCACGGCACGGTCTCGGGCGTGTCCGGTTTCCAGGTACACATCGGCAGCGAGAAGGTCAACACCCCCGGAGACTTCTGCGACCTGCTCGTTGCGATGAATCCCGCCGCCCTCAAGGCGAACGCCAAATGGTGCAAGCGCCACGCGATGATCCTCGTGGACGAGGACGCCTTCGACGAGGCGGGCATGAAGAAGGCAGGCTTCACCACCGAGAACCCCTTCACGGAACTCGGGGTCGAGGACCGCACGCTGATTGTCTCTCCGATCACCACGCTGACGCAGGAGAGCCTCAAGGACAGCGGGATGGACAACAAGGCCATCCTCAAGTGCAAGAACATGTTCACCCTGGGCATGGCCTGCTACATCTACAACCGGCCGCTGGAGTACATCTACGCCTATCTGGAAAAGAAATTCGCCAAGAAGCACCCCGAGGTCATCGAGCCCAACAAGAAGGTGCTCTTCGACGGTTTCAACTATGCCGCGAACATCCAGGTGATCCCCAATACCTATACCATCGCTCCCGCGGAGCACCAGGAAAAGGGCACCTACCGCAATATCACGGGCAACCAGGCCACGGCCTGGGGCCTGCTCGCCGCTTCGGAGAAATCGGGCCTGCCCCTCTTCTGCGGTTCCTATCCCATCACGCCGGCCACGGCCATCTTGGAGGAACTCGCCCTGCACAAGAGCCTGGGCGCCAAGACCCTGCAGGCCGAGGACGAGATCGCAGGCATCTGCACCGCCATCGGCGCCTCCTATGCCGGCAACCTCGCCGTGACCACCACGTCCGGCCCGGGCCTCTCGCTCAAATCCGAGGCGATGGGCCTCGCCGTGATGGCTGAACTCCCGCTGGTCGTCGTGGACGTCCAGCGCGGCGGCCCCTCCACGGGCCTCCCGACCAAGACGGAACAGTCCGACCTGAACCAGGCGCTGTACGGCCGCAACGGCGAATGCCCGATGGCCGTCATCGCCGCCCATTCCCCGGCCCACTGCTTCGACGCCGCCTTCCAGGCCGCCAAGATCGCCCTGGAGCACATGACCCCGGTCCTGCTGCTCTCCGAGGGCTTCCTGGGCAACGGTTCCGAACCCTGGCGCATCCCCGCCATGGCCGACTATCCTGAGATCAAACCGCCCTTCGTGCACGGGGCACTTGCGGAAGGCGAGCGTTTCCGTCCTTTCGAGCGCGACCCCGAGACGCTGGTCCGCCGCTGGGCCCTGCCCGGCCAGAAAGGCTTCGAACACCGCGTCGGCGGCCTCGAGAAGACGCACGCGGGCGTGCTTTCGACCGACCCCGCCAACCACGCCCTGATGGTGGCCGAGCGCGCCGGCAAGGTGGAGCGCATCGCACGTGACCTGCCCGCCCTCGAGATGCTGAACGGCCCGGACTCCGGCAAGCTGCTGGTCGTGGGATGGGGCGGCACCTACGGGCACATCCTCTCCGCCGTGCGCGAGATCGGGGATGTCTCCTACGTCCATTTCGACTACATCAACCCGCTGCCCGCCAACACGGGCGAGGTCTTCGACCGTTTCGAGAAGATCCTCGTCTGCGAACTCAACACCGGGCAGTTCGCCGACTACCTCCGGGCGAAGTTCCCCGGCAAGGTCATCCAGAAGTTCAACAAGGTCCAGGGCCAGCCGTTCCTCGTGAGCGAGCTCGCCTCGGCCATCCAGAAGGAGATGTAGATATGGCAACACTGACTTTTAAAGATTTCAAGAGCGACCAGGAAGTCCGCTGGTGCCCCGGTTGCGGCGACCATGCCGTGCTGGCGGCGCTGCAGCGTGCCCTGCCCAAGGTGAGCCAGGCGCTCGGATATGACAAGGAACGCTACGTGGTGGTGTCCGGCATCGGCTGCTCCTCCCGTCTTCCTTACTATATGGACACCTACGGGTTCCACAGCATCCACGGCCGCGCCACGGCGGTCTCCACCGGCATCAAGGTGGCGAACCCCTGGCTGACGGTGTGGCAGGCCTGCGGCGACGGCGACGCCCTCGCCATCGGCGGCAATCACTTCATCCACGCCATCCGGCGCAACATCGACATCAACATCATCCTGTTCAACAACCAGATCTACGGCCTCACGAAAGGGCAGTATTCCCCGACCTCCAAGTTCGGCGCGATCACCAAGACCTCGCCTTACGGCACCGTCGAGCACCCGTTCAACCCGGGTTCCCTCGTGCTGGGCGCCAAGGGCACCTTCTTCGCCCGTTCGCTGGATGTCGAACTGAAGCTCAACGAGGAGATCATGACCGCTGCGGCCCTGCACGACGGCTGCTCGGTGATGGAGATGCTCACCAACTGCGTGATTTTCAACGACGGGGCGCACAAGACCCTGTCCGATCCCGCCGTCAAGGCGGACCATACCATCATCCTGCACCACGGCGAGAAGATGATCTTCGGCAAGAACCGCGACCGGGGCCTGATCTACGACGGCAAGAAGATCCGTGCCGTGCACATCGGCGAGGGCGGTTTCACCGAGGAGGACATCCTCGTGCACGACGCCCACAACGACAACATCGGCCTGCACATGGCGCTGGCCGACATGAAGGGCCCGGACTATCCGGTGGCGCTGGGCGTGATCCGCGACGTGCGCGACATCACCTACGACGACGGCGTGCGCGACCAGGTGAAGGACGTGATGGCCAAGTCCAAGATCCACTGCGTGGACGACCTGCTGCACAGCGGTTCCACTTGGGAAGTGAAATAAACCACTAATAATTAATAACTTGTCATGAAAACCACAGACATCATGGCCTCTCTCCAGGCCAAGTACCCCGGCGAGAACGAATATCTCCAGGCGGTGCAGGAGGTGCTCGAATCCATCGAGGACGTGTATAACCAGCATCCCGAATTCGAGAAGGCGAAGATCGTCGAGCGCATGGTCGAGCCGGACCGCATCTTTACCTTCCGCGTCACCTGGGTGGACGATCGGGGCGAGGTGCAGACCAACACCGGCTACCGCGTCCAGTTCAACAGCGCCATCGGCCCCTACAAGGGCGGCCTGCGCTTCCACCGGGCGGTGACCCCTTCCATGCTGAAATTCCTCGGCTTCGAGCAGACCTTCAAGAATGCCCTCACCACGCTGCCGATGGGCGGTGCCAAGGGCGGCAGCGACTTCGACCCGAAGGGCCGTACCGACGAGGAGATCATGCGTTTCTGCCAGGCCTTCATGCTGGAACTCTGGCAGTGCATCGGCCCGGACCAGGACATCCCGGCGGGCGACGTGGGTGTGGGCGGCCGTGAGATCGGCTATATGTACGGCATGTACAAGAAGCTCGCCCGCGAGTACAACACCGGCGTGCTGACCGGCAAGGGCGCCACCTGGGGCGGCTCCATCCTGCGTCCGGAAGCCACGGGCTTCGGCGCGCTCTATTTCACGGAGAACCTCCTGCATCACGCCGGCAAGGACATCAAGGGCTGCCGCGTGGCGGTGTCCGGCTTCGGCAACGTGGCCTGGGGCGCCTGCATCAAGGCCCTCGAGCTCGGCGCGAAGGTGGTCGCCATCTCCGGCCCGGACGGCGTCTGCGAGATTCCGGGAGGCATCACCCGGGACATGATCGACTATATGCTCGTGATGCGCGCTTCCAACCGCGACCGCGTCGAGGATATGGCCACCCGTTTCCCGGACAAGGCGTTCTTCACCCCGGGCAAGAAGGCCTGGAGCGTGAAGTGCGACATCGCCCTCCCGTGCGCCTTCCAGAACGAACTCGCCGAGGAAGATGCGCGCCAGCTCAAGGAGAACGGCTGCTGGTGCTGCTGCGAAGTGTCCAACATGGGCTGCCAGCCGGGCGCCATCCACTTCTTCCAGCACAACGGCATCCTCTTCGCCCCGGGCAAGGCGGTCAACGCCGGCGGCGTGGCCACTTCCGGTCTCGAGATGACGCAGAACGCCGAGCACATCAGCTGGAGCGGCAAGGAAGTGGACGAGAAGCTCCACTTCATCATGAACAGCATCCACGAGCAGTGCGTCAAGTTCGGCACCCAGCCGGACGGCACGGTGGACTACGTGAAGGGCGCGAACATCGCCGGCTTCATGAAAGTCGCCCAGGCGATGCTGGAGCAGGGAACTATCTAGCAGTTTCCACTTATATGAAAAAGGCGACCCCGCGGGGCCGCCTTTTCTGTTGCAGGGGATGACTAGTAGAACTTGACGATTTCGTCCAGGGGACGGTGGACCGGCATGTTGGGCTCTTCCGCGCGGTAGCCCAGGGCGATGACCGCCAGGATCATCTCGTTCTCCGGGATGGCGAACAGTTCGCGCAGCCGGTCGGCCTCGCGCATGCCCATGATGAGCGTGTCGAAGCCCATCTCGCGGGCCTTCAGGATGAAGTAGGCGTTGCTCAGGCCGTTGTCGTAGGCGCCCCAGTAGTCGCCGGCGTCATTGGCGGGGGTGCCGCGGAAGAAGCCGGACTTGCCCTTCTCGAAGGTGCAGACGACCAGCGCGGAGGCGTTCGCGACGCGCGGCTTGTTGCCGCCGACCATGTCCAGGACGGCGTCGAATTTCTCCTTGCCGAGGGCGACGTAGTATTTGCTCGGCTGCTGGTTCGCCCAGGAGGGGGCATTCTGCGTGGCAGTCAGCAGTTCGCGGATCTCCGCTTCGGAGATCTTCTTGTCGGCGTCGTAGGCGCGGATGCTCCGCCGGGTGGCGAAGATCTCGTCGAGGGAGGGGACGGTGGCGGCCGGTTTCGCGGCGCAGCCTGCCAGGGTCAGCAGCGCCGCGCAGGCGCCCAGGAATGCGGTGATTCTTTTCATATGATTCTGTGGGTTAATAATCCGCATAAAAATACAAACTATTTTGAGATTGTCCCTCATTTGACAAAGATTGTCAAACCGGCCCCGTATCTTCGCTGCTTGCAAACCAGCATCCCGGGAAGATATGAATCCAAGCAGGAAAGCCACCGACGCGCTCACGAAGGACCAGCTGAGCGCCGTACAGACCACCGAAGGCCACGTCCGCGTCGTCGCGGGCGCCGGCTCCGGCAAGACGCGGACACTCGTCGCCCGCTACGCACATCTGACGGGCGCTTTGGGCGTGCCCCAGTCCGACATCCTCTGCCTCACCTTCACCAACAAGGCTGCCCAGGAGATGCGCGCCCGCATCGCGGACCTCACGCCCGGCGGAAGCGTGGGCGACTTCGTGTCCACGATCCACGGCTTCTGCGTGAAGTTCCTGCGCGAGGAGATCTACCGTCTGGGCTACCCGCAGAACTACCTCATTTTCGACGCGGAGGACATGAAGACCGTCATCAAGGAGGTCCTGGAAGAGAACGGGATCGCCCGCCGGAGCGGCATCGTGGGCAACTACCTGGACGAGTTGGCCGTCTATAAGGCCGCCACGCCCTACATCGCCCGCTACGTCGTCCCCACGCAGACGCCCGGCGAGGTCCCGCTCCTGGCGCAGATGATCCTCCGGCAGCGCCGCTACTTCGCCCTGGACTTCGACGACCTGCTCTTCTTCACCCTCCACATACTCAACAACTTCCCGGCGGTGCGCGAGCGCTGGCAGCAGCAGTTCCAGTACGTGATGGTGGACGAGGTGCAGGACTGCGACAAGCCGGAGTGGGAACTGTTCACCATCCTCAGCGGCGCGTACGGCAATCTCTTCATCGTGGGCGACGCCGACCAGGCCATCTACGAGTGGAAGGGGGCGCATCCCGAACTCTTCGTCAGCTACGCCCCGGACACCGACATCTACCTCAAGGAGAACTTCCGCTCGCGTCCGAACATCGTCGCGCTCGCGGACGCGGTCATCAAGAATAACAAGAACCGCCTCCCGCGCACCTCCGTGACGATGCGCCGCTCCGACGGCTTCCGGACCGTCTGGCACCACTGCCGCAACGAGCGGCTCGAGGCCGGCACGCTTGCCGCCACCTTGAAGGAACTGCACGACGGATACGGCTTCCGCTGGAGTGATGCGGCCGTGCTCTACCGGGCTACCTATCTTTCCCGCGCCATCGAGCAGGCGCTGATGGCCGAAAAGGTCCCGTATGTCATCTGGGGCGGGGTGCGCTTCTTCGAGCGCAAGGAGATCAAGGACGCCCTGGCCTACCTGCGCCTGGTAGCGATGGACGACGACGTGGCCTTCAAGCGCATCGCCAACGTGCCCTCGCGGAAAATCGGGAAGAAGACGATGGAACTCCTGCAGGGCTATGCCGCCGCCAAAGGCTGCTCGCTGCTGACGGCGCTTTCCGGCAGCGGGGTGGCGGCGCGCAATCCGGCCGCGGGGCGCCTGGCGGAACTGGTCGCGGAGGCCCGCTCGCTGATGGACGCCAGCAGCATCGCCGCCCTGCTGGAGTGGCTGCTGGACCGCAGCGGCCTGCTGGAACAGTATCGCGTGGATACGGAGGAAGAGCGCCTGGAGAACCTCCAGGAGCTGGTGAAGTCGGTCCGCCTGTACGAGGAAGACAACCGCAACGAGGAGGAGCTGAGCCTGCGGACTTACCTGCAGGACGTCGCCCTCTACACCAACGCCGACTACCGCAAGGACGACGAAAAGGTGAAACTGATGACCGTCCACCAGGCGAAGGGCCTCGAGTTCCCGGTCGTATGGATCTACGGCCTGAACGAGGGCGTGCTGCCGAGTCACCGCACCGTCCGGGAAAGGGGAGAGGCCGGCCTGGAAGAGGAGCGCCGCTTGATGTACGTGGCCTGCACCCGGGCGAAGGACCGGCTATATCTCTCTGATTCGGAAGGGTTTAACGTGCAGAACTCCCTGGCTAAGTTCCCCAGCCGCTTCATCCGCGAAGCCGCCGACGAATGCGGCCCGCTATATGACGTCGAGGGGCCCGTCGGCCCCGAACTCTGGCGCGGCACCGGCCGCCTGATTGCCGGGCTCGATGCTCCCGCGCCTCCGTCCGCTCCGCTCTTCGCCCCCGGCGCGCGCGTGAAGCATACGGTGTTCGGCCCCGGGACGGTGCTCGAGTCCGACCCCGATGCCGGCACCGTCCGCGTCCGCTTCGACAGCTTCGGCGTCCGCCGCCTGGCCGCAGGGGTGCTGGAGGAATGTCCGGAAAACAGTTAGGATTTAAGTGGGATATTGTTAAATTTGTAAAGGTAATATACAAAACCATGCACGAACTCATCTGCCCCAACTGCGGAAAACCGTTCCGCGTCGATGAAGCCGACTATGCTTTCATCCTGAACCAGGTAAAAGGCTCGGAATTCGACGCCGAAGTCTCCCGGCGCATTGCCGAACTGCACCGCGAGCAGCAGGCCCAAGAAAAACTCCGGACGGCGGAGGCGGAGAAGCAATTCCAGCAGGCCCTGTTCCGGAAGGACCAGGCAATCGGCGAGAAGGACAACGAGATCGCGCGTCTCCTTGCGCAGATCGCCTCCCAGAACGACCGGAAGAAGCTTGAACTGAACGAGGCGCTGGCCAAGAAGGAGGTCGAGATCGCACAATTGAAGGCGGACGCGGAAGTGGAGAAATCCCGTGCCGGCCTGCAGGTCAAGTCTTTGCGTGAGGAATACGAAGGGAAACTGAAACTGGCCCAGGAGCAGGTGGACTACTACAAGGACTTGAAGATCCGCATGTCTACGAAAATGGTCGGAGAAACCTTGGAAGCCCACTGCAGCACCATCTTCAACGGGGAGATGCGGCCGATGTTCCCGAATGCCTATTTCGAGAAGGACAACGATGCGTCCGGCGGCAGCAAGGGCGATTTCATCTTCCGCGATTACGACGACGGCATCGAGTACATCTCCATCATGTTCGAGATGAAGAACGAGATGGACGAGACGGCCACCAAGCACAAGAATGAAGATTTCTTCCGGAAACTCGATGCCGACCGCAACGCCAAAGGCTGCGAATATGCCGTCCTGGTGTCCCTGCTCGAGCCGGACAGCGAACTGTACAACGGCGGGATCGTGGACGTTTCCTACCGTTATCCCAAGATGTATGTTATCCGTCCGCAGTTCTTCAAGTCCATGATCACCCTGCTGGTCAATGCGGCCAGGAAGACGGTGGAATACAAGCGGGAACTGGCCCTCACGCGTCAGCAGAACATCGACGTGACCAATTTCGAGAACCAACTGCTGGCCTTCAAGGATGCCTTCGGGCGCAATTACCGCATCGCCAGCGAGAAGTTCAAGACCGCCATCGACGAGATAGACAAGTCCATCGCCCATCTCCAGAAGATCAAGGAGGCGCTGACCGGTTCCGAGAACCAGCTGCGGCTGGCCAATGACAAGGCGGAGGACCTTACCATCAAGAAACTGACCCGCGGGAATCCCACGATGCGGGCCAAATTCAGTGACGTCCGCGACGCGGACTGATGGCAACTTTTTGCTATCTTTGTGCCCCGGTATGAAGAAAGTGACCTACATCCTAGCCCTGCTGGCCATCCTCGCGATCGGCGCGCTGATCGGCGGCAACTGGCTGCGCGACAACAAGCTCCCGAATTTCCGCAAGCAGGCGGAAATCTACGTCTATCCGGAGATGGAGGCCGACAAGGTTCTGGAGATGATCGCCGACAAGGCGCAGGTGATCAGCCGCAAGAGCCTGGCGCGCAGTTTCCAGGCAAAGCAGGTGTCGGATTACCTCACGCCCGGGCACTACACCATTTCGCCCGGCGACGCCAGCGTGTACGTGGCGCGGATGCTCAACAACGGCTGGCAGACGCCGGTGCGCCTGTCGCTGGCCGGGAACCTCCGCATCAAGAGCAACATCGCCGCGAAGATCGCGAGCCAGCTGCTGCTGGATTCCGCGACGGTGTATAAGGCGCTGAACGACGAGCACCTGCTCGCCACCTACGGCTTCACGCCGCGCAACGTTTTCTCGCTGCTGATGCCGGACACCTACGACATCTACTGGACCGCTTCGATGAATGAGGTCTTCGACAAGCAGAAGGCGGCCTGGGATGCGTTCTGGACGCCGGAACGCGATGCCAAGGCGAAGGCGCTGCGACTCACGCGCCAGCAGGCGTCCGTGCTCGCATCCATCGTGAAGGCCGAGTCCAACAACGAGGCGGAGATGCCGAAGATCGCGGGGGTGTACCTGAACCGGCTGAAGATCGGGATGCCGCTGCAGGCGGACCCGACCATCGCCTTCTGCTACGACTATCAGCTCAGCCGCATCCTGCTGAAGCATTTGGAGGTGGATTCCGCCTACAACACTTATACCCATACCGGGCTGCCGCCGGGGCCGATCTGCGTGCCCACGCGTGCGGCCCTCGAGGCGGTGCTCAATCCCGACTTCGGCGGGACCTGGGGTGCCGGCAACCTCTACTTCTGTGCCAACTCCGACTTCTCCGGCACCCACGTCTTCGCGAAAACGCTCTCCGAGCACAACCGGAACGCGGCCGCTTTCCAGGCTGAGCTGAACCGCCGGGGCAGGAAATAGACCCCGCCCGCTCAGCGCAGCTGGAAGATGACCGGGAACTGGTAGGTGACGTTCACGGCGCGGTCGCGCTGGCGTCCGGGCTCCCATTTCGGGGAGGCGGAGACGACGCGCAGGGCTTCCTTGTCCAGCGACGGGTCCACGCCGCGGAGCAGTTTCACGTTGCCCACGGATCCGTCCTTCATCACGGTGAACTGCAGCATCACACGCCCCTGCACGCCGTTCTCCTTGGCGACTTCGGGGTATTCCAGGTGCTGCGAGATCCAGCGGCTGAAGCTGTTGGCGTCGCCGCCCTGGAAAGCGGGTTTCTTCTCCACCAGCACGAAGGGGATGTCTTCCTCCTCGACAGGGGCGTCCACGGTCTCTTCCCGATAATCATAGACGGGCACGTCCAGCTGCGTGTCGTCGAAACTGATGATGTCGGTGGTGGGGAGGTCGTTGTCCACGATCTCGATGATCTCGGAGATCTGCGGGATGGCGAGCGCCTTCGGAGGTTCCGGCGGCGTTTCGCGGGTGATGGGGATCAGTTCTTCGACGTCGATAATCTCGCTCACGCCCTGGAGGACGGGGGCCTTCTTGACGGCGGTGGAGTAGGAAAAGGCGCCGATGACGGCGAGCAGGGACACGATGAGTCCGAGCTCCAGGAAAATGACTCTCTTGTTTTCGAGAGCGGCTTTTTGGGTTTTCTTCGTTTCCATGGCTTTGTGGTTTTTGGGTTGCTTTGTCCGTTGCAAAGGTACGGCCACGCAGCGCCGAAAACCAAATTTCCGCGTGCGTAAATAATCTCGCGGCCACCTTGTAATCAATTGATTGTCAATAGGATACAAATAAAGGAAGCGCGAAAAAATCTCGCGCTTCTCAAGTGTTTGATAATCAATAAGTTATAAAACTACTCCAGGCAACCCAGCAGGAGCTCCCTGTCGGGGGCGGCGGATTCGGAGATGCGCCCCTTGAGGCGCCAGAGCCGGTTGTTCACGACACCTTTCTCCTTGTCCATCAGGGTGGCCATCGCGGTGCGGCTGAAGCCGGCGGCGGCCAGCACGAAGAGCTTGACGTCCTCTTCCTTGCAGTTCGGCAACTGCGCGCGGAGCTTGGTGGCGGCGCCGTCGTATACGGCGTCCACGGAGCGCTCCAGGCGGGCGATGACCTTGGGGTCTTCGCGCAGCCCTTCGACGGCCTGCTTGACTTCTTTGAGGAGGTTCTTCTGCAGCTTGTCGGTGCCTTCGAAGACGTAATATTGCTCGCAGAGGCGCTCCAGCACCTCGTTCTTTCCGGCAGCCGTGTCACGCAGCCGCCGGGAAGTCTCGCCCAGGCGGGCCTGCAGTTCCTCGGCGATGCCGACGTAGCGTTCGGTCTCGGCCCGCTCTTCTGAGAGAGCCTTCTCGCTCTCGATGCGGCGGGCGCGCAGGTACCACAGGGCGGTGCTGCCGACGGCGATCAGCAGGAACAGCAGGGCCATCAGGCCCAGGCGCTGGGAGCGGAGCCGTTCGGAAGCGAGCGCCGCGCGGTCCTGGAGGTAATCCTCGCGGGCCAGGGTGACGGCGCTGCGCAAGGCGGAGATGTCCGCTTCATTGCCCGAGGCGGCCACCTGCTCGAGGGCCTGCAGCGCCTCGGCAGTCCGGCCGGCACGGGCCGCCACCTGATATTCCCGGAAACGCAGCCGGTCGCGGTCGGAAACGGTTTCGACGCGGGCGCGGGCCTGCCGGAGGCAGCGCCTCGCTTCGGCGTCCTGCCCCTGCAGGGCGGCGGCGTAGGCGAGTACGCCCCAGTCCGCGCTGCCCAGCGGATAGTGCAGTTCGTCCGTCACGCGGCCGAGCATTTCGCGGGCGAGGGCGGGGTCGGCCGGATCCTTTTCCAGCAGCATGGCGGCATAATTCTGCAGGCAGCGCACCTCGGTGAGGGTATCTGCCGCGGCGTGCGCTTCGGAGAGGACGGCGTTGAAGATGTCCGCCGCTTCGTCGTATTTTTCGAAGTTGTACCACGCCTGGCCGTATTCCAGCAGGGTCCGGCGGCTTTCGTCGGGACGGCCGGCACGCTGGAAGGCCTGCCAGGCTTCGTAGAGCTGGCGGGCGGCGGCGACGTGCTGCCCGGAGGCATTGTAGGTGTAGGCGAGTGAGCGGCAGATCTCTCCCCGCGCGGCGTTGTCCCGGAGGGCGTCCGCCGCCGCGAGCGCCCGTTCGAAGGACACGACGGCCCGGTACAGCGCGCCGTCGGCGAACTGGGCCCTGCCCAGCAGGTACCAGGCGTCCAGCCTGTCCTCGCGCGAGCCCTTCTCTTCCAGGATTTCGGCGGCCCGCTCCAGCATCTGTGCGTCTTCCGCCGGCACGAAGCCATAGGCCGCGTCGTCCGCGCGGGCGGTTTCCAGCAGGGCTTCCGCCTGCCGCAATGCGCTCCGTCCGCCGCCCGAACAGGCGCACAGCAGCGCCGCGGCGGCCAGGAGGAGGATGGGGAGGTGATTCTTCATACCGCAAAGATATGCAATTCTGAAGCCATATGACGAAAGAAGGCAACCAAAATCTGGTTGCCTTCTTGTCGGGATGATCTGACTTGAAAATCGCGTTTTTTGCCCTTGTAACTCATTGATAATCAATGCTGGTTTGTTGCGAAAATGGGGTGTTTTCGGCAATTTTTGACCCGTTCCTGCCCCGGGTACGTTTCGAGTAAAGTACTCGAAACAAGACAGTTGTGACAATTGCCGTCAAATATTTTTGACCCGATTTGCCCATTTTCCTTCAAAAATGTTATCGTTATTCGATAAGAATAAAGAGACGCCGATTACCGTTTTGCGAGGATGTCCAGGAGTTGCTTGATCTGCGCATCCTTCTCCTTGATCTGCGCATCCTTCTCCTTGATCTGCGCATCCTTCTCCTTGATCCTTTCGTCTAACAGATCAATCGTCGCCCGGAGGACGTCCGGGCTGTCACTGTAGTATTGGCGATTGTCGATGGGGGAGTTGGACAGGTGGTTGTTGCCATTGATTACAACGCCAGAGGTGTTGTCTCCGACTTTTTGCACATTTCCCTTCAGCATTTCACCTTCACCTGTCAGGAGCCATCCGGCGTCGAGTTCTGGGAATTGCATAGTGATTTTATGTAATGTAGCCGGCTGGATGCTCTGCCGGATAGCATTCACATAGCCGGAAGAGACGCCTACAAGTTGTGCAAAGCGAGCCTGGCTTAAGCCTTTGTAAGCCAGAAAAGAGATAAGTCTTTGTTTAACAGTACTTTCCATAAAGCAAATCAATTTTGTGTATAAATTCTCTATGTAATCCTTGGATTTTACATAGAGTTTCTACACCTTTGCAAAAGAAATACCGCTACAATTCACAAGTATTGCACCTGCAAATATGCGAAACTACACAAATTCAAGCAGAAAAGCAAAATTCCCGGCCGTTTGGGCGGGGCTTTCCAAAGAGCACAAAACCGAGATCCGCAAGCGCCTGGTCATCGAGATCGGTATCACCGACACCACCCTGTACCGCTGGCGTGAGGGCAGGACCGTCCCGGTGCTTCCGTATTACCGAACAAGCACGGCGCGGATCGTCTCCGAGGTCACCGGCCGCCAGTTGAGCGCCGAGGACCTGTTCCCGTTGGACAAATAACACCTATAAAATAATGAGGAATGACGCACAGAACAATCTCTTTCGCCGCGGGCGCCTGGATGGCGTTCTCGGTGTTCCTCGGGGCCGTGTTGGCCATCCGGGGAGTCCGGGCGTTGATGGGCCTTGCGCCCTTCGCCTGGTGGCATCTGCCGACGCTGGTCGCCGGCATCTATTTCACGCTGGAAGAACTGACGGCAGCCGACCGGGCCTACCTGGCCGCGCTGTCGAGACTCTTGAGAATGAAGGCCGTTGCGTCATTCCTCAAGACCCGCACGAGGGTGCGGTACTGGGCGGCTCGCGGCCTGGCCGCCCTTTTACCTTTACATCATCGTCAACCCAGAATCCAGACTGAGCAGATATGAAATTCAAAGTTTTGTTACCCTCCCCGCGGGGAGGGTCGAGGCTGACGGAAACGATCGGCGTGAACGGAAAGAGTCTTGTTTTCAACAGGGTGATGGTCTCCCGGATGAAGATGGCCGCCGACAGTATGCTGGGCCTGGCCGTAACGGAGGACGGCTTCCTGGCGCTGAGTGTGGCGAAGCCCGGCACGCCGACGGCCTTCCGGCTAACGAGGCCGAAGAGTGCGAACGGCACGCGGTTCTGCTCTCCCAGCCGCGCGATCATCGACCGCCTGGAGAAAGGGCGCTTCTGTATCACCGGCGAAGAGGGCGGGTTCTTCATCACGAACTGCCGGTATGACAGCCCGGAGGAAGAGCGGAGCGCGCCGCAGGAGACGGCGGCTCCGGAGGAGAAACGCCTGGGGCGGCCGGCTCGCAGCGCTGTGCGGACGCCGCCTGCAGGATGGCCCGGGGGGGGGGCGGATTAGATGCTGATGAAAACCGTGGTCGAGTTGTGTATGGACGCACTGGAACAGAGGATCAGGGATCTTAACGCCGCCGGGAAGGACCTGCTGGACGCCCTGGACGGATATCTGCTGTGCAGGACACCCAGGAGCGTTCTGATTGATACGATGGAGCGGTACCGGAAGGTGTTGCAGAAGAAATAGACAAGTTTTAAGCAAGTCGCCGGTCAAGTTCTTTAACAATGGTATCGGGAAAAGCCCTTATCCGGCGCTGGGCGAGTACCCGAAGATAAACAGTAAAACAACGGCGTTTGCGACTTTCTGTCTTGCGGAACCCCAGGGTGAAGGATACCGAATAAGTAGCTTTTTCTTGATTCAGGAATGGATCGGAAAAACGCTAACGCTATTTAGTTATGTTGGCACCCCGGAAAGACGGGGACCTGGCGGGTTTACCCCATTGCGCCCGCCAGGTTTTTATCAAAACAAGGGAGAATTGAGAATGAAAAAGTATTTTGTCAATTACATTTACAGTCCGGCAGGGACGAAGACTCTCGAACGCGAACTCGCCTCGATCGCGGAGGGCGCCAGGCACTGCGTCTATGACCGGCCGTCCCTGGAGAAGTTCGCGGACTACCTGCGGAAGCAGCAGGATCTGATCGTCTCGCAGCGGCCCCGCCTGCGGCGGGTGGAGATCGACCTGCATTTCGCGGAGAACAGCCGTTGGGGCCTTCGTCCGACGAGGATGTCCATCGGCCAGGTGGGCGTCGTCATCGAGGAGGTGGCGAAGGAGATCTACGCAGACGGGGCGGGTGATGGTTAAAGTGTCTCGATCAGGCGGGTCATAAGCTCGCTCGCGCTGATCCCGCGCTCACTGGCCACCCGGAATAATCGGGCCTTGATCTCCGGGCTCAGTCGCAACGCGACGGTCTCGCTCTTGGCGGTTTCGCCAGCGGCCTTGCGGCCTGCGCCTTCTCGGCGCCCGCCCCAGTTCTTTGACGTTTTTGTGGATTCCATAATTGTTTGTATTTTTGTGGTGCTAAGGCCGAAGAGGCATCCCGGGCCTCGCCCGGGAGCCTTCGGTTGAAAAGTTAGATTGAGACTGCTAATTCTATTCTCACTTTCCAAACCTTGAGGATGATTCTGATGCTCATGTCTCTTCGGTCTTAGTTTTTCTCTCAGTTCCGAGGTTTCGAGATTCCCTCACAGCCATCTGACTGCAATACAAAGATACAAAAATTATTTGAATCCGCAAAACAAAATCAAATAATTTTTGTATCTTTTATTGGAAACCAGCGGAAATGATTCCGTATCAAAAACCCGTCGTTCTGAAAAAGAGCCTGCCTTCTCCCCGAGGCGTTTGCCGCGTGTGCGGCTGCACTTTTTCCAATCCGTGTTACCATCCGGAACACGGATTCTGCTGGTGGGCGGATGACACTCATACCATCTGCAGCCACTGCGCAGATCCGGAGATAGCAGAGGATGAACGGACCGAACACTGCGTGAATTCTAAACCTATGAGCAAATGAGGAAAATATGGCAATGGATCCAATCCCGGCGGGACGAGAGGTTCCGCCGGAGAATTGAAAGATGGTGGGCCAACAATCGGAAAGAGATTGACCTGTCAGAGAATGTTATTCCTGCTTCTCCGGTGAAAGGGCAAACAGTCGAAGATGATTACACTTAGGACAAATAACCGCAGCAACCCTAATTCCACGAGAAAGGTCATCCTCGGTGCGAAGAAAGAGCGCGTCTTCCACAATCCCGGGGACAATTCTTTCCTTGCAGCAAGGGCATTCGGGCGGGAGATTGACGGAAAGCAGTGGGCTACTGTACGGATTGACGGTTGAGATTACTTTGGACTTTTCTTCGTTTGATAGTTTCATAACATCTGATGTTGAAAGTTAAACATGTTGCGTTAGCAAAGATAAAATGATTTTCAGGGAAGTCCGTGGGTCGGGATGTTGATTGTTAATAACTTGTTGCAGAGTTCCATAACACCGATCCCCGGCTTCCCTTTCAAAAGACACGATAATGGAACGGAATGTCTGTACGGTGAATTTCAACACCCCGGATCTGACCAGGGCGGCCATCTTGAGCCTGCGGAAGCACACGCCGGGATGCCGGGTGACGGTGTTCGACAACTCGGACCGCATCCCGTTCGGCACTATGGACGGGGTGCGTGTCATCGACAACACCCGCGGCCAGGTCATCGACTTCGACGCATTCCTGCGGCAGTTTCCGTACAAGACCGACGCCCGGAACGACTGGGGCAGCGCAAAGCGCTGCCGGACCGTCCAGGAACTCTTCAAATACTTCCCGGAGGGCTTCGTGCTGATGGATTCGGACGTCCTGATCAGGAAGGATATCACTCCGTTTTTCGACCAAAGGCTCATCTTTGTTGGCGAAGTGGGCGTCTCGCCTTACCGGCACCGGCATAAGATCCCGCGGCTCCTTCCTTTCCTATGCTGGATTAACGTGCCATTGTGCTGGCAGCTGGGGATCGAATACTTCGATCCGTGCCGTTGCTGGATGCTCCAGCCGGACGGATTCATCGAATCCTGGTACGACACCGGCGCTTCCTTCCTGGAGGACTGCGAGAGTGTCTGGGCGCCGGCCAGGCACTTGCGGATTGACGACTATATTCTGCATTTCAAGGGCGGCAGCTGGACCGGGAAGAACTCCGCGCAAGAATGGCTGCAGCGGCATCGGGACCTGTACGAATAATTACGAATAATACATATACGCTATGTACCACATCTTTATACCATACCTCGCGAAGGGCGCCCAGGGTAACGAACTCGGGTACGCTGTGGCTGGCTGGCGGAAGCACTTCAAGGAGGAATTCCACATCACGGTGATAGGCGACTGGCATCCGGTCGTGGTGACGGGGGATGACATCTCGTTCATCGAGTGCCCGCAGGTTTTGGATCCGGGGCCGGAGAATTACCGGCCGCACATCGACCACGTCCACAAGTTCCGGAAGGCCCTGAAGGCTTGGTCCGGCATCGACGGGTTCATCTATGCGTGCGACGATATGTACGCCGTGAACGATTTCGACATCCACGACGTGTGTGTCATCAAGAAACTCGCTGACGATATCCGGGGGAATGCGAACAGCTCGAACGGATGGCAGAGGGATGCGTTCAGGACGCAGGCTCGGCTCCTTTCCGAAGGCTATCCCGTGGTGAACTACGTCTGCCATCTCCCGGTGTACTACGAGTTGGACAAGCTGCTGGCAATCTGGGACTGGTACGACTGCGACCACGTGTCCTACATCGTCGAGGACCTGTATTTCAATACATTCTTCCCGAGGCGCCTGGCGGCTTGGGTGAAAGCAGCGGACAACCATTTCAGGCTCCATATCTGTCACCGGACGCCGACCGGGATCATCCGCGAGGAGATGGCCAGGAAGATCTGGATCTCCAACAGCCCGGACGGCTGGAGCGCGGAGTTGGCGGCGCTCCTGGAAGAGCATTATCATTATTACCTGTAAAGAGATGACCGAACTGACGCAAGAGCGATTGATGATGGCCGGGTTCCGTCTGCTGAAGAAGGTGACGGCCGGCGGCCGTTATCTCGTCAGGTACCGCGAACGGAGCCTGTTTGAAATCCATGGTAATGACGCCTGGCGTACGCTGGCTTCCTTCGAGGAGGAAAAAGCTCGCGACAGATTCCTGGAAATGGAGCTGGAGCGTGATGTTTGGACTGTCGAAATCTCCTGAATGATATGATTCCGAACGAAGTCATAGAACAGATCCGGGACCACGATCTGGTGGCTATCTTGCAGGAGGAAGGACTTACGCTGAAACGTGAGGGTGCGAACTACAAGTGCTGCTGCCCGTTCCATAATGAGAAGACCCCGTCGTTCGTGGTGTCCCCGTCCAGGAACATTGCGCACTGCTTTGGCTGCAATAAGTCCTGGGATGCTGTCGGGTTCATCCGGGAGAAAAACGGGATGACCTTCTACGAGGCGGTGGAGTACCTTGCCGGCAAACTGCATATCCAATACGAGAAGCGGGAACCGACACCTGAGGAACGCGAGGCGCAGTATCACCGCGACATGTTGATGAACGTGAACGCGGCAGCCCAGGAGTTCTTCCAAGACGCGTTCAACCGGGCGCCGGCGGCGCAGGAGTACTGCAAGGCGAGAGGGTGGAGCAAAGACACCATCCAACTCTTCGGCATCGGCTATGCCCCGAAGGGCGGTGGCTTGTACCGTTACCTGGTAGGGAAGGGATGGAAGAAGGACCTGCTGCTGGAGGCGGGCCTGGTGGGAATCAACGAGTCCGGCGAGGTGTACGACGCCTTCCGGGAGCGCATCGTGTTCCCGATCTGGTCGAAGACCGGCTACGTTGCAGGCTTTACCGGCCGCTACATCGGCGAGAATCCGGATGTGGCCAAGCGGATGAAGTACGTCAACACCAAGGAGACGGAGATCTTCGAAAAGCGGCGGATGCTCTTCGGCTGGTTCCAGGCGGCGCGTCAGGTCACGACGAACGAGACCGTGGTGCTCTGTGAGGGGAATCCGGACGTGATGCGCCTGCATCAGATCGGGGTGAGCTACGCCGTGGCGCCGATGTGTGTATTTGCAGCGAAAAAGGGTCCGGTTTTTCAGTGAAAAGGGGTCCGGTCC